>JBLMXM010000347.1:0-35215 GCA_050257775.1 Hyphomicrobiales bacterium
CGGGCCAGAGCACTCTCGTTGACGCGATTGGCGCCGCTGGTGATGACGAGCACACCCCGATGGCTGGAAGCCCCCTTGAACACCAACGATTTAGCAATCTGCCCCACCTCGCATCCGACTGCGCGGGCAGCATCCTCTGCGCTTCGGGTGGTCGCGCTCATTTCCGTCACCTGACTGTTCAAACCCAGGGTTTTCAGCACCTGCTGGACCCTGCTGGCGCTTGGGCTCAATGGAGCGCTCATCTTTGTTCCTCCTGACCTGGGCGATGCTGTCCTGGCTACTCGGGCTAGACCCCTCCGGGCTCGGGTGTCATACGATAAGATCGCTAAATTCCGTTTGCTCCCTTTTCGGCTTGACTAAACGAGAAATAATTACTAAAACTTAATTTATTTTTAAAACTTTATTCAGGGGGATCTGCATGGGGATCCAAGAACGGAAAGAAAGAGAAAAGGAACGCCGCCGCCAACAGATCATGGTTGCCGCCAAACGCGTGTTTTCAGAAAAAGGCTTCAACAAGGCCACCATGGAAGATATTGCCCAAGAAGCCGAACTGAGCCCCGGGACCCTCTACCTGTATTTCAAAAACAAGGAGGAGCTTTACGCTTCGCTATCCCTACGGATCCTCCAGTACCTGCTGCTTCGGATCGAGCACGTTAACGCCATGAAGCCGGCCGGACCCGACGATAGGCTCAAGGCGCTCATGGAGGCGATGTACGACGTGTATGAATTCGATCCGCTCATCATCATCAACATGTTCCACCTGCAGTCGAGCGACACGCTGAAGAACCTTACGCCTCAACTGCTGGAGGAGATCAAGGATCTCACGAGCAAGTCCTTAGGCTCGATTGTCCAGATCTTCAAGGAGGGTGTCGCCAAGGGGCTCTTTATCGACCGCCACCCCGTGGCACTGGCTGACACGTTCTGGTCCCTGTTCTCTGGGGTCATCCTGTGGATGACCAGCAAGAAGCTGGTGAACGATGCCAAGGACCACCTCAAGGACACGCTGGCGCTCGCTTTTGACCTCTTCTATCGGGGTATCAAGGTAAAATAAGCCTGGGGCATTGGCAAAACCACGGTGTCATGTGCGGCGGTCCACGCAAGGCGCAGATCGCTTCGGGCCATTCCGCACGAATGCTCCCCGGCCTCCCGCGAAAAGTCGCGCGATTTCATCCACTTTAAACCGTGGCCATCGCGCGGGGCGCCCGCATCTGAACCCCTGTACGCCGAATCCCTTTTCAGCCACTTCGCCGATCCATGTGACCTGAACCCCCACGTGGTTTAGATCCCTTTCCAACCGCTGCGAATATTTCGGCCGGCAGCAGATCAGCAGGCTGCCGGATCCGATCAGCCCGAGAGGATGAACACCGAGAAGGCCGCAGATCCGGCGGGTTTCCGGAAGTACCGGAATCCGGTCCAGGTGCACGCGTAGCCGGAATCCGCCGGCGGCACTGAGCTCCTCCAGGGCCGTGGCGATGCCGCCCTCCGTGACATCGTGCATGGCGCTGGTGCCGGGGCACCGGGCAGCCCGCCGGGCCTCCGGGAGAATGCTGATCCGGTCCAGAAAGGCCCGGCTGGACCGAATCTCACCCTGGCTAAGGCCGAGGGCCCTGAGCCGGGGGGCTAACTCCCGGGCGATGAGCGCCGTCCCTTCCACGGCAGCCGCCTTGGTCATGAGCACCCGGTCACCGGGCCGCATGCGGCGCTTGTCGATCAGATCGCGCTTGCGAACGCTGCCGGCCATCATCCCGCAAACCACTGGCCGGCTGACAGCGTCCGTGATCTCGGTGTGCCCCCCGCAGAGCGTTATGCCCCATTTCCGGCAGAAGTCCTGCAACTCGCGGATCACGCTCCAAATGAAGGACGGCGTGCTGCCGACCGGGAACAGGAGGGTCGTCAGTAGCCAGCGAGGCGCGGCGCCGGCCGTGGCAATATCGTTGGCGTTGACCAGCACCGCGTACCGGCCGATAGCGTCCGTGGCGAAAGTGATGGGATCCGATTTCAACACTAGGACCTCGTCGACGCTGACATCCATGGCTGCGACGTCTTGCCCGACGCCCGGGTTAATGAGGAGTGATGGATCCTCGAACGTGAGCTCGGCGAGAACTTCTTCCAGGAGCTCGTTGGGGAGCTTGCCCGGCGGAAGAGGGATGCCCATGCGGATGATCCGCTGCAGAGGTTCGAATCCGGCGACCCGGACATCCGGAGGCCGTAGCGCCGGGTCCGGCGGCGGGCCATCGCCCCACTCGACGGCGACCGCGCCGGCCTCCTGGGCCAGGCGAAGGACATCGGGGTCGGCCGATACCACCAGGAACCGTTCAGGAACGGAGCCCATTGTTTTAGCGGCCGCTTGAAGGAAGTTGCGCTGCCCGCCGCGGGCGCGGAGGTCTTCAATGTAAACGAGATTCCTTAAGTCCGCCGGCCGCACGCGGAATTCCATCTTCAGAAAGCGGCGTACCGCGTCGTGGCTATGGCGGCTGATGACCCCAATTCCCAATTCCCAGTCTCGCAGCATGGCGAAAGCCGTCCGCACAGCCGGTCCCTTGACCGCCGCCTGGAGTCCGCGGTCGTTCAGGGCTGCCAGGGTGCCTTCCAGATGAAAGAAAACAGCAGTGAGCCGAAACGGATTACAGGTCATGGGAAGAGGGTCCAAGGGGTCCAGGGCTCGAGTGGTCTAGGAGAAATTGGTCGCTCGGCTTGCCTATGGTTTGTCGACATGACCGATTCCTGATCGGCCTGAAACTAGGGCTTTCATTGCAGATTAACTCACACCTGTCAATCGCGGATGTGGGCCGTCTTGACTTTGACAAGTCACGATTTCACGGCTATGGAAATTAGCAGGTTTGGGGACTGCCGCCGGCGTTTGGCCCAGCCGCAGCCACTGGAACCTTCGATCCCTTTGATTATGCTGCTGCATGAAGATCCTTCTTATCTACCCATATTTCCTCGACCCGCGGCTGAACCCTGAGGACATTCAATCCCCGCCCATGGGCATCTATCACGTGGCGACCGTAGCGAAGGAGGGCGGTCACGACGTCGAGATCCTGAACTGGCACGACCGCGGGATCTCCGCCGGGCGCATTGAAAATGCCCTGCGGGAAAGAAAGCCGCAGGTGATCGGATTCTCGATTCTGCATGCCAACCGCTGGGGAGGGATCGAGATCGCCCGCATCGCAAAGCGGATCGATCCCGGCGTCACCGTGGTCTTCGGCGGCGTGGGCGCGACCCATCTCTGGGAGCATTATCTGAAACATTTCCCGGAGGTCGATTTCATCGTCGTCGGCGAAGGCGAATCGGCCTTCGCAAGGCTGGTCGCGGCGCTCGAGGGCCCTGGTTCCGCCGAGCTGACGGCCATCCCCGGCCTCGCCTTCCGCCGCGAGGGACGGCCATTCAAGACCGGCCCGGCGGAAGGGGTCTGCGAACTGGACGCCCTGCCCATGCCGGCGCGGCACTTCGACCTGGCGCATGTGTCGCTGACCCGCGGGTGCGTAGCCAACTGCACCTTCTGCGGGTCGCCGGCCTTCTGGGGCCGCCGCGTGAGATATCACTCCCCGGATTACTTCGTTGAGCAGCTGGCCGTCCTGCGGTCGCGGGGCCGCCGGTTTTTCTACGTGAGCGACGACACCTTTACCCTGGACCGGCGCCGCGCCATCGAGGTCTGCCGGCGGATCGTCGAGCGGCAGCTCGGCATCAGCTGGGCCGCCATCTCGCGGGTGGACGCTGTGGACGAGGAGGTGCTGGCCTGGATGCGGCGGGCGGGCTGCATCCAGGTCAGCTACGGGGTGGAGAGCGGCTCGCCTGAGATCCGCAGACGTCTGAACAAGACGATCAGTGCAAAGCAGATCCGCAGCGCCTTTGCGCTGACTCAGCGCTACGGCATCATGGCCCGGGCGTATTTCATCTACGGATGCCCGGGCGAGAGCGGCGAGACCATCCGGCAGACCATCGATCTCATGATGGAACTAAAGCCGCTCGGCGCCGTCTTCTACATCCTCGATATCTTCCCCGGCACGAGGCTCTACGCCGAGATGAAGCAGCGGCTCGGTGTGACCGACGACATCTGGCTCAACCGCGTCGAGGACATCATGTACTTCGAGAGCGACCCGAAACTGACCTCCGCGCAGATCCTGGAGTGGGGCGATATCCTGCGGGGCAGCTTCTACCGGAGCCTGCCGGGGTTTGTCACGGCGCTCGACCCGGTCGATGATCTCGAATTCTTTCCGCTCCACGCCGATTTTTTTTCCCGGTTGGCTATGACCTTCGAGCAGGGCGATTATGCGCGGGTCGAGGCCATACCGGACAGGCCGTTCCTGGCGGAAACGCTGTACCGCCGGGCGCTCGGCTACCACCCGGACGCCCGGGCGTTTCTGGGGATCGGCATTCTGAAGCAGAAAGACCGGCGTTATCGTGAGTCTGCGGACGTCCTGACCGAAGGATTGTCGCATTTCCCCGGGGATGAGCACCTGTTGATCTGCCTGGCCGTGAGTCTGATGAATCTCGGGCAGTTTAAAGAGGCGCAGAGGTGCCTGGCGCGCTGCCCCGGGCAGGCGGAGGCCCGGCGTCTGGCCGAGGCCTGCCGCCAAGCCCTCGGGCGCAGCTGAGAGACTGCTTTTCAGTCGCGCACAATGCCATAGGCTTTGAGCTTGCGCCAAAGCGTTGTCCTGGGGATATCCAAGATCTGGGCGGTCAAGCCCTTGTTGTCGCCCGTCTTTTCCAATACCTTCAGGATGTACCTCCGTTCAACGGTATCGAGAGAGGGCAGGCCGTCGCCTTCCATGGTGTCGAATTCCAGCCTTTGGAGATCCGGGGGCAAGTCCTGAGATCCAATCTCCCCTGTGTCGGTAAGTGCCACAGCGCGCTCAATGATGTTCTCCAACTCCCGCACGTTGCCGGGAAAACTGTAGCCGGAAAGAAGCTGCAGGGCTTGCGGCTGAATACCCTTCACCTGTTTGTGGAAGGATAGGCTGTACTTGTCGATGAAGTGGCGCACGAGAAGGGGAATGTCCTCCCGGCGCGCATGGAGTTCGGGCAACACGATCGAGACCACGTTGAGCCGGAAGAAGAGATCTTCCCGAAAGTTGCCCAAGGCGACTTCGTGCTTGAGGTCCTTGTTGGATGCGGCCACGATGCGGATGTCGAGATCGATCGGCGTGGTGCCGCCGACCCTGAAAATGCGCCGCTCCTGCAGGACATGCAGCAGCTTCACCTGCATGGCCAAGGGGATTTCGCCGATCTCATCGAGGAGAACCGTGCCGCCGGCCGCTGATTCCAGCAAACCGATTTTGGTGGCCATGGCACCGGTGAATGCTCCCTTCTCGTAGCCGAACAGCTCACTGCTGATCAGCTCGGCCGTGAACCCGCCGCAGTTGAAGGCCACAAACGGCTGGTTATGCCTGAGGCTGAGCTGGTGAATGGCACGCGCGACCAGCGCCTTGCCCGTCCCGCTGGCCCCCTGGATCAGGACATTGCACTCCACGGCGGCGACCTTGCGGATCATGGCGAAGACTCCCTGCATGGCCGGGCTGTTGCCGATGATGGCGGCCAGCCCGGCATCGCCCTTGAGGGCTTCGCGCAAGCGCCGGTTTTCGACGCGCATCTCGATCTTGTCTCTCGCGGCCTTGGCGAGCAACCGGATTTCCGCTAGGTTAACCGGCTTGACTATGTAGTGATAGGCGCCGTTTTTGATGGTTTCGATGGCGGTCTCAATACTGCCGTGCCCGGTGATGATGATCACTTCGGTCTCTTTTCGCAGGGCCTTGATCCGGGGAAGCAGCTCCATGCCGGAGATATCCGGCAGGCGCAGATCCAAGAAGACGATCTCAAAAGGCTGCTGCAGCATGCGCTCCAGGAAGGAACGCCCGCCCAGGAACACTTCAACCGTGTACCCCTCCCGGGAAAGGGCCTGGCTGAGGCGCCGGCACACGATTTCCTCATCATCGACGACGGCCAGTCGCAGGTTCATGACTTTCCCCCTCCGATAACTTCGGCCGGCTCCTCCGGCCCCGCTACCGGCAGCCAAACCGAAAAAACCGCCCCCTGATCGGCTGCGTTGGAAACGTCGATGCGCCCTCCATGCCGCTTGATGAGGGAGTACGTGACGGCCAAGCCGAGGCCGGTTCCCTTGCCCACCTCTTTGGTGGAGAAGAAAGGTTCAAAGATCTGCTGGCGGATCCCCTCCGGAATGCCGGGACCGGTATCGCGCACCTGAAAGCGGACCCATTCCGGCGGCCGGCTCTCGGCGGAGATCGCTACGAGACCCCCGGGCGGCGTGGCCTGGACGGCGTTGAGCAGCAGGTTCATGAAAACCTGCTGCAGGTTGCGCAGGTTTCCGCGCACGCGCGGCAAGCCGGCAGGCATGGACAGCTCGAGCCTGAGCCCGGCGAGCTTGATTTGGTTCTTGACCAGGTTGAGGGTGCTGTTCAGAACCTCGGCCGGCTCCAATTGGCTGAAGACCGGGCTCTCCGTGCGGGAGAAGTCCAGCAGGTTCTTGACGATATCCGCAGCCCGATCGGCCTGCGACAGGATGTCCTTGAGCATCTCCTGGCCGCTGTCGTCGATGCGTTCGCCGTAGTCCTCGCGGAAACTCTCCGCGGTCAGGGCGATGTTGTTGATGGGATTGTTGAGTTCGTGGGCGATGCCCGCGGTGAAGGTGCCGATGGCGGCGATTTTGCGGGCTTGCAGCAGATCTTCTTGATTGTTCTCCAGTTCGTTTGCCATGCGGTTGAAAGCGCCGACGAGGCAGGCGATTTCATGCAAGGGCTTGCTCTCGAAATAGATGGCGCTGAAATCTCCCCGGGCAACGCGCTGGGTGGTCGACATCACCACGTCGAGAGGTTTTAGGAGTCCATGGGAAATGAGCTTGATGACCAGGACCATCAGCAGCAGGAGGATGGCCAGAAAGGCAAAGGGCAGGATGGATGTCCGCACGATGACCCGGTGGATCCGAGCACGCTTGATCTTCAGAAAGTGGTCGGCATAGTCGATCAACGATTTCCCCAAGGAACGGAGTTCTTCACGGTCCGCATCGCCGTTTTGAGCGAAAATGTCGGTTTGCTGCTCGTAGGTATGCAGCGTGTCCCGGAATCGCGCGAGCGTTTCCGGGCCGGCCACGATCATCAAGTCATCGGCCAGCTCGCCCACAAGGCCGTCGATGCGGTCGAGATAAGCCCTGCTTTCCGCCAGGCTTTGGACATCGTTGTAAAAGAGAAAGTTCTTCTCGAAACGCCGCGCTTCTAGAATGTTGTTGAGCAGGTCGTCGTAGCGTTCGCCAAGCAGAAGCCGGGTCTTGACGGTGGAGAGGTTCCAGAAATTGAAGGCGGTGAGCGCAACGATGGAGAGCGATGTTACGGCAAAGAGGATGAAGATCCGGCCTTTTATGGAGCCGAAGATCGACAGCGCGGCGGTCTTGGGAATCGAGCAGCTGATCATCCGTTTTCACTCCCGATAAGGATGGAATGCGCCGGAAGGCAGTAGCCCGCGACGGCGCAGTCCGGTTTGGTTAGGCTCTTTTCATTTTGAAACAAGTTTAAAGATTAATAGCAGAATTTATTTCAAAATGAAACAGGAAAAACGCATATAGTCAGCTATTTATTTATTAAGATATTGTAAATATTAGATATTATATAAGAAAAGCCTTATGGTACCAAGCTTGCTATGCACTCTTGCCGGAGAGAAGCGCAATGGAACACGTTCTGGTAGGAATCGACGGCCAACATGATGCGTGGGAAGCCTTTGCGCGCGCCTGCTTGTTGGCCAAGCGCATCGACGCAAAGCTGCATGTTCTTCTGGTGCTTACGCCGTCCGGCGAGGGGTTGCCCCATGGCGACCCGGAGCGCGAGGCAACGGTTCGCCAGCGGTTGGAACTGCTCGTTGAGGCGGCTAAATCTGACGGCATCCAGATCAACTATTTCATCACGGAGGGTCATTACGAGGACGAAATCATCCGCTTTGTGAACCATTACCGCATTACGCTGCTGGTGTATCAACCGCCGGACGGTGACATCAAGTCCGCTGAAAAAGGATCGGGGTCCCTGCCCGCCATTCGCCATAGGATTTCATGCAAGGTGGAACTGGTGGCACCCAAAACCAAAAAGCAAGAGAGGATCGCATGAGTTCATTTCTGCATGTGTACCTGCCGATTGCGGGAAACAGTGTGAACCTTCTATCCATCATCGGGCTCGGCGGCGTCGTCGGCCTGCTGTCGGGGATATTCGGCGTGGGCGGCGGCTTCCTGATGACGCCGCTGCTGATCATGATGGGTATTCCGCCCACCGTGGCCGCGGCCTCCGACTCCAACCAGATCGTGGGAGCTTCCACCTCCGGCACCCTGGCCCACTTTCGGCTGGGCAACGTCGACATCCGGATGGGGCTGCTGTTGCTCGCGGGAGGCGTTGCCGGCGGCACCGTGGGAGTTCAGATCATCAAGGTGCTGCGCCAGTTGGGCAATGCCGACTTTTTCATCAGCCTCACGTATGTGCTGATGCTCGGCCTGATCGGAGGCTACATGTTCATGGAGAGCCTCCAATCCATGCGCACGGCCAAACGCAGCGACCCGACGCGGGAATCACGGTACGGCCGATTCGTCGCCAGTCTTCCCTGGCAGATGAATTTTCCGCGTTCGGGCATCCGCCTCTCCCTGCTCATGCCCCTCGCCCTCGGCAGTCTGGTGGGTGTTCTGGCAGCCATAATGGGCGTGGGCGGAGGTTTCATCATGGTGCCGATCATGGTCTACCTGCTGCGCATGCCCATGCATGTGGTCGTGGGTACCAGCCTGTTTCAGATCTTGTTTACGTGCATTGATGTGACCATCATGCAATCGGCCCAGAATCACACCGTGGACTTCGTTCTGGCCCTCTTGCTGCTGGTCGGCTCTTCGGTCGGAGCCCAAGTGGGGGCCAAACTCGGCCGTAAGCTCCATGGGGACCATCTCAAGATCCTGCTGGCCTCGCTCGTGTTGGCGGTCATGGGCAAGATGCTCTTCGACCTGCTCGCCCAGCCGGCCGTGCGGCTGGCGTACATGGGAGGGCACTAATGATGACGGTTCGCTGCGGAAACCGGATAGGCCTGCTTCTTTTGATACTGTGTATCACCGGGCCGGGACAGGCGCTGGCCGACCCGGGGGTCCACATAACAGCCGTTCCATCCGAGATCGGGATCGGCGCATTATATGACGGGATCACCCTGAAGGTGAGCGGGACGGTGCCCGCGGGCAGCGATGTGCTGCTGCGCTTCACCGGAGATCCCGAGGAACTGCACCTGCGCGAAAAGGGCAAGGTCTTCGGCCTGCTGTGGATGAACCGCAACGTGGTCACGTTCAAGAACGTACCCAATGTCTGCCTCATTCAGGCCTCACGGCCATTCGCCGACCTTGGTGCCGCCGCCGTTCCCTACCGGTTGGAACACTTGCGCGGGAACGTGACGGTTGAATCGGCCGGCGCGGGCCCGGATTTTGATGCGCCCCACGAACTCCTGCGCCTGAAGGCACAGCAAGGACTCTGTGCCGAGTCGGTGGGCGGTTTTACCATGGATCCGAAGGGCGACGGGATGCAATCCTTCGTGAGCGCGTTGGAGCTGCCGTCCGCCCTGGCTCCCGGCAGTTACCGGGTGGAGGCCGTCGCTTTGAAGGACGGCACCCTGAGCGGTCAGGCTTCGGTGCCCGTCACGGCGAGGTTGGTGGGTCTCCCGGCCTGGCTGAAAGACCTGGCCGTCCAGCATGGGGCGCTGTACGGCATTCTGGCGTGCGGCATAGCCATTCTGGGCGGTTTTCTCATTGGGTTACTGTTCCAAAGCAAAGGCGCGCATTAAAGGAGGAGTCGTCCGCCATGGAGGCATGGCCCATGCTGCAGGGTCTGAAAGCCATACTGCCCTCACGCTATTTCCGCAATCGGCCTGTTCCGTTCCCGGTGCTCTTCAAGAAATTTCAGAGCATCCTCGAGCGCAACAATCGCATCCTCGAGCTGATTGCCGACATGGGCGACAAGCTGAGCGGCGATTATGTCTTTGATCGCCAGTACATGCTGGACGCCAGCGACCGTCTGGGAGATTTGGTCTTCAAGTTGATTTCCGATCTGAGCGTGCTGAACCAGCGCAAGAACGTAGACCTGTTCATGGCCTGCGAGCGCATCCGGCACCAGATTCAAGAGGAGCTGGCCGGCCGGCATGAATTCCCGGAGGGTCGTCTCGTTGTTCCGCTTTTCGAGTTCGATCAGGATCTGGCCGAACTGGACGGTGGAAAGATGGCCGTTCTATGCGAGACCCACCGCAAGCTCAGCGTGCCGACGCCCGACGGGTTCGTTATCACGACCAAGGCGTTCTTCGATTTCATGAACCACAACGGATTGCTGGAGCAGGTCGAAAAGGGCATGGCCCGGTGGGACCGCCGGGACGAGGCTTTTCTCAAAACGTTTTCAAAGGAAATCCAACAGGGTATTTTATCAGCCGAGCTTCCACGCGCCTTGATCGCGCAGGTCCACGCCAGGCTCGATGCACTCCAGCAGCGCCGCCCGCACCAGCCCATGGCGGTGGCCTTGCGCAGCAGCGCCTGGGGAGAAGACGGGGAGACGAGTTTTGCGGGACAGTACACGACCATGCTCAATGTCCGCCGGGAACAGGTGTTCGAGGCCTATCGGCAGGTCGTGGCCAGCATGTATTCCTTCGAGGCCTGGCGCTACCGTCTAAACCGCGACTACCGAGAGCATGAAATCGCCATGGCGGTCGGATGTCAGGTCATGGCAGGGGGGGCCGTAAGTGGAGTCCTGCACAGTTACGTCCAGGGTGCCGGGGACGCCGTGATGATGGTGAGTGCCACCTGGGGGCTGGGGGCGCCGGTGGTCGGCGGCGAGGTCGCGACGGACACCTTCGGCGTGGAGCGCACCCCGCCCTATGGCATCCGTTCCATGGAACTGGTCGACAAGCCGCGAAAGCTCACGCTGGCGCCGGGGGGCGGGACGGCCTGGGAGGATGTTCCAATCGAGCTGCGCCAGGCTCCGAGCCTGACGCCGCACCAGATCATGCAGTTGGCCCAGGGGGCCATGACGATCGAGCGCTACTACAAGCGTCCCCAGGACATCGAGTGGACCTTCGATGCCGACGGAACGCTCTACATCTTGCAGGCGAGACCGCTGCAGATTTGGTCGGCGCAAGACGGGCCAGGCCTGCCGGTGGACGACGCCACGCGCCGGGCCGAGGTCGTTTTCGCGGGGCGCGGTATGGTGGCCCAGCGCGGAGTGGCCGTGGGCAAGGTGGTGCGGGTGGACAGCGATGCCGACCTGGATGCATTTCCCGACGGCGGCATTCTCGTATCCCGGTTCACTACGCCCCGCTTTACACGGGTCATGCGCAAGGCTCACGGAATCATCACCGACGTGGGGTCGGCCACAGGCCACATGGCCACCATCGCCCGGGAGTACCGCGTGCCGGCGGTGGTCAACACGGAGGTGGCGACGCGGTTGTTGCACGACGGTGAGGAGATCACGCTGGATGCGTCCCAGAACGTCGTTTACCGCGGCCGGATCGGTGAACTGAATCGCTTCGAGATCACCGAGGAAATGGTGTTCGAGGAGTCCTATGAATATCGTTTGCTGCGGCGGTTGCTGAAGCGGATCAGCCCCCTCAACCTCATGGACCCGCATGCCGAGAATTTCAGACCATCGGCCTGCCGCACCTACCATGACATTACCCGCTACATCCACGAAAAAGCCGTGGAGGCGCTCATCAGTCTCAGCGAGAACCAAGAAACGCATCGCCTTTCAGCGCCCAAGCGCCTGAACACCGAGGTTCCCCTGGGGCTGGTGGTGATCGATGCCGGAGGCGGCACGGACAGCCCGCCGGAGGCCAAGACCCTCACACGGGATCAGATTTTGTCGCTGCCCCTTCAGGAACTGCTTCAGGGGATTGACGCCCCCGGCATGTGGTGCACCCATCCGGTGTCGGTGGATATGGGCAGCCTCATGGCGAGCGTGGCCCGCACGTTCTGCTCATCGTTGTCCGAGCCGGAGAGAATCGGGCGAAATCTGGCGGTGATCCTCAAGCCGTACATGAACCTGCACTTGCGCTTGGGATATCACTTCAGCATCATCGATGCCTACCTGTGCGAGAACATCAACGACAACTACATCTATTTCAGGTTTCTGGGGGGAGTCACGGACTTCACCCGCCGATCCCGGCGTGCTCAGTTCATTGCCACAATTCTGGAACGTTTCGATTTCCGTGTGGAAGTGCACGGCGATCTTGTGGTAGGCAGAATAAAAAAGCTCTCCCTGCAGCGCATGGCGGCGCGCATGCGCGTTCTGGGCTGCTTGATCGGCTATACCCGTCAACTCGACGCCCGGATGCACAGCGACGGACACATCGGCCAGCACGTGGACCTGTTTATGAGCATGATCGCGAAGGATATCGGAGACCAAAATGGCTGAACAAATTCCGACGGCGGGACGAACCCGGCTCCGCACCATGATCATCGACGATGAACCCATTGTCTGCAAACGCCTCAAGTCGGCCTTGCAGAAGGTGGGCTACACGGTGGAGACTTTTACGGACAGTGCATCAGCCTTGGATAGACTAAAAGAAGCTGCCTTCGATATCGTCATCACCGATCTCAAGATGGAAGGCGCCGACGGGATGCAGGTGCTGATGAAGGCCAAGGAGCTCTCCCCACGGACTCGCGTCATCGTCATCACCGGGTTCGCCACGATGGAGACGGCCCGGGAGTCTTTTCACAAAGGCGCGTTCGATTTTGTGGCCAAGCCGTTCAAACTAGGGGATATTCTGGAGTGTGTCCGGCGGATAGAGGAGGATCTGCGACGTATCGGCGGGTCGGCACCTCCTCAGGGGCCCGCCGTCTGAGCTCTTCAAAGGAGGCCGATCATGTGGCAGCGGTTTTTCAGGAGCCACCGGAGTCCGGCACCCGACAACCCCGCCGTCTGGCGTCTGCAGTCCCTATTCAATAATTTTCGCCGCATTCTGGACCAGAACAACACCGCGCTCGAGCTGATGGCCGCTATGGAACGGTCGCTGGGCGGCGAATACATCTTCGACCGCACCTTCATCGAAGAGTCAGTCCGCCAATTGTCTTCATGCGTTCATCATGTCGCTTACAATCTCAACGCCCTGACCGGCAATGCCCATGTAGATTTGTACGACCGCTTCCAGGAGATTCGGGCCAAGCTGGATCAGATCCTTGCCGATGACCCGGGAACCGATGCGGCGCCGGCTGTGGTCCCATTTTCCGATGTCGGCTGGGAAATGGAGCCGGTGGTCGGACTGCAGACGGTTTGCCTGGCGGAGCTTCGCCGGCATTCGAGGGCATCCGTGGCCGACGGGTTCGTCGTAACCACATCCGGAAGCCGGACCCTGCTTGGTGACAGGACAGCAGTCGAGGACGAGCGGCCGGCCGGCCTGCGCCGGGCCGAAGTGCTCGAGGCCATCCGGAAGGCAACCCACACACTGGTGGCTGCCGGTGCCGACGAGCCGCTGACGGTCACGGTGTTGGTCCTGGGCGAGACCGACGAGGCACCTGTGCCGGCGCAGGAAGGTGTGCCGGCCGGCGAAGTAGTCCCAACCGTCATTCGCGTCTTGACGGAGGCGGCGGTTCCGGCGACCGGCAAGGGCCTGCCCGAACCTCTCCTGGTCGTTCTGGTTCAGGAGGCCGTCCCCGGCGTCATAGGCGGCACGGTTCATACGCGCGAAGCAGCCGGCCAACGCCCGGACCTGCTGAGGATCACGGCCCGTCTGCCGCAGGCACCTGACGCCGAAGATCTTTATCAGCTGCACCGGGCACATCCGTTCGACATCGTGGCCTCCCAGGTGGCGGCCCGGCCATTCGATTTTCGATTGCCCGACGGCAGGCAGCCGCACCACGCCGCCGGCGCCAATCTGCTGAGAGGCTCCGCGCTGCTGACCCCGGAGCCCGTCCGAATACTGGCGGAAATGGCCCTGGCCCTGGAGCGCATGCTCGGTGCCCCCTGCGTGATGCATTGGAACATGCCGGCGGACGGAATATGCGTCGTGCGGCGGGTGTCGCCGTTATACGGCCTGGCGGGCGAGGAGCCGAGCCCCGATCTGGCCGAGGCGCTTGGGCAGGCCTCCGTGCGGTGCCGCGGGGGGCAGACCGTGCAGTCGGGGGTTGCGGCTGGCCGGGTGGTTTACGTCGCTGAGGGCCTCCCCCTCGAGACGTTTCCCGCCGGCGCCATTGCAGTGGCACGCACCGCCTCACCGAGGCTGGCGCCGCTTTTGCCCCGGGCCGGCGCCGTTCTGACGGAGATCGGCACCGCAGCCGGGCATCTGGCCACCGTGGCGCGTGAACTGCGCGTGCCTGCTGTTTTCGGCATTCCCGATCTGCTCCGGCAGGTGACGCCCGACATGAATGTAACCGTCGACGCGGGCGAAACCGTTGTCTATGAGGGCGTTCTCGAGCCCTTGCTGCGGTACGGCGCGGCCAGGGCTGATCTTTATCCAACGGACCCGGAATATCGGCTCCTGCGACGGTTGCTGCGCTTCATCCAGCCCCTCCGGCTGGTGGATCCCGAATCATCGGATTTCAGCCCCCACGGCTGCCGCAGCTTCCATGACATCATCCATTTCTGTCACGAGCAGGCCGTGGCCGAATTGGTTAACCTGCACCGGCACCACCCCGGTTCGAGCGGCCTGCACACTCGCCGCTTGAGCATCGAGGCGCCGATTCAGATCAGCGTGCTGGATATCGGTGGAGGAATCGCCGCGGATGCCGGGCCGGCACCCGGAATGTCCGATATCCGTTCGGAGCCGCTGTTGGCCTTTCTGGAGGGCCTGCGCCGGCCGGAGGCACTGGGCAGCACTCCGCCTGCCCTGAGGCTGCGGGATATCCTCTCCGGAATGCCCCGATCCCTGGCCGCATTGAATGCCCCGGCCGATGCGATGAGGGGCAACCTGGCCATCGCCGGGCGGGACTACATGAACCTCAGCCTGCGACTCGGGTATCACTTCAGCGTGGTCGATGCGTATATCGGCGCCGACCTCCAGCGCAGTCATATCTACTTCCGGTTTGTGGGTGGACTGGCCGAAGCGGAGCTCAGAACCCGACGGGCGAATTTCATTCGCGACGTGCTGGCCTCGTTGGATTTCAATGTTTCGCAAAAGGGAGACCTGGTAGTGGGCCGACTGAAGCTCGTGGCGGCCGAATGCCTGCGGTCGGCCCTCATCGCCATGGGCGCGCTGACGACCTTTACGCGGCAACTGGACACGGCCATGCGCACGGACCGCCACCAGAAAGAACTCTTCCGGGTCTTTGCCGAGGTGTTCCTGCGGGTTGATTCCTCCCAGCCAGGAGACGTGTAGGCCATGTACAGCCGCTTGATCGCCTTTTGGCGCCACCGCCGACAGGCTCGCGAGAAGCAGGCCCTTGAGGAGCTCAAGGCCCGTTACCACGCCTTTCGCATTTTCCTCGAAAACAACGGCCGCGCGTTGGAGTTGATCGGCGCCCTGGACGGCGCTCTCGACGTGGCCGACGACGTCGAAGCCAGGTCATTGGGGCAAGAGCTGCGCTCCGTCAGCGGCGAACTGGTGGACGGCCTCAACATGGTCTCGGGTGACCGCCACCAGGAACTTTACGCGGTTCACGCCAGGCTCTTCGAGGCCGTCGACCGGCTCACGGCCGACCTGGACCAAGCGCCGGTGGAGGCCCCCTATTGCCTTTTTCTGGATGAGATCGACCCTGCGCTGCGACGGCAGGTCGGGACCAAAGCGGCCACCCTGGCTCGATTGCGGCGCATGAGTCTGCCGGTGCCCGACGGATTTGTGGTGACCACGCAGGCCGGCCGGCATTTTCTGAACACTGCACAGATGTCGGACAGCTTTCGCCGCCTGCTGCGGGGCGTCGCGTCCGGGCAGGCGGATCTCGCCGCCGTAGCAGACCGGATTCGAGAAGACATCCTGAGGGCTCCCCTGTCGGAGGATTTCTGCCAGGCATTCCACGCGAGCTGGCGGAAGCTGGGCGGCTCAGGGTCTTTAACCGTTTCAGCGCGCAGCAGCGGCGCGGCCGAAGACCGCCTTGATCACTCCTTCGCCGGGCAATTCCTGTCGGTTCTCAATATTACCGACGCAGCGGCTCTGATGCAGGCGTATAAAGAGGTGCTGGCCAGCGGATTCAGCGCGCGGGCCATCGCCTACCGGCTGAACGCCAGGCTGCCGCTGGCGGATTTCGATATGGCCGTTCTGTGCCAGGTGATGCTCGGTCCCCGATGCGCAGGCGTGCTGCTGACCTGCGATCCCTCATTTCCGGACAACGGCCGCATGCTGGTCAGCGCCGTGCCGGGGCTGGGAACGCTGGCCGTGGGCGGTGCCGCACCCGCCGACCTGTATCGACCCTCCCGGGAAGGGGACTCCCTTCACCTGGAAGATGCGCAGGTTGCGGAGAAAACGGATTACGAGACCCTCGCCCCCCACGGGGGACTCAAGCGGCTGCCGGTGCCGGAGCCGGAACGTCGCAAGGCTTTGCTTTCCGCCGAAGAACTGGCGGAGTTGGTCCGCTTCGGCCGGATCATTGAAAACCTGGAAGGCTTACCCCAGGACATAGAGTGGGCCATCACGCGGGAAGGGGGGTTGCATCTTCTGCAGGCCCGTCCGTTGCGCCTTGCGAAGCCGGGGCAACGCAGGGCTGCGGCTTCCGGGGGTACGCCATTGGCATCCGGCGCGTGCGCTTCGCCCGGCAAAGCGGTCGGCTGCGTGCGCGTCGCCCGCACCGCAGAGGAACTCCGGGCGGCGGCGGATGATTCCCAAGGGCCCTTGATTCTTCTGATGCCGCAGGGCATCATCGATGCCGCCCAGCATCTTTGCAAGTTTGAAGGCGTCATCGTAGAAGCCGGCAACCCGGCCGACCATCTGGCCTGTATTGCGCGGGAATACCGCGTTCCCATGATTACGGGTACGCCCATGGCCGCCGAGGTCATCGGCGACGGCCGTTGGGTGGTGCTGGATGCGGACCATGGGCAGGTTTCGGAAGCCCCCCCGCACGTCCGAACTCAGGCCGCCGAAGGCCGACAGGGCACGAACCTCTCCAAAACGGCCTGTTCCAGACGAATTCCGGTAGACTCACTTCGAGGCCGGCTCCGTGAGCTGACGGTGCCTTTGAACCTGACCGATGCCTATGGCCCCACGTTTTCTTTGAATGAATGTCGTTCAGTGCATGACCTGGTCCGGCTGGCCCATGAAATGGCGGTTCTGGCCATGTTCGACGCGGGTGACCGCGTTATGGCCCAAGCCGGCGGTTTGCTCAAACAGGTCGATGTCGGCGTCCCCTTTCATTTCCTGGTGATCGATCTGGGTGGCGCCCTGTCCTCCACTTCACCGCGTACGGTGCTCGGCCAAACCGACATCCGCTCGACACCACTGGCTGCGGTCTGCGAGGGGCTGGCCACCCCCGGGCTCGGTTGGCATTCGCCGCCTTCCGCGGCGGCCATGGGCGGCTTGTTCTCGCGTGCGCTGCTGGATGCACGCGGCGCCCGGCCGGTCGGCTCATTCAATTACGCCCTGGCGGCCAGGGACTACCTCAATCTGAATGCACGGGTCGAATTCCATTTCGCCATGCTCGATACGGTCTGCAGCGGCAACGGAAGCGCCAATTACATCCGCTTCCGCTTCAAAGGCGGGGGCACGGGCGGTGAGCAGTGCCGACGCAGAGCCCGATTCGTGGGTGAAGTGCTGGAAGCCAACGGCTTCTTCAGTACAGTGACCCAGGACATGGTCACCGCCTCGCTGGCAGGAGCGCCTCGCGAGTTGATTCGCGGACGCCTGGTCATGCTCGGCCGGCTCCTGGGTTTCAGTCGGCTCCTTGACGCGGCCATGACCGACGACCAGACACCTCATCGGCTGGCGCAAGATTTCCTGGAAGGCCGGTTTTCCGTCCGCGCAGGGGCAGGCGACCCGACCGAAGCGCCTCAGGCGTGATGGAAACGAAGGCGCGGCAGCTCAAGCGCGGTGAGCACATTTCCGTGGACGGCTCCGGTGTCGATGCCGATGCGGCCGGGGGCCACCAGGGGGGTCTGGAAGGCCGTGTGCCCGAAGACCACTACACATCCGTCGGGCCGAGGGCAGTCGGTCGCCAGCCGCCGGCTGGCGAGCAGTTGAGCGATCGGACGGGCATCACCGGCCTCGATTTCGGCATCCGCATGCACGAAAAGGTAGGGATCGGCACGGAAAGAAAGCTGCAGGGAATGCAGGAAGTCCAAATGGGCTGCCGGCAGGAAGGACAGGTCGAGCAGGCTCCGGATCGGTGCGCCGCCGTAGCTGGCCAGGGTGGCCTCCACGCCCATGCCGCGCAGCAAGTGCAGCGTTTCCACATCGCCCGTGGCCGCATAGTTGAGCAGGGCATGTTCGTGGTTGCCCAGGAGGAAAACGGTTCTGGCGCAGCTGGCCTGCAGGTTCAGCACGAAATCAACCACCTCGCGGGACTGCGGGCCTCGGTTGATGTAGTCACCCAGGAAGACCAGGGTATCCCACTGCGGATCGAACGGCAGACGGTCTACCAGCTGCGCCAGGTTACGGTAGCAGCCGTGAATGTCGCCGATCGCGAAAATCTTTGCACTCATCCAGAGTCTCCAGCGAGCGGGGCCAGTGGCGTTCCGCACCTGTAAATTCATGGCAAATGGGCGCTGACCTGTCAAGCCATTCCGCCGAGCGCATCTCCAAGGAGATTTCCATGGCTTCGCTTGAATTAAAGCCGTCAGCTGCCGAGTCACCGCCAGTCCGTCCGGGGATGGGAACCATACTGATTCCCGGAGGTGTCGCGTTCCGGGTATGGGCGCCATTTGCCGCGGCGGTATTCGCAGCGGGAGAGTTCAATCAATGGAGCCTCGGGGCTCACCCGTTCACCCGCGAAGCCGGCGGCTGCTGGTACGTCGAGGTTCCCGGGGCGAAGATCGGCGACGAATACCAGTTCGTAATCCACCATGGCGATCAGCCGGCGCTCTGGCGCAAGAATCCGTACGCGAGCGCGGTGGTCAATTCCTCCGGAAACGCCATCATCCACGACCCGGTGTTCGACTGGTCCGGTGACAAGTTCCAGATGCCGTCCTGGAACGAGCTCGTGATCTACGAAATGCACGTGGGCACCTTCAACGAGGCCCCGGGCTCCGCTCGCGGCACGTTTGAAGCCATTTTGACGAGGCTGCCCTACCTGCGCGATCTGGGCATCAACGCCATCGAGATCATGCCGGTATCGGAATTTTCAATGGATGACTCCTGGGGGTACAATCCGGCGCAGCCTTTCTCGGTGGAATCGGCGCTGGGCGGGCCGCAGGGCCTTTACCGGCTCGTCAAGGCGGCCCACGGCCACGGCATCGCAATGATCCTGGACGTGGTTTACAATCACTTCGGCCCGGGGGATCTCGACCTGTGGCGCTTCGACGGGTGGTCCGATTCCGACCACGACGGCGGAATCTATTTCTATGACAACCGCCGGGCCGGCACGCCCTGGGGCAATACCCGCCCCGATTACGGCCGGGGTGAAGTGCGGCAGTATATCCGCGACAACGCGTTATTCTGGTTGAACAAGTACCGCCTGGACGGCTTGCGCTTCGATTCCGTCGTCAACATCCGCAACCGAAACGGCGATAACAATGATGCGGCCGGCGACCTCCCCGACGGCTGGAGCCTCCTGCAGTGGATCAACAACGAGATCCGCGCCAGCCAGCCGTGGAAAATCGCCATTGCCGAAGACTTGCAGAACAACGAATGGATCACCCGGGACACCGGGGGCGGAGGGGCGGGGTTCAGCTCGCAATGGGATGCCGGCTTCGTGCATCCAATCCGCGCTGCCATCGTCTCCGCGAACGATGCCGACCGCGACCTTCTGGCCGTGCGCGCTGCCCTTTGTCATCGGTACAACGGCGACGCCGTCCAACGGGTCATCTACACCGAGTCGCACGATGAGGTGGCGGGCGGCCAGAAGCGGGTGCCGGAGGACATCTGGCCCGGTCATGCCGACAGCTGGTTTTCGCGCAAGCGCTCCACCTTAGGCGCCGCGATGGTTTTCACGGCGCCCGGCATTCCGATGATTTTCCAGGGCCAGGAATTTCTCGAAGGCGGATCCTTTCAAGACAACGTCCCGCTCGACTGGGGCAGGCTGCAGACGTTCAGCGGTATTCACCTGCTTTACCGTGACCTGATTCGGCTGCGCCGGAACGAGTCCGGGCTGACGCGCGGCCTGAGCGGGCAGCACATCCACGTCCATCACCTCAACCTTGCGGACAATGTCCTCGCCTTCCACCGCTGGGAGATTGGCGGGCTGGGCGACGATGTCGTGGTCGTCGCGAACTTCGCCAACCGCAGTTATGCCAGCTACACCCTGGGGATGCCGCGTTCAGGCCGATGGCGGGTGCGATTCAACAGTGACTGGCAGGGGTATAGCGCCGATTTCGGCAATCACCCGGGCTACGATACGGAGGCCGGCGGCGGACCGATGGACCACATGCCGTTTCAGGCGAACGTGGGCGTAGGACCCTATTCCGTCCTCATCTTGTCACAGGACCCTTCCTAGCTGTTTTGCATTTGACGGAGTGGAAAGCCAGGACATATACTGCCCGACGATACCGGGGTCTCCAGACGGCGGAGAATCGAATGGGCGGTTTTTTCGAGCGGGCCGAAAACCTGTTGCTTTCCTTGATCGATCAGATTTACGCCCGCCTGCCTCGCCCAAACCCCGGCATCGAACGGCTCAAGGACTGCCGCATTATTTCCCACCGCGGGGAACATGACGGCCGCCGGGTCTTCGAGAACACCCTGGCGGCGTTTGATGCGGCGGTCGATCACGGCGTCTGGGGTATCGAGTTCGATATCCGCTGGACCCGGGACTTGGAGCCGGTGGTGACGCATGACCCCGACCTTGGGCGGGTCTTCGGCCGGAGCCTGCGGGTCGGCGACTCCCGCCTGCACGAGCTGAGAAGGCAATGCCCCCACGTTCCGACCCTCGCCGAGGTGATCGGCCGCTTCGGCGGGAGAGTCCACTTGATGGCGGAGATCAAACCGGAGCCTTATCCCGACCTCGTTCGCCAGAACCGGATTCTGGCAGACCTGTTTGCAGGACTTTGCCCCGGCCGGGATTTCCACCTGCTCGCCCTCTCGCCGGAAACTTTCCAGCTGACCCCCTTTGCCCCGCCATCGGCGTTCTTGCCGGTAGCGTTGGTGAATGTATCGGAATTCAGTCGAATCGCCTTGCAGCGGGGGTATGCCGGTATCGCTGGCCATTACATGATGATGCAAACCCGTGTCATCGAGCGGCACCATGCCGCTGGGCAGAAGGCCGGGACCGGCTACATCGGCTCGCGCAATGCTCTATGGCGCGAGATCAATCGGGGGGTTGATTGGATTTTTTCCAACCACGCCGCCGAGGTCCAGGCGCTCCTCATGCGGCTTTAATCCGCGGACAGCCGCTGGGCCTGCTCCCGCCCCTCTTCCTCGTCCACGAAATAAAGCAGCACGGCGCCCAGCGCAAACAGAACCAGGATCGAGGCGATGCTCCAGCGCGAGGCGATCTGTCCGATCCGGAGCAACTGCTCGGCGGTGGGCGTTTCCGGCACGAGCAGCCGCCGCACGCCGAGACCCACTGCTCCCATGAGAGCCGGGCCCAGGATCGTGGCGAACTTACCCAGCATGTTGTAGAACCCGAAAAACTCGGCGGGCTGGCCGGCGGGGATTAGGCGGGAATAGTAGGAGCGGCTGAGAGCCTGAATGCCGCCCTGGACCAACCCGACGATGACTGCCATGACGTAGAATTCCAGCCGGTTGGTCATCAGCGCGCCCCAGATAGTTACTCCCATGTATACCCCGATCGCCAGATAGATCGACTTGCGCACACCCCACGTTTCGCCGAGCTTGCCGAAGATCAACGCCGCCGGGAACCCCACGAACTGCGTGATCAACAGGGCGATGATCAGATCGCCGGATTCAAATCCCAGCGACAGCCCGTAGTCCACCGCCATGCGGATGATGGTGTCGACGCCGTCGATGTAAAACCAGTAGGCCAGGAGGAAAAGAAAAACGGTCTTGAGGTGGCGCACTTTGCGGAAGGTTCCGGCCAGTTGCCGAAACCCTGCCGCCAGCGCACTTTCACCGCTGCGTGGATGTGAAAGCCGTCTGCCTTCCGGCACCCAGGCGGCGATGAACAGGGTGAAGCCGCCCCACCAGAGCGCCACCGAAACGAAAGACAGACGCACCGCGTAAGCTGCGTCCGGCAGCCCGAAGACCTGCGGTTTAAGGGTCATCACGACGTTCAGGAGGAAGAGCAGCCCGCCTCCCAGGTAACCCAGGGCATAGCCCAGGCTGGACACGTAATCGATCCGCTCCGGCGGCGCCACCCCCGGCAGCAGGGCGTCATAGAACACCAGCGACCCGGAGAAGCCGGCGATACCCAGCGCATAGACCAGGACGGCCACGGCCCAGTTCCCCTGCGAAACGAAGTAGAGGCCGGCCGTGGCCAGCGCGCCTACGTAGGCAAAGACCAAGAGAAAACGTTTTTTCGCCGCCCCTCGGTCGGCCACGGCACCCAGCACCGGCGCCAGCACCGCCACCAGCAGGCCGGCAATGGAATTGCCGAAGCCGAGCTGCGCCGTGCTCAGGTTCACGTCCGTGCCGTGGCTCCAATACTGCTTGAAGAAGACCGGGTAGAAACCGGCCATGACGGTGGTGGCGAAGGCCGAGTTGGCCCAGTCGTACAGCGCCCAGCCCCAGATGGCTTTGTTCTTGGCGTCCAGTATCAATTATGCGCGCTCCGGTGACTTCATCCGCCCACCGTAAAGTTTTTCACTCGTTACTCGTTGCTCGTTACTCATCCCTCTTATTTCCCCACCGGCGCCAGGAGCAGCGGCTCTTCGTTGTCGGGCAGATCGGCGATCTTCCTGATGTCATCGCCGTGGAAGGCGCCGATCAGGACGCTTTTCAGGTCCAGCGCCACAGCCTGCAGGGAGAGATTTTGAGCGGCATGTCCGGCTTCCATGTCCACGTAGCGCACGCCGCGGCCGCCATACCTTGCGGTCATCCGCCCATATACGGCCGCTATCAGGAACGTCACCGGGGCCCTTTCGACCGGGCGCTGGTTGAGAGCCGCCATGCATAGTTCCGGCCGAAGATCGCGGGTGGATTTCAATTCCAAGGAATGCTCCAGGCAACGGTAATGGTAGAAACCGCTCGGAAGCCCGACCACGTGTCCGATGACGGCATACAGCTCAAGCGGGTAGAGGGCGCCCGCGGAGGGGGCGGTGCGGTATCCCTGCGGATGAGTGATCCCTTGGGCCGCCCAGAGCAGTTGCGTCACATCATCCACCGTGAGCGGGTCGCGGGAATAGGTTCGGATCGATCGCCGTAACAGCAGCGCCTGCTCCAGCGCGACCGATCCGTTCAAACAGGGCTGAGGCAGCTTAACGAATTCCGGCGCCGGCATGGTCGAGGCCCTCGTCGATCTTGTCTGGTTTCACCTGAGCTGAGCGATTTTATCGAATGGCGCTGCGGCCCGGAGGGGCCTGCGCCCGTGCAACCCGTTTCGGAGCGGCTGAAACTCTCCGCTAACGCGGTCTAAATCCGGGCCAGGCCTGTCCTTCGATAAGCGGCCGGAGATGCCCCTGAGGGCTGTGGCTCCAGCGATGTTTTGGGATGGGGCCCGGTCCAAGACCGCGTAAGCGGCTCAAACAGTCAGCCGACTCTTCAACCGGTCGCCCGGGCGCGGACCCCTCCGGGTCTTACCGCAAGAAGCCAGAATAAAAAACGCTCAGAAATGCCCCTTTGCTGTCATCATGCGCTGATGGAGACGCTCGGCCCTGAGCATGAAGGTTTCCAGCTTGGCGGTGATCAGCTGGGGGAACGGTGAGCCGTCGGTCTCGATCGCCAGAAAGGGAAGCTCGTCTATGTCCGTGAGAACCGCCCGCACCGCCGGGTTATCCGGGTCGCTCGCCAGTTTTTCCCGGGCCGTCATGGTTTCGCTGAGAATCGCCTCGGACAGGCGATTCGGCATGCAGCCGAACGGCCCGATGGCGATGACCCCGCAGGCGTGGTTGACGATTTCCGTGAGCGAGCCGCCGATGGTGAGAACGGCTTCGCCGGTCAGGTTGGGTGAAATATGCGGGCTTGCGGTTTCGATGACTGCGGCAATGTCCAGCGTCCTGGCCTGCACCAAACCGGAGCGCGCCAGAATCGCCTTGATCTGTTTCTCGTAACGGCCCTGGTAGAAGTTGCGCAGCTTGAGCTTGAATTTCTGCACGGCAGTCACGGGATCCTGGTTAAAGCCGTGATCCACCAAGTAGTTGCAGTAGTGCACCCATTCGGCTACCGGCGCGCAGACCGTGGCAAAGCCCTTTTCCGCCAGACGTTCGGTCAGGTACTGGCGTGACAGCGAGTCTCGGCGGACAAAGATTTCGCCCGTCAGGCTGACGGTGGGCACGGCGGCGGTCGGCCGCTTGAGGGCGATGCGGTGCAGGCGGTCTGCACAGGATGCCAGGCGCTCTTTCAGGATCTCGAAGTCCCCCCGCTTCATGGCGGCCAGGATGCTCGCCCATTGCTCGTCGAACGCAGCCATGGCAGTTGCGGGATCGACGGCGTTGGCCAGAAGCATCGCGCGGATGTCCTCCATGAGGTCGGAGACGATCACCGCCCACCAGGCATGCCGCTCGAAGTTCTTGTCCATCCCCACGTAGGAATTGTCGGAGGACAGCGCCAGCAGGGCCACGTCCGGGATCTGCAGCCGCCGGATCAAGTCCTCCATGAAGATGTGGTACTGTCCGAAGCGGCATGGACCGGAGCCGGTCGGCATGAAGTAAACCAGGACTTCGTCTGGCCGTTTGCCGTTCCGAATATAGCTGAGCAGCGTGCCCGTGGTCAGGATCAACGGCAGGCACTCCTTGCAGGACGTGTTGGCGCGCCCGAGCTTCAATATGACTTCGTCGTTTTCGCGGCCGGCTCTGGCGTGCAATCCGTACCCCTTGAGAATCCCGGCGAAGGCTTCGGTGCCCAGTCGGCCCATCGAGGGGATGAGCACCGTGACCCGCGGGTCGGCCATGGGCAGATGTTCGCCGGCGGAGGTCACGACCCTGGCCTGGCCTTCTTCGATGATGGTGCGGGCCGGGGTGAAGCTGTTTTTCCGGGGGGCAATCAGGCGCTTGGCCATCAACTGGCGGTAGGCCTGGACGATGTCGAGAAACGCCTCCACGCGGGTTTCCAGCCCGGCGTCCGCCGTGTGGCTGTCGAGTTCCAGGGTGAGCGAAGGCTTGCGTCCCATGATGTCCCGGAAGTAGGTGATCACGAAGGAATCCGGGCCGCAGGAAAAGTTGGTGATATACGTGCCGAACAACTGCGGGTGCTTCTCCACTATGCGGGCGGCCTTCATGAGGAGCTTGCCCATGCCCCAGTACATGTGCCGTTTGGAGCGTTCCTGCTCCAGGTCCAGGAAATCCAGGGGCATCACGGGGATGCCGCGCGAGGCGAACTTATGGGGGATGCCCATGTGAGCCTCTTCGGCAAACCCGTTGTAAGGCCGTGAAAAAATGACCACTCCGAATTTCTGCGGGTCCGATTCGAGCTCGGCCAGCGTTCGGCGGCCGGTTGCGCGCATCTCGGCAAAGCAGTCGAGCTGCTGCTGCATGGCGGCGGCAAATGCCTCCCGCGCCGACCGGCGGCCGGCCCCCATCTGGCTGGCCGCCTCCAACAGAGGTTCCTCGGCGTTTTGAATTCCGCGGGAGAGGTCGATCAGCGGGGCGATCAGCCGTGCTCCGCGCTGCGCCAGACGGTCGAGCGCGCGCCGGAACGAGGTTTGGAGATAGTAGGTCTCGCCCTGTACCAGGGGGCAGACCTGGGATTGCCGGCTGCTGCCGTCGTCCAGGTTCGGCACGGCCTTGAAGTGGGGCAGGAAGATGAAGTCCAGCGGCGTCTCGGATTTGAGCAAGGCATCGAAAAACCCGTGGGCCAGCTCGACCGGATAGCAGAAGGCGGCCCCGCGCTGGTCGATGCCCTCCTGGGTGGGCAGGTCGGGCAGGACCAGGTCGAAGCCGAGCTCGCTGAAAAAGTGCGAATACAGCGGGTAAAAGGTATTGACAAGGAAGCTGCGGTTCATCCCGACGCGGCCTCGGGAGGGCGCGGCCGGCCCCTGGGCCGGCGCAACGCCGTGGGTCTCGAAGACGAGCTTCTGGCGCAAGCTCACCAGGTCGAGCCGTTCAACCTCATAGCGCACGTTGTGGCGGATATTATAATAGCGGTTGCAGGCCCCGCCGAAGGGATATTTCCGCCCTTCCACCTCGATGACGGCAATGGGGCAGCGACGGTCGCATTTCTCCTTGCCGCCGCGGCAGGTGAACCGCTTGCCGTAGACCACCTCCCGTCCGGCCAGGGTTTCGAGGTCGAAGAGCTTTTCGGACATCAGCCCGTTGTCGATCCGTTTTTGGACCTCCAGGGCGACGCCGAAGGCTCCCATCAGGCCGGGTTCGGGTGGCACGACGATGGGTTTGCCAACCAGCGCGGCCATGGCCAGCGGCACGGCATGGTTGTAACACACACCGCCTTGCATGAAGACTTTTTCCCCCACCGGCCGGTTGCCCTTGACGCGGTTGGAGTAGTTCATGCAGATCGAGTATACCAGGCCGGCCAGGATGTCCTCATGGGCCACGCCTTCGTGGATCGCATTCTTGATGTCCGAGGCGATGAAGGCCGCACACTGGTCGTTGAAGTTGGGCGGCTGCCGGCCCTTCAGAGCGACCCCGGCGATGTCCTCCGTTCTGACCCCCAGGGTTTCAAAGGCCGACTCTTCCAGGAACGAACCGGTCCCCGCCGAGCAGGCCTCGTTCATGGCGTAGTCGGAAGGGACCGAGTTGGTGATGTAGGTGTACTTGGCATCCTGGCCCCCGATCTCGAAGATGGTGTCGACCCGCGGGTCGAAATAGACAGCGGCCGTGGCATGGGCGATGATCTCGTTGATGACGCCGTCGGTCAGGGCGTGCAAGCCGGCGATCTGCCGGCCGGAGCCGCAGACGCCCAGGCCCACGATGTGAATCGTCCTCGGGTCCAGTTGTCGGCTCACCTGTTCGAGAATCGAGCGGTAGCATCGACGAGACGCCCCCACGGGATCGCCGTTGGTGCGCAGGTAGACCGAAGCCAGCAGCGCATGGTCGGAACGGCGCAGGAGCACGGACTTGGTGGTGGTGGAGCCGACGTCGAGGCCGAGCAGGCAGACATCACCCGGCTGGATGACGCCGCGCTCGATAGTCTTGAAATCCACCAGAGCGCGGAAATCCTCGAGCGGCGGCAGCCGGTCGAAGGCGGCTGCACCTTCCACGAACAGGTCGTTGAAGCCCGGAAACGGTGCGGTTTCATGGGACAGGGCCCAGAGGGCGGCTCCCAGGGCCTCGAAATAGGGGGCTTCCGCCGGGACCACCAGGTCCGGGATCTCGCGGCGGAGGTATTCGATCATCATGCCGTTGCGGGCGGTGCCGCCGGTGATCATGATGCTGCGCCGTTTTACTTTCTTGAGCAGCTCCAGGATTTTGTTCGCCATCATCTGGCACAGGCCGGCGGTGACCTGGGACCGCGGAATGCCCTTGTTAGTGGCGTGGGTGCAGTCCGATTTGCAGAACACCGAGCATCGGCCGGATACGTGATGCGGCTTTTCCACGGCCGCAAACTGGGCGGCATCCTCCAGGCCGACGTTCATGCGCCGCAGTTGCTGCAGGAAGAACTCTCCGGTTCCGGACGCGCATTTGTTGCCCGTAGCGACGTTGGCGATGCGGCCCGAACGGTCCAGAACATACACCATGAAGGTTTCCCCTCCGGCGGAGACCACGGCCGGGCAGTCAACCCCGGCGGGCTTTACAAAGGGATACGCGTATTCGACCGCTTCGGGTTCCGAGATCGAGGTCAGGTTGACGAACTTGCGGAATTTGCGGCCTGTGGCGGCAATTCGGTCAAATGAATGAGCGTCGATGCCGTCCAGGGCTCGTTTCAGGGTCCGTTTGGGATCGCCCTCGTGGACGTGCAGGGAATGGGCGATGACGCGGGGTGAATAGCCCTTCCCGCCTTCGAGGTCCCGTTCAACCTGGACCACGGAGACCGTGGACGCCCCGAGGCAAAGGCCCAACGCCTTTTGAGTCTTGGCCATAAACTCCTCTCGTGGATCGGAGAGGCTTTCAGTTTCATCAGAGAAGGACAAAACGGTCCAACGGCGATTTTGAACTCTTTTTCCGGATTGAAGTGCAACGGAAAACGGCTTGGAGGAATGTAATTCCTTCCATACCGGCCCGTGCCTTGCGCACGGTCGAACGTTCAACGGTGAAGCATGGCCGGGCGCTTGGATTTTCGTTCCAGGGCCCGGAATCCACGCCACCCCTTTCACGGGTGGTCGTCGAGTGCCTATTCATAGTGCAGAACAGGTCATCTGGCAAGAGGTTGAGAAAGAATCATGAAAGGATTTCAAATCGTTCGCGGTGAACGTCGTTCAGTGGGCTCGGGCCGGCTTGGTGCGGGTTTCCCGGGAGGCATCCTCGGGGTGGATGCGTCCGGTGATCAGCGGCGAGAAGGCATACAGCAACATGAACAGCAGGAAGAGATACCCGTAATAGGGTGTGAACACCGAGATGAGCAGCAACAGTGCGGCCCTTCCAAACCAGGGGTGGCGGCTCATGAAGCGGCCCATATGCAAGTAGCGGATCGGGTAAACGTTCATGATGACCGCAGCTGCGATCATCGTGCCGAACGAGACAACCCCCCAGAAGGGGACTGATTCGGAGCCGTCGTTCAGGGCCTGGCCCAGGATGATCATGGGCGCAACCACCAGGAGCGCAGCGGCCGGCGTGGGCATGCCCTTGAAAAACCCGGGGATCGGGTGCTTGTCCAGGGTGAAATACACCAGGCGCAGGATGCCCGCCAGCGAATAGATCACCGCCAACGAGGTGTAGGGCAGCCATTGAATCAGAGGGTCCTGGATGTCGGAGACGAGAAAATAATATATCCAGGCCGGCGCGATGCAGAAGCTGACCGCATCCGAAATGTCGTCGAGCAGTCCGCCCAGGCTCACGGTCCGACGCCGATTTTCATCTCCCGGCAACGGCTCGTTCAACCCCAGCCGTCGAGCGACGGCGCCGTCCAGCTTGTCGAACAGGGCGGCGCCGATCAGGAACAATGAGGCCTCGCGAAGGCGGTCCTGGTAGCCGAAAAACACCGCCAACAGCCCCATCATGGCGTTCATGACGGTCAGGGCATTGGGGAAAAAGGCCAAGATCTTTCGGCGAAGGTGTTCATTCCCCAGGCAAAGCTCATCGAGGCACAGCGTTCCGTATTTGCGGATATAGCCGGCGATGGAGCCGAAATTGATGATGAGAAAGACGATTTCGATGAAGAACAGCGTGCGCAGCGGGGCTCCCCCCAACTGGGCGATCCACCGGTAGACCAGGGAGGGGGACCCGTCCGGTATGTAAAACGCATAGGCATACAGCAGAGCACCAACCGGGGCGGCCACAATGGTACGCAGGCGGGTGAACTCACGGTATTCAAGCTCATAATCGAAGCGCAGGGCGACGGCGCGCATGAAATGGGCAAAATTGTCCCGCACCAGAACGGTGATGGCGAGGAAGAGCACCAGCACGGCGTGCAGCAGCTCGGTTTTCTTGGGGTCCGGCAGCACATAGTGCAGGCGCCACATGCAGCCGACCGCCACCAGCGGGAAAATGATGGAATAGATGAGCTTGTCGAGGATGCGGTCGGCCAGTTGGGCCATCTGGGGATGGGGGTAGTACCGGGCTGCAAACCAGCCGTCGACCAGATCGAAGGTCATGGAAAGAAACAGCAGGATGACCCCGATCATGTAAACAACGGGATTTTGGCTCCACATCACCGCCACGGCGCACAGCATGCCGCCGAAGACTAGCGGCAGGCGGCCGTAAACCAGGACCGCCGTGATGCGCTGCGGTAATCGCCCGCTGTGGGTCATGTCAGCACCTGCCTGCTGAGATCGACCGTGCGTTCACGTTCAACCTGCAACCCCGTGCAGTGCTTGCTGCTTCTGTAGCAAACGCGGAGGTCAATTCTAGTTAACTTATATGGAATCAGCGGTTTGAAGTCAAGGACCGGCCAGAGCACCGAGAGTTGGTTATTGTGATTGGGCGGGGAATCGGCTAAGGATGACGATCGAAACCAAAGGGTGCAAGGTGCACGGCGCAGGGCCTCGGGAGCGGCACCCGGTATGGCCTTCTCCGTTTCGGCCTTGCTCCGCGAGCCTTGAGCCGTGGGTCCATGCATTCGTCCGTTTATAGAAAAGTCGGCCTCGCCTCGGCGGTGATGATGGCCTCTGTCTTTCTGAGCCGGCTGATCGGCCTGCTGCGGGAGATGGTCATTGCCTTCATGGCCGGGGCCGGGCCGGAGGTCGACGCTTATCAGGTCGCCTTCATCCTCCCGGAGATCTTGAACCACGTCGTGGCGACCGGGTTTCTGTCCATCACCTTCATCCCTCTGTTTACCCGCCACCTGGTCCGCGGGACGGAAGCCGAGGCCTGGCGGGTATTTTCCACCCTGCTGTGTGTGTTCGGCAGTCTGGCGGTGGGCGTGGTGGCCGTATCGATGGTCATGGCCCCGCACCTGGTGGCATGGGCGGCACCGGGTCTGGCCGATCCGCACACCCTGGCCGCGGCCGTGCGCATGACGCGCATCATTCTGCCCGCGCAGATTTTCTTTTTTGCAGGCGGACTCCTGATGGCCGTGCAGTTCGCCCGGGAGCGGTTCCTGCTGCCAGCCCTGGCACCCCTGGTTTACAATCTGGGGATCGTCGCCGGCGGCATCCTGCTCGGTCCGTGGCTCGGAATCGAGGGGTTTGCCTGGGGCGTGCTGGCCGGGGCTTTGGGCGGGAATTGCCTGCTGCAGTGGGCCGGGGCGCGGCGGGTAGGGATGCGGTTTCACGCCGCCTGGCAATGGGCGCACCCCGATGTCAAAGAGTACGTCCGATTGACCCTGCCGCTCATGCTGGGTTTGACGATGACGTTTTCGACCGAGATCCTCTTCCGGTTCTTCGGCTCATTTCTTCCCGCCGGCAGCATTGCCGTGCTGAATTTCAGCCTGCGGGTCATGCTGATCTTGGTGGGCATTTTCGGACAGGCCGTCGGGACGGCCTCCTTCCCCTTCATGGCCCGCCTGGCAGCCGAAAACAACCTGGACGACCTGAACCGGCTGTTAAACCGCACCTTGCGCTACCTGGCGCTGGTCATACCGGTGTCCGTGCTGCTCATGGTGCTGAGCCCCGAGGTGGTGCGGGTTCTGTTTCAGCACGGCCGCTTCGAGCCGGCGGCCGCACGGTTGACGGCCGATGTGCTGGTATGGTTCCTCGCCGGCGCGGTCGCCTTCGCCGCGTACACGGTGATCGTCAGGGGGTATTTCGCCACCCGCAACACGCTCTTCCCCGCGCTGTTTGGAACCGCGGCCGTGGTGGCCAGCCTTCCACTTTACCCGCTCGGCATTCTGCTGATGGACGTGGAGGGGGTCGCCCTAGCCATTTCCATTTCGGGCGTTCTGCAGGCTGTCCTTCTCTTTCTGCTCTGGAGTCGGCGCAGCGGCAATACCGGCCGGGCAGAGGTCGGCCGATTTTACGTCAAAATGGTCCTCCTGAGCCTGGCCATGGCGCCGGTTCTGGCGATGTTTCGAAGATGGATATCCGACGGGATCGATCCTGCCACCCTGCCCGGCAGCCTGGCGGTTTTAATCCTGGTTGGTCTTCTCTTTGCCGGTTTGATGCTGCTGGCGGGCTATGGGCTCAGGATTCCGGAAATCACAGATCTGGCCGGGCGGGTACTCAAGCTCAAAGCCCAAAACTCAAAGCTCAAAAGCAAGGCTTAAAGCTAGTTTTTGCTTTCAGCTTTCAACTTTGATCTTTCAGCTCATGTTCGCCATCGAATCAATGCACTGCCCCAGGTAAGCCCGCCGCCGAACACGGGCAGGCACACCAGGTCGCTCTCTTTGATGCTTCCGTCCCGCACCGCTTCGTCCAGTGAAATGGCACAGGAGGCCGAAGAGATGTTCCCGTACTTGTGCAGGGTGACGTAGAAACGCTCGAAGGGGATCTTCAGGGCGCCGGCGATGTTCTGGAACATGCGCAGGTTGGCCTGGTGCGGGATGAACCAGGCGATGTCTTCGACGCGGATGCGGTTATGCGCGATGCATTCCGTGATGGCGTCGATGAATCCGCGCACCGCTACGCGGAAGCTGAGATTGGCCTCTTTCATTCTGAGGGTGTGACGTTTTTGATCGACGCTTTCATGGCTGATGGGGGTCGTCCGGGATCCGCCACCGGGCATCAGCAGGTCCTGCCCGCGGCCGCCGTCCGTGTGAACCTGGGTCGAGAGCAGTTCGGGCCCCGCTAGGCCTGTGGTGAGAACGACAGCCCCGGCGCCATCGCCCCACAGGATGCAAGAGGATCGGTCCGTCCAGTCCAGGGTGCGGCTCATGACCTCGGCCGCCGCCACCAGGATCCGCCGGCAGCTGCCGGCCTTGAGATACTGCTCGGCCACGTTGAGGGCGAAAATGAAGCCGGAGCAGGCCGCGGTCACATCGAAGGTTACCGCCCGGGTAGCGCCCAGCTTGGCTTGGAGCCAGTTGGCGGCCGAAGGGCAGCAGGTGTCGGGCGTGATCGTGGCGACGATGATGAGGTCCAGGTCCGCGGAGCTCAGCCCCGCAGTCTCCAGTGCTTTGAGGCTGGCATGGTGAGCCAGGTCGGAGGTGGCCACATGCGCCTCCGCTATTCGGCGTTCACGGACCCCGGTGCGGGAGGTGATCCACTCATCCGATGTCTCTAGCCCCATGGCCTGAAGCTCGGAATTTGCCAGGACCTTTGGCGGCACATACGATCCGGTTCCCAGGATCCGGATGCCGTCCATGCCTGCATCCTTTCAACGTGAGTGAAGTCGCAAACTGTCGTTATATATACTGGTCGACCATTTCCGCGATGATGCGTTCGATCGCCTCCGGTCCTTCCCGTTGCCGAACCTCATCGATCATTCGTCTGATTTTGCGGCAGGTGACGGGATCCCGGTCCAGATCCCGGGTGGAGCGGAAGGCGCCCCCGCGGCGACCCATCCGGTAAATCAGGCGCTCGCCGTCCGGCATCTCCTGATAGGCCCGGATCACGTCCAGCATCCTTGGTTGGTCCTCCGGGAGTTTGCCGCTGACCTCTTCGAGAAGGTTCATGATATGATCGCTCGACACAGTGCTGGTGATCCCCTCCAGGTGCTCGATGAAAACCCTGATCTCCTCAGCCAGTTCGTCATCGGTCAAAACGTGAAATGATTCATCCTGCAGCTTGGCGTGCAGAGGCACCCGCGGAGGCACGCGCAAGCTGCGCAGGCGGATAAAGTGCGGATTGATCCGGTTCAGCACTCGAGCGGTTTCAACGGCATGCTCGCGCCACATCTCCCGACCGCCCAGCCCCGGCATGACGTAAACCGAAAGCTCCATGCCGGCCTCCATCAGCCGGCGGCCGGCGTCCACCTGCTGCGCCGCTGTCACCCCCTTCTTCATGAGCTTGAGCAGCGGGTCATAGCCGGTTTCCAGCCCGATATGGATCCGGTCGAGGCCGGCTGCGCGAATGCGCTGCAACGATTCCAGGGACTTCTTTGACACGGTGCGCGAACGGGAGTAGGTCGTCACCCGGCGAATTTCCGGAAACGTCTGCCGCAGGAAGCTCAGGGCTTCGACCAGCTCATCGGTCCGCATGATGAGGTTGTCGGCATCCTGCAGGAAACAGGCTCCGGTGTCGTAATACATCCAGGCGGCTACGCTGCGGTAGCTGCTGGAGTGCGCGTCGTCGCTGAAGACCGAGCTGATCACGGCATCGGTGATTCTGCCGCCGTACCCGAGCTTCCGGGAGATCGATGTGATGTCATCCGCGATGCGGCGCGCGGCCCGGATATCCTGTTTGATCTCGTCGAGCGTTCTCAGCGAGAACTTGCGCTGTTTATAAACCGGGCAGAACAGGCACTGGTTCCACGGGCAGTTGCGCGTGAAGCGCAGCAGCAGGCTCTGTGCCTCGTTGGGCGGCCTTATCGGCCCTTGCTCGAATTGCACGTCCTCGGGGTTCATCGATTAAGGTCAGCGTGAAATGATGCCGGCGGACGGCGCACCGCCCGCCGGATGTTTAGGTGATGGGGCCCGGCTTGCACAAGTGGCCCGACTCCATAGCGACCCGTCCGCATTTCTCACAAACATATTTCATCGCTGCGAGCTTGTCCTTGCACACATGCTTGGCATCTACGGCAGGAGCACCGCAGAAACTGCACTTGGTCTTGTCGCCGCACGGATTGCAAAGATGACCGGGTTCACTCGCGACGGCGCCGCAGTTCTTGCAGGTATAGGCCATAAAGAACCTCCTTGTCGAATGGGTTCAAAGGCTTCCGGGTCCAGGGCAGCAGGGCTTAACGAAGGTTCGGGTCCCTATGAACCTGTTGGTTTCTCCCGTCCCTGAACCCTTGCATCGCACAGATAGTGAGCCTCGCTGGTCGCGAAGTCAAGCAGCCCAGCAGGCCTGCGGGTTATCTCGTGATGGTGCCGCCATCCTGCTGTTCCATTCCCGGGACCAACGGCTGGATGATCTCGATCGGCAGCATCAACGTCCGTTCGATCATCTCCAAAATGCTGGTTCCCACCGCGGAAGGCGACAGGGGGACGATCTGGGGGTCCTCTATCGTTCCGGTCGCTTTCATCGGGATGGCGACGAGTCGGCCGCCGAGGATCCAGCGGATGCCCGGGATGGCGTTGATGATCCGGTCGATCGTTTTGAACGGCGACACCATGAGGGTGAAATCGATATTCTGAGTGGCGATGTCTATTTCGCCCCGTGAGCCCATCCAGAGGGTGCGGCCGTTGATGTACCAGTCGGGGACCACTATTTTCCCGTCCTTGATTTCCAGCGTGGCCGCCGTCCGTTTGTAATCCAGCCCCTGGGTGGTCATGTCAGGTAGCTGCCCGCGATAGATCTCGGTCAGGTTCAGCAAGGCCAGAAGTTTCGCGAAAAAGAGCGATTGTCGGATGGTGCCTTCGTCGGAAACGAAGGTGATCCGGCCGCTCAAGGCCTTCGCGATCTCCTCCCGGCGAGCCCTCACTTGCAGGGCTCCATCCAGGTTAAAATTGCCGCTGATCTGGCTCTTCTCGCTGGTCAGGCAGGAGACGACGCTGTCCAGGGACATGACGTCCACGACGGGCACGAGATAGGCATCCACCATCGGACCCTCAAAGGCCATGCGGC
>JBLMXM010000348.1:0-5055 GCA_050257775.1 Hyphomicrobiales bacterium
CAGCCCCTGGTGCACGCCATTCGCGCGGCCTCCTCCGCCAGGATCCAGGCGGGTCCGGCAAGCGCCTCGACGGTCGAGAAGCCTCAGGCGATCGAGAACCTGCTGGTGCAAACGACCCACAAGGTCATCGCGCTCGGCGCCTCTACCGGCGGCACCAAGGCCATCGAGGCCGTGCTGACGCGCATGCCGCCGGCCGCGCCGGGGATCGTGATCGTTCAGCACATGCCCGAGCGGTTCACGACCTCCTTTGCCATGCGATTGAATGAATTGGGCCCGCTCGAGGTCCGCGAGGCCCGCGATAACGACCACGTCGTGCCCGGGGTGGCCCTGATCGCCCCGGGCAACCGACACATGATCCTGGCGCGCAGCGGCGGGACCTATCTGGTGAAAATCAAGGACGGCCCCCGGGTCCATTACCAGCGGCCGAGCGTGGACGTGCTGTTTCACTCCGTGGCCCAGGTTGCCGGGCGTAACGCCGTCGGCGCCCTTCTGACCGGCATGGGGGCCGACGGCGCGCGGGGGCTGCTCGCCATGCGCGACAGCGGAGCCTACACCCTCGCCCAGGACGAGGAGAGCTGTGTGGTCTTCGGAATGCCCAAGGAGGCCATCAAGCTGGGCGCCGCCGCCGCCGTGGTGCCCTTGGAGAACATGACCCATTCGATTCTGCAGGCCATGCAGGTGCAATCCACGGCCCGCCGGGCCGCCGCAGGAGGTTGACCATGACCCATCTATTTGGTGTGCTGAGCATCGGAGCCAGTGCCCTGTTGACGCAGCAGCGGGCCATCAACGTCACCGGCAACAACATCGCCAACGTGAACACGCCGGGTTACTCGCGCCAGACGTTGAACCTGGAAACGAACCCGCCGGTTCAGACCGAACTCGGCATGATGTCGTTTGGCGTGACGTCTACCGAAATCGAGCGCGTGTACGACCGCTTTCTCGGCGTCCAGCTGAACAACGAAAACGCCAACCTCGGGCGGTGGGAGGCCCAGCAGGGCATGCTCGAACGCGTGGAAACCGTCTTCGACGAAAGCGGAGGCTACGGGTTGAACCAGGCCCTGAGCGATTTCTGGAACAGCTGGCAGGACCTCAGCCTCAATCCCTCGGGTCGGACCGAACGCTCGGTTACGGCAGCCACCAGTCAAACCCTGGCCGACACCATCCGCCAGAAATACGACGAGCTCGAGCAGACCCAGGAGGACATCGATGCGGCGGTCGAGGGGGCCGTGAACGATGTCAACCGTCTGACAACTGAAATCGCCGACCTCAACCAGAAGATCGCCAGCACGGAAAAAACCGGAGTGAACGCCAACGATTACCGCGACAGCCGGGACCTGGCTTTGAAGCAATTATCCGAGATCATCGCCACCAGCAGTTATGAGAATGCCGATGGCCAGGTTGTGGTTTCGGTGGGCAGCGGCCGGCCGCTGGTGGAAAGCGGCAACACCTGGCAGCTCTCCACCCGGACCAACGCCGACGGCCATGCGGACATCTTGTGGCCGGACATCGCCGGCGGCTGGGTGAACATTTCGGGCGAGGTCACGGCCGGCAAGATCGGCGGATGGCTGCAGACCCGGGACACGACCATTGAAGGCTACCAGAACGATCTGGACGAACTGGCCCAAACCTTGATGACTGAAGTGAACACTCTTCACGCAGGCGGCTACGGCCTGAATGCAACCACCACGGGCACCGACCTTTTCACCGGCACGGGTGCGGTCGACATGGAGATCAACCCGGACATCCTTGACGATCCCAATCTGATTGCCGCCTCCGGTAATACCCTGGTGGGGCCGGGCAACGCCGACAACGCCATCGCCATCAACGCCTTGCGCACAAAGATGACGATGAACGCTCAGACCACCACTTTCGACGATGCCGCCAACGCCCTGGTCAGCCAGGTCGGCTACGACGTGCAGACGACCAAGGCCAACGCCGGCCACCAAGCCGACATGATGACTTACCTGGAGAACTACCGGGACTCCGTTTCCGGCGTATCACTGGACGAGGAGATGGTCAACCTGGTTAAATTCCAGGCAGCCTATGATGCCGCCGCCAAGATGATCAGCATGGCGGACGAGATGCTGGATAGCTTGATGAGCATGGTACGATAGAAAATTTAAGGTTTAATGCAGGAATGCTTAAAGGGCGTTCCATAAAGATTTCACATAAATTAAGTACGCTAGACATTAAACTGTAAACTTTCGACACAGAATGGAGCCGATATGAGAATAACCCAGAACATGATGTCCAACATCTTCGTGAGCAATCTGCGCAGGCAGACCGAAGCAATGCTGCAGCGACAGGAGCAGATCTCGACCCAGAAGCGCATCAACCGCCCCTCGGACGACCCGGCCGGCATGGGCCGCGTGCTGGGGGGTCGCTCGACGCTCGCCGCCATCTCCCAGTACGCCGACAACATCAAGCAGGGCAAGACCCGGCTGGAGTTTTCCGAGGAAACCTTGAAGACGGTGGATGATCTCGTCCAGCAGGCTCGGCAAACGGCAGAACTGAAGAGCGGTGGCGAGGTCACCGCCGACGAACGGGCTTTCGCGGCCGAGCAGGTCAAGGAGATCTACGACCAGGTGCTGCAGCTCGCCAACTCCAAGCTGGGCGGTCGGTACATCTTTTCCGGGAACCAGACGGACACCGAGGCCTTCACGCGGGATGCAAACTACAACGCCACCTACAACGGTGATGGCGGGAGCTTTCGGATTCCCATCGCCGAAAACGTCGAAGTCAGCGTGGATGCCGACGGCCGCAACTATTTCCAGGATGCGGCCAACGGCGGCGTCAACATCTTCGACGAGCTGCGGGATTTGATCAGCGGGCTAGAAAACACGGACCTGGAGGCGGGCTCGGCGCAAATCCGCGCAACCGTCGACCCGCTTGAAGCCGCCCATGTCCAGATCATGGACAAGCGCTCGGAGGCCGGTCCTAAACTCTACCGGCTTCAGGCCACCGAAGAACATTGGACCAACGTCTCGAACACGGTTCAGGCCGCCATTGACCGCGATGAAAGCGCCGATGTGACCCAGGCCATCATCGAGCTCAAGAATCTGGAAACCGCCTATGAGTCCACCATGGCTGCGGCTTCCCGGATCATTCAGCCCAGCCTGGTGAATTTCCTGAAATGACGCGAGTCCAGCGGCCCGTTTCGGCGGGCCTGACAGGAGCGGGTAAGATGAAAAACCGATCCGGCATGAGTCTGAAAATCGCTCTGATGGCTCTTGCGGCGGCGTGTGTCTTAGCGGCCGCCGGTGTGAGCTGGGCCCTGGACGGCAAGAGCGTCGCGCGTCTCAAGAAAGCCGGGGTCAGCGACCGCACTCTCGAGCTGATGGTCAAGGAGCGCACGGTGGAAACCGCGGCCTTCACGGTAGATGAGATTATTGCGATGAAAGCCGCCGGTATCGGAGAGGATGCCTTGCAGACACTGATCAGCGAAGGATCCTTCTTGAAAGATCGCGAACCGGTCATCTATGGCAACGACCTGCGGTCCATCCGCCTAACCACCGTGGCGGATATCATTGCATTGAAGAAGGCCGGCGTGAGCGACGAGGTTCTGCGCGCCATCGTGGCGGCGAGCCGCCCGGATTCGGATTTAGACCGCGAGGAGGCGATGCAGCTGCTGCGCGAGACGGGCGTTTGGGTGGAGCAGCGCAGGTGAACGGTGGAAGGGATCATCGCCCGTTGCCCGCGTAATCCTGACTGAGGAATTAGGGGATGGCTGAAAGCATTAGATCAGATCGAGTGACAGAGACCGGCGCCGGGAAGGCTGCGGTGTGGCCGAACGGGGCCCGCGCCCTACGCGAGGCCGAGCAGGTGCTCGCCAGCCTGCCGACGATCCTGATCGGGCTTTCGCAGGACTTGTGCATCACCCGGTGGAATCTGATGGCCGGCAAGGTCTTCGTCCACCCTGCCGAAGAGGTCTGCGGCAAGCCGCTCGACTCTGTGACGATCTGCTGGGACTGGAATCGGGTTCACCAGGCTTTGGAACGCTGCCGCGCGGACGGCACCTCGGCGAGACTCGACGACCTGCCCTTCACCCGGCCGAACGGCAAAGAAGGCGTGCTGGGGCTCACCATCAACCCCTTGCTGGGGGACGGGGATGTCTTCCTCGGATTCACCATCATCGGTGCCGACATCACCGAGCGCAAAATGTTGGAAAAACAGCTGACCCAGGCGCAGAAGCTGCGCTCCATCGGGCAGCTGGCATCCGGCATCGCCCATGAGATCAACACGCCCACCCAGTATGTGGGTGACAATATCCACTTTCTGAAAGACGCGTTTGAGGACATCCTCAAAGTGTTGCGGGGCCACGATGAATTGCTCGCGGCTTCCCGCGAAGCCCGCGTGAACCCAGAGCTGATCCGGAGATTGGAGGGCACCCGCAAGAGGGCGGACCTCGACTACCTGATTGCGGAAATCCCCGTGGCCATCCAGCACACGCTGGAGGGTATCGAGCGCATTTCCAGGATTGTGCGGGCCATGAAGGAGTTCGCCCATCCCGGACGCGAGGAGAAAGTATCGGCCGACCTGAACCAGATCATCGACACCACCGTTACCGTGGCCCGCAACGAGTGGAAGTACGTCGCGGACATGGTTACCGATTTCGACCGCACCCTGCCGGCGGTGTTCTGCCATCCGCCGGAAATCGGCCAGGTGATCCTGAACATGGTCATCAACGCGGCCCACGCCATCGAAGACATGGTGAAACAGGCCCGGATGTCGAAAGGTGTGATCACCATCGCCACCCGGCGACGGGACGGATGGGCCGAGATCCAGATCAGCGACACGGGCAGCGGAATACCGGAAGGGATCCGGCACCGTATTTTCGATCCTTTCTTCACGACCAAGGAAATCGGCCGGGGCACGGGACAGGGGCTGGCCATCTGTTACCCGGTCATCGTAGAAAAACACGGCGGCAGGATCTCCTTCGACTCCGAGGTGGGCCGGGGGACCCGCTTCACCATCGAGTTGCCCCTGGGGGAGCAGGCAGGTCTGCTATGACGACGGCCTTGGAACGGTACGCGGTTTTATTTGTGGACGACGAAC
>JBLMXM010000349.1:0-6820 GCA_050257775.1 Hyphomicrobiales bacterium
GCTCGTTCCTTGTCGCCCTGCCTGGAGCTCAGCCGGTCCGCCAGCGCCCCGAAATCGGTCGAGTAAACCTGAAGCTGATCGGTGACGGCCTGGGACAGGCGCCTGACCACTGTTTCGGTCAGGTTGAACAGGTATTTGAATTTGAGGTTCTCCTGGTAGTCCTTCAGGTGAAACACCAGCGACTGCTGGGTCTCACGCTTGATCCGTAGCACACCCTCCTGCAAGGCCCGCAGGTCTTCTTCCCCGCTGCTCACCGGCTTTTTCAGAACCCTCTTAAACTCGCTCACCACCCGGTAAAAGCCGCGCCGAAGTATGGCCTCGGTTCGGATCTTGGCCGAGTAGCCGATGGTTGCGGACAGCGGCGGCAGACTCAGACCTGAGCTGCGCAGCAGGTTTTCGACGCTCGGCACGCCGATGGCATCCAGACGACTGCGGTCGCAGGAAATCCCCAGGCGGCCCATGAAATCGCAAAATTCGGTGTAGGCATCTTCGATCAGGCTCTTGTAAGGGGCGGCGATGCCCTCCACGGCATCCCGGACCTTGGCCTCTTCGGAGGCAAGGAACCGAATGATGTCCGGGTTGATATGCTCGGTGATAAACCCGTCCAGGGCCTGCTTGAATTCCTGGAATACGTGGTACAGGGTCTGGGAAAATCCCGCGGCCGACAGGTGTTCGGTGTACGTTTCCGGTACAAAGCGGTAGCCGGCTATAAAGGCATTGATGGCCTTGATGATCTGCCCTGACCCGGGGTCGAGGAAGCGATTGACGTCCCCTCCCAGTTCCTGCTTAACCTTGGGCACGAGGCCCGACAGCGAGCTTTGCAGCGCTGACAGAATCTGTCCGAAGCGCTGTTGATGCTTGCGGATGCGCTCGGCGATCTGCCGAGCGCTCGATGCATCCCGCGACAGAATGTCCTGGTTGACGACGACCCAGTTCGCCATCCCCGCAGCGATGGCGTTCAACCGCTCGATGTGATTCTGGAACAGCAGCGCATAGCGTTTGCGCACCAGAATTTCACTGAAGGTGGCGGTGAACCGCTGCGTCTCCTGCTCCGAAAAGCTCAGCAGCTCGGTCTCGGTTTTCCATTGCTCCAGGCGGCGCCGGTCCTTCTCACTCAGGCGGCCGTTCAGAGAGACGAAGAGATTGAAGAGCGCCGAAAAGGCATAGAGATCCGGCCGGGGTTTGATCAGCGCAAGTTCATCCCTCACTCTTGCCGCGAGCGCCTTGAGATCTTCGATCGACTGATGTTCGTTGAAATCGCAGTTCAATACGAAAAGGATGTTGTCCAGGATCCCCATCTTTTTGATCATGGAAAGAAACTTGATGTCCGCCCGCCGAAGCCCCGTGCGGCTGCTGATGACGTAAATCAGCAAATGGGCTAGCCGCAGGTAATCCTGGATCATGGCGAGATGCAGGGGATTGGACGAGTCGCTGCCCTGGCAGTCCGCAATTTCGATGTTGCTGCCCACACCCCCGGTATCGATATCGAGTTGAATGTCCTTCACATACGCGGCCAGGGACTCGTTTCCGGAAAATGTCCAGTGTTCGATGAAGCGCTCGGCCTCGTAATGCTGGATCGCCTGGTGATCCGTCAGGAAACGCCGGACCGTGTCGTATCCGTTCAGGTAACAGGAGAGCAGCACCATGTTCCGGTTGCGGGCGTCGTCGGATATGCGCTGGTCTTCATTCAGGGCATTCAGGGCATGCCGGAGTTCGCTGCGCTCACGGTCCCGGCGGATGTCAAAAGACCCCTCTTCCGAGCGCCAGTTGGGCGATGGAAACAGCACCAGCGCCTGCTGCATGTCTTGGTTCACTTCCGCCCAGGACTTGTAATAGAGGGTCGCCTTCACCCGTTCGCCCGAACGCACGCGGGTGACAATCGAGGTCACCACCCCAGCGCCGCGCTTAAGAAAATCACCCTTCAGCATGCAGTTCAGGAACGTGCTCTTTCCTGATTTGATGGGGCCTACCACCGCAACGCGAATGGTTTCTTCTTCAAGTTGTCCCGGCAGCGCGGCGCAGGTTTTTTCCCAGTCGCCGAAGCTGTAGTCCGCAAGGCCCGGTATCGATTTGGCCGTGCTGAAGAGAGAGTTCACCTCCGCGTTGATATGCAGAATGCCGCTTTTTTGTGAGCCGCAACCGTCCATGGGCCTTATCCCCGTCCTTGTCGTCTCTAATGCCACCGCCGCCGCCGACAGCCATGGCGGCAGGTTACTTAGACCGCCTTGTCAGCGCAGGCGGAATGTGTTATGAAGCCCTCCGAGGGAACCAGACGATTGGGTTTTCGCCTGCTGCACTTACACCGGAAGGCCCCATCGATTATGAAGGAACGCTGGGCGTATGTCCGAAAAACACCCTGAATGTCCACTGTACAATCCTCTAAACTGCAAGGAATACTACAATCCCAAGCTCTGTGCTTTTGTCCGCCGAGACAAGGCCTGCCTCAAGAAGAAGAAACCGAAGAACAAGCCAAATCCAAAGGTATAGCCCTCACGGTAAAACCGGTTTCAAGACCCCAGATCAGGGCCAAGGGCATAGATGGGGTTTTAAACCGGTTTTACGCATGGCCCGCCGTATCCGAGAGCAGCGCCGGGTCGATCCCCATTTTCTTCATCGCCTCCGCCCAGCGTAGCTCTACCGGCAGCACGAAAATATTCTCCTCGTATAACGGCTGGGTCAACCACGCATTCTCCTTAATTTCGTCTTCGAGTTGCCCCGGGCCCCAGCCGGCGCATCCCAGGCTGATCAGGACGTATTCCGGCCCCCGACCCGCAGCAATGGCTTCCAAGATATCTCGGGTGTTGCTCAACCCCAGGGTCGGCGTCACGCTCAGGGAGGCTTCCCATGTGAACGGCGGGCCGTGAAGAATGAAAAGCTCTCCGCTGTGCACCGGACCTCCGATGTGGATCGGGATGGATTCGGCCGTCGGCGTGCAGCCGATGGACAGCTCGTCGAAAATGTCCTTGGCGCAAAGTTCTTCCGAGAGGCGGTTGACAATGATCCCCATCGCCCCCTGCTCGTTGTGTTCGCAAATGCAGGTGACCGTCTGGGAGAAATTCGGATCGGACAGCCCGGGCATGGCCATGAGGAAATGCCCCTTCAGCGATGCGGGATAGATGCTCGACATTCCGTGTGCGTCCTCGTTGGTGCGTTCATCGTCACATGTGGGGTGAAACCCTAAAGGGATCGGCAGGGTTTGTCAAGCCGCAACCGTCACGCCTTAGCGGTCCGGTGGGCAAAGAAATGCGGTCGTCACGCTGGTTCAATAAGGGGCGGTGCCTTCGCCCGTCTCAACCGCGCCAGTGAACGCCAACCCGGTGGTGTCCGGTTCCGATCCAAGCAGTTCGTAAACGTTCAGTTCACCCAGCTGCCGATGCAACTCCTTTGGGACCGGGACAGCATGCACCATCAGCCGGGATCGAACCGCCCGCAGGGTGGTTTCGCTGATCAGAATCCCGTTCGGGAAGGCTTTGACCAGGCCCTGCATTCGGAACACGGTGTTGACCGCATCACCGATCACGGTGTAGTCCATTTTCTTTTCAAAACCGATGTTGCCCACCACCACCTCGCCGGTGTGTACGCTGATTCCCATATGGATCGTCGGCCCGAGATGGGGCCCCAACCGGAGGTTCACCTCAGCCAGGCAGCTCTTCATCTCCAAGGCAGCCCGCACGCCGTTGTCGGCGTCGACGGTGCTCGAGACCGGTGCACCAAACACGGCCAGAAATCCGTCCCCAAGGTATTTGTCAACAATGCCGCGGTGCCGGAAGACCACCTCTCCCATCCCCGCAAAAAACTGGTTCAGGAGTGCGACGGTCCGCTGGGGCCCCATCTGCTTGGCGACCCGCGAGAACCCCCGGATGTCGATGTTCAGCAGGGTAACGCTCTTCACTTCCTCGATGACGGGCTTGTCGCTTTCGAGGCCGTGGATGATCTTGTCGACGACCTCCTTCGGCACGAATTTTTGAAACATGCGCCGCACATCCCGCTCGTGTTCTGCTGCCGCCACGGTCTCCTTGTAAAGCCGCGCGTTCTCCAATGCAATGCAGACGGATGCGGCAATCGCCTGCAGCAGATCGCGGTCATTGGAGTCGAAGCGACCGTTCAACTTGTTCAGCACTTCGATCACCCCGATTACACGGCCCTGGGAGATCATGGGGACGCACAGAGCCGAGTGCGTGCGGAACCCGGATTCTTCATCGACAACGGGAAAGAACTGCGAAGACGTTTCGCTGTCGTTGGCAATGACCGCCTCGCCGCGAGCCGCCACACTGCCGGCGATGCCCTGACCCAGCTTGAGCCGGAGCTTTTTGAGCATGGGCCTGCCGCCGTTGAAGGCCACGGCCACCTCCAGCTCCTGACCTTCCAGGAAAAGGAGGGAGCCGGCCTCGACGTTCATCACCTCGCGGATCATATCCATCGTGTAGTTGAGGACCTTTTTCATGTCAAAGGTGGAGGAAGCCAACGCACCGCCCACCTGGCGGATGGTTTCCATCTCCTGGTCGCGTTTAACCACCGCCGCCAGAAGGCGGTTGCGGTCGCTGGCTAAAGCGATTCCGCCGGCAACCCAGTTCACGAAATCCTGCGTTTCCAGCAAGGCGTCCCGGCGCAGAGCGACCAACACCAGCACGCCGAAGACTACGCCGCCCGTTCGCAGCGGAGCGAGCAAACAGGTGGCCGGGTCGAGATCGGTGAAAAGCGCCCCATCCAGAGGTGTCCGTGCCCCGGGCGGAACGTCCAGCACCAGCGAGGCTTCGTGCTGAAAAGCCTTTTCAATCAAAGATCCCTCGTATCCGTAAGCGGCGTGCTTTTGAACCCGGCCCGATCCGAAGCTGATCCATTCCCTGACCTGAACGGTCGCCGGATGGTTCTCATCCCTCACCAATACGGCCGCCGCTTCGAAGGCCACGGCGCCGTGCAGTTCGTGCAGGACCGTGTTCAGCAGTTCGCTGTCGCGGAAACTCGAGTTCAGGAGCTTGTTGATCTTGTCGACGGATCGCAAGAGCGCGGCTGCACGCTCGTTTTCCCGCAGCAGCCGCAGGTTTTCAAATGTGAACGCGGCGTTGCTCAGCATCGGGGTGAGCGTCTCGATCTCTTCCTGGGAATAAATCCGCTGGGAATCCCGGCTGGAGATACTGACCACGCCGATGATGTCTTTGCTGGTCTTGAACGGCATGCACACAAACGACTTCGTACCGTAATGGGCGAGATTGGCCCGGCCGAAGCGCTTGTCCTGTTCGATGTTTTCCACCAACAGAGGCGATTTGTTGAGAACCGCATATTTGGCGATGCTGGATTCAAAATCGATGCGCTCCCCCGGCTTCACATGGTCGCCGAGCCCGATGGCGGCTTTGACGATGAAAGCTTTCCGGTCTGACTTCTCGAGAGTCAACAAGGAGCCGATGTCGGAATTGGTGAGCAGAAGCGCCCGCTCCAGCGTGATGTAAAGGATCTCCTCCGGATCGAAGGTCACATAGCACAGCTCCGACAAATCCTTCAGCACTGAGATGTCCGCGGATTTTTTTTCCAGCTGACGGACCGCCAGGCCGAACTGGTTGCGCATGGATTGAAAGGACTGGACGATGGCATGGAGCTCATCGGCGGCGGAAGAAGGGCCCGCTTCGCCGGATGCGCCGGCCAATGACGCGGAGGGGCTGCCGCTGATGGACTCCGATATGGCCGTAATCCTCTGAAACAGGCCTTTGAGGATGCTGAACCCAATCCAGGAAAACACCAGCAGCCCCAGAAACAAATAGGGGACCACCTCATCGCCCAGGATGCCATACCGCAAGCTAAAATAGATGAAGCCGCCAACCGGAAAAAGAAAGAAGAGTCCGAACGCCAGATGAAGCTTGCGTTGCAGCTGGGTCCGGGGACGAGCCGTAAGGATGTGCTGGAATTTCCAATCCATAACAGTTAAGGAGCCCGTAAGGACGGGCCTATGAATGATAATCGGCATAATCCTCTATCGTCTTTAATTTATTTCAAATCGGACTATGTCCGATAGCGACGGCCGTGGTGCGAAATCGCGACCTTTTCTTGCAGCTTGACTTTCCGAAATGCCAGGCCTATAGGAGCGAGTCTCTCGGAGTAATGGCCTGGTGAGCTTCATGGAAACGCGTCACCTCACTCTGATTGCTCGTGAAATGCTCTTGACGGCGCCGCAAGTGGCGGCCGTGGCCGCCCTGTTGGCGGAGGGCGCCACCATTCCCTTCATTGCTCGCTACCGCAAAGAAGCCACAGGTAGCTTGGATGAGGTGGCCGTCGGCGCCATTCGCGACCGACTGGAGCAATTGGGCCAGCTTGAAGAACGCCGGGCGGCGATCTTGAAATCGCTTGAACAGCACGGTCACCTGACCGAGGCGCTCAAGACAGACGTCCTGGCGGCGGGTAACCTGGCCGCTCTCGAAGACCTCTATTTGCCCTACCGCCCCAAGCGCCGCACCCGCGCCAGTGTCGCCAGAGAGAAAGGGCTCGAACCCTTGGCCCAGCTGCTTTTCGCACAAAGCGGGGTCGACGCCGATGTGGCTGCCGCTGAGTGGGTAGATTCGCAAAACGGAATTGCATCGATCGAGGAGGCCCTTGCCGGCGCACGCGACATCATCGCCGAGCTTGTCAGCGAAGATCAGACGGCGCGCGCCCGCATGAGGGATCTCTTTGCACGGAAGGCTGTTATCACCAGCCGGGTGGCCGCGGGCCAAGAGGTCGAGGGTGCCAAGTATCGGGATTACTTCGAATGGCAGGAACCGGCGTCATCGGTGCCCTCTCACCGCCTGCTGGCCATGCGCCGTGGAGAAAGCGAGGATGTGCTCAATTTGTC
>JBLMXM010000350.1:0-4673 GCA_050257775.1 Hyphomicrobiales bacterium
AAGATGGAGACAACGAGGTATCCCGCCCATGCCCGTCTACGAATATGAGCACCTGGGCCGCCCCTGTGATCTGGGGCCGGTATTCGAACAGCGCCAGTCCATGGCGGAAGCGCCCCTGGAATGCTGCCCGAAATGCGCCGGGCCGGTGGCCAAGCGGGTGTCCCGCATCAACATCAGCACCCCCAAAACCAACAGCGAACTCAAAGACCTGGGGTTCACCAAGCTCGTCCGGCGCGACGACGGGGTTTACGAGAACGTCACCGCCCGCAACGGCGACAGCCGTTACATGGTCCGCGGAAAACCGGAGACCATACCCAACGTAAGGAAAACGATCACCGATTGATGACTTCGTAAGAAGGCCAATCTCTGCGTTGCGCGTCGTCCCGCTGTCGCTGCGGCGTACCGCCAGTACGCCTCACGCCACGAGACTCGCGCGCCTTGACCTTGTCCTTCTTACGAAGTCATCGAAATCGAAAATTTCTCACGAGTTCATCTATTGGGTTTACAAGAAAAATGCCGGAGGCGAGTGAATCCCGCCTCCGGCATTTTTGATGGATCTAACGCCGTGATGTCGATCGTTCCGAATTTGCCTTGCCTGACAGCGACCCCCTCATTCTGCCCTCTCCCCCAGAACTGCTGGAGAGGGGATAAATGCCGTCACTTCTTGAGTTTGGCGACCAGGAACCCTGCATTTTTGCGCCACAGGAAAAAGCTGATGGCACCTTCCTTGGGAATCTTCTTCAGGGCCTCGTTGTAGTCCTTCACCGATTCGATGGTCTGGCGGTTGATCTCCTTGATGATGTCGCCCACCCGCATCCCGGCTTCATCCGCCTGGCTGCCTGCCTGGACGTCGGTCACGATCACCCCTGAGGCCTCTCGGATATTGAAGCGCTGTGCGATTTCCGGCGTCAGGCCGGAGACCCTCAGCCCCAGCTGGTCATCGCGTTTCTCGGGGGTTTCACCCCGCGAGGCCACCTTGGCGTCGTCGCGCTTGGCAATTTTCACGGTGAAGGTCTTGGGCTGCCCGTCGCGGAGCACTTTAATCTTGGCGGACTGGCCGACGGGAATGCCAGCAACCAGGCTCGTCAGCTGGCGGGTCGTCTCCACTTTCTGGCCGTTCACCTCGACAATGATGTCCTTGGGTTTGATTCCGGCGGCGTCGGCCGGGTCGCCCTTGAATACATCGGCGACAAAAACCCCTTTTTTCGTGTCCAGCCCGTAATACTCGGCCATATCCGGGTTGACGTCCTGGATCGCCACACCGAGCCAGCCGCGGGTCACTTCCCCACCCGATTGGAGCTGCGCGATGACCCCCTTGGCGAGATTGATGGGGATCGCGAAGCCGATCCCTTGCCCGGTCGCAACGATGGCGGTGTTGATGCCGATAACCTCGCCTTTCAAATCGAGCAGGGGCCCCCCGCTGTTGCCGGGGTTGATAGAGGCGTCAGTCTGGATGAAATCATCGTAAGGTCCGGAGCCGATCACCCGGCCCTTGGCGCTCACGATGCCGGCGGTCACGGTCCGCTCGAGGCCGAAGGGGCTTCCGATGGCGACCACCCACTGACCGACCTTCAGCTGCGACGAGTCTCCGAGCTTCACCACCGGAAAGTCATGGTTGTTCGATTTGATCTTCAAGAGAGCGAGGTCCGTGCTCGCATCGCGTCCGACCACCTGGGCGTCGAACTCCTTCTCGTCGCTCAACTTGACCTTGATCTGATCGGCATCCTCGATAACATGGTTGTTGGTCACCACATGGCCCTCGGCATCGATGATGAATCCCGACCCCAGGCTGGGCTGCTTGAACTCCCGCTGCATCTCGTCCCCGAAAAACCGATCGAAGAACTCATTGAACGGATTCTCCCGGCCGCCGGGCTCCCGCTGGAAGTGACGGAACACCGGCCCTCCACCCTTCAGGGTCTTCACCGTGCGGATGTTCACCACGGCGGGGCCCACCATCTCGGCCAACTGGCTGAAGTTGGCCGGAATCATCGCCGGCTCAACGGATGTGGCGGCCCGGACCGGAGCGGCTCCGCCCCCCATCCCGATGAAACCGGCTGTGAAAAGAAGCAGTGTAAATCCCAGCGCCAGCCGCATTGCCGGCCGGCGACTCAGAAAGCTACCTCCAACACCCATGTTGTTTTCCTCCTCTGATGGCCGCACGTCTCCGCCTGCACGAACCCGCCGTGAGAGCCTCTCGCGATATTATCGCAATCATCATTGGTGCCATCTTAATAATATAATCTCTAAACAGGCGATTGCCAATCTCAATAATAGAAAGCCAATTTCTGCCACAGACCCGCACAGGCGACAACAGGTTTCCCCCCGGACGACACTGCCCGGGGAAAAACCGTCAGCCTGCCGCGTCGGTTTTACGGGTCAGTCGGGCATCTAAATCACTCCACCCATCTCCATCACGGCCACCCATGGAGGCAAAACCGCCTTCATGCGAGGATAGGATGCGGCAAGCCGCCGTCCTGGCGGCGGCTTGACAGAACGGGCTTAATTTTTTATAGCCCTTAACCCGGTTGACCCATACGCTCAAGGAGCAAGACCATGATCCGAGTCGAGAACCTGACGCGATACTACCACACGCTGTGCGCGGTGGACCGGATTTCCTTCACGGTTCAACAAGGGGAAATCCTCGGCCTGCTGGGGCCGAACGGAGCCGGGAAAACCACCACGCTGCGCATGCTGACCGGCTTCTTGAAGCCTACCTCCGGCAGCATTCAGATCGCAAATTATAGCATTGACGGCCAGCTTCTGGAAATCAAAAAAATCCTGGGCTACCTGCCGGAGTCGGCACCCCTGTATCACGATATGCTGGTGTATGACTACCTCCGGTTCGTCGCGACCGTCCGGGGCATGGACAGCGCCCGCCAGCTCACCCGCATCCGCGAGCTCGGGGATCTCTGCGGCATCAGCGAGGTCATGCATCAGCCCATCGCGGAGCTCTCCCGGGGCTACAAGCAGCGCGTCGGCCTGGCCCATGCCATGATGAACGACCCGGCGGTGCTCATTCTGGATGAGCCTACCTCCGGGCTGGATCCCAACCAGATCGTCGAGATCCGGGAGATCATCAAGCGCATCGGCAAGGCCAAGACCGTCATCTTTTCCACCCACATCCTGAGCGAAGCCGAGGCGACCTGCGACCGGGTGGCCATCATTCACCGGGGCAAGATCGTGGCCGACAGCAGCACGGCCCGGCTGAAGGAAACCCTGGGCGGCCGCAGCCAGATACATATCACCCTGGCGCAGGCCGAGGCCGGCGCCGTTGAGCAGGGAATCGGGTCCGTCGCCGGCGTGATCGGGATGGAAGTCCTGGATCAAACCGACGGCCAGCTGAGGATGTTGCTCACCTGCGAGCCCGCTGCCGACCCTCGGGCCGAAATCTACCGCCGCATCCGCCAGACCGACTGGGTCCTGCTCGACTTCCATCAGGAAACCCAGACGCTCGAAGCCATTTTCAGGGAACTCACCAAGGAGAGCTGACATGCGCCAGGCCCTCTGCATCTGCCGCAAGGAATTCAACGCTTATTTCGCATCCCCCATCGCCTACATCGTGATCGCGATTTTCCTGCTGGTGACGGGCTGGTTTTTCTTTTCCACCTTCTTCCTGTTCAACCAGGCGAGCCTGCGCAACTTTTTCCGGATGCTCCCCATCGTCTTTGCCTTTGTGGTGCCGGCCGTCACCATGCGCCAGTTTGCGGAGGAGCTGAACGTCGGTTCCTATGAGATCCTGCTGACCCTGCCGGTGCGTTTCACCGATGTCGTCATCGGCAAATTCCTCGCCAGTGCCGGCTTCATCGCGGGCATGCTGGTCCCGACCCTGGTTTACCCGCTGACCGTGGCCTTTCTGGGCGCGCTGGACTGGGGCCCGGTGATCGGCGGCTACCTGGGCGCCCTGCTGCTCGGCGCCGCGTTTGCGGCGGTAGGCCTTTTCGCCTCGGCCCTCACCCGCAACCAGATCGTCGCCTTCATCATCGGCATGGCGATCTGCTTCGCGCTCACGCTGGTCGACCAGATGGTTTTCTTCCTTCCGCACGCATTGCTGAAAACCCTCGCCTATCTCGCAGCCGACGTGCACTTTGAGAATATCGCCAAGGGCATCATCGACACGCGGGACGTCGTCTATTTCTTGAGTGTCTGTTTCATCGGCCTTTACGGGACGTTTCTCGTCCTGAAGGCCAAGAATTGACAGGAGCCGATATGTCTGTGCCCAAGCTATCCGCAAGCTATTTCAAATTCGGCCTGTACCTGCTGGCGGTGGTCCTGGTGAACGTGGCCGGCATCACCCTGTTCGCGCGCCTCGACCTGACCCAGGCCAAGAGCTATTCCCTCTCCGAGGTCAGCCGCAAGGTGGTCTCATCCCTGTCCGAGCCCCTGACCATCGACGTCTTTTTCAGCCGCAACCTGCCGGCGCCTTACAACAACGTGGAGCAGTATCTGCGCGACCTGCTGGAGGAATACGCCGTCCACGCCAACCGCTTCTTCAACTACCGCTTCTACGACGTCAGCGCCGAGGAAGGCGACATCCCGCCCGAGGCCCGGGAGAATCAGAAGCTCGCCAGCACCTACGGCATCCACCCGATCCAGGTGCAGGCGATCGAAAAGGACGAGGTCAAGTTTCAGCGGGCTTACATGGGCCTGGTCCTGATCCACGGCGACCTGGTCGA
>JBLMXM010000351.1:0-3729 GCA_050257775.1 Hyphomicrobiales bacterium
TCGTATCCATCGTGGGACGCTCCGAATCCGGAAAGACCACATTGATCGAAAAACTGATCCCCGAACTCCGGCGGCGGGGTTACCGGATCGGCACCATCAAGCATACCCACCATGCGTTTGAAATCGACCAAACCGGCAAAGACAGCGCCCGCCACCGGTCTGCCGGCGCGGAAACCGTCATCCTCGCCTCCCCCGGCCAAATCGCCATGGTCAAGACCACGGGCTCCGAATCCCTGGACGGCCTGATCCGCTATTTCGAAGACCTCGACCTGCTGATCACGGAAGGCTACAAACGTGAGAAAAGGCCCAAAATCGAGGTCTTGCGCAAGGCCGTCGATACCGAGCTCCTGTGCCGTCATGACCCCGACCTCATTGCCGTCGCCACCGATGCAAACCTGGACATTCATGTCCCGGTCTTCCGGCTGAACGATCCCCTCCCTATCGCGGATTTCATCGAAGAGAGGTTCCTCGGACAGCGGGGATGATCAGCCATGACTGAAGACGACCTTACCGGATTGCACCATTGGTTTTCAAACTATGTGGCTGGTTTTTACACCGGAGACGCTGAGCTGGACCGTGTGTATGCGCTCAAGGAGAGCCACACAGCCCGGGTCTGCATGACCATCCGACGGCTGGGAAAGGCCCTCGAGCTCTCTTCAGAGGAACTCTGGCTGACTGAAGCCGCGGGGCTGCTGCACGATGTGGGCCGATTCCCCCAGTATTCGCGGTACCGTACCTTCCGTGACAAGGATTCGGAAGACCACGGCCGGCTGGGCCTGCGCTTGATCAACCACCACGGTCTCCTTGCAAGGCTCAGCTCCGCCGAGCGGCGTCGGATTGCGCAGGCCGTGACCTATCACAACGACGCCCATCTGCCGGCGTTGGCCGATGCGGCAGCCCTCTTCCTCTTGAAGCTGCTGCGGGACGCCGACAAGCTCGACATCTGGAAGGTGGTCATCGGCCACTACAGAGGCCGGGGGCAAACTCGGAAGGCCGTCATCGAATTCACGCCGTCGGGCAATGGTCACTGCTCGCCGGCTGTGCTGGCGGCTCTTCGGGGCTCGCGCGTGGTTCCTATCGACGAGATACGCTCTGAGTGCGATGCCAAGCTGCTTTACATTTCCTGGGTGTTCGACCTGAACTTCCCGGCATCCTTTCGCGAAACCCTCAGAGGCCGCTACGTGGATCGCCTGGCCGCTTCCCTGCCGCTTTCACCGGAGGTTCGCACTGCGGTGGAGCTCGCGCGGGACCACGCCATCCGGAGCGCCGGGTGAGGAAGCCAAAGCCGCAAGCGCCGTCACTGTAACACGGCCGGTACGGCTCACACCGTTTGACTTTGCTGTGCGAATTTAATAACCGTTAAACTTGATAAGGAACCTGAGGCGTTCGACGCTCGCGCCTCGCTGCCGACGGCCCCGCCACAAGGGGTCTATACCGCGCGGTTGATCATTATGACAGCCTTGGCCCTCGAGTCTTTGATGTGCCACCGGGACAATCTGGAGCATGTCCTGGACAGCCTGAAAGAAGGGATCATCGCCCACGATGTGGAGCGCCGCATCTTCTTCTTCAACCGAGAAGCCGAGCATATCACGGGTTATTCGCGCGAGCAGGTGCTCGGCAGGGATTGCCACGAGGCTTTCGGGGCGCCTTTCTGCGGCGGGCATTGCTCCTTTTGCGATGAACCCCCGGCCGAGAAGGAAACCGTCGATTACACCCTCAACATAACCACCAAATCCGGTGAACCCCGCCGGATCGAGATGAGGGTGACGCGCATGCGGGACGGCGCAGGCGGGATGACGGGCGTGCTCGCCTCCTTCAAGGATGTGACCGACCTGATCAGCCTTCAGCTGCGGGCCGGCGAGTTGACGAGCTTCGGCAACATCATCGGCCGCGACAGCAAGATGCAGGACGTTTTCAGGCAGATCCGCGATGTGGCCGAATATGATTTCCCGGTGCATCTGTCAGGGGAAACCGGCACCGGGAAGGAGTTGGTGGCCAATGCGATCCATGGCGAAAGCCGCCGCGGAGGGGCACCCTTTGTGCCCATCAACTGCGGCGCACTTCCCGAGGGTCTGATCGAATCCGAGCTGTTTGGGCACACCAAAGGAGCGTTTTCCGGGGCTGTTCGGGACAAGAAGGGGCGCTTCGAGCTGGCCGACGGCGGGACGGTGTTCCTGGACGAGGTGGCCGAGCTCTCCAACAACATGCAAACGAAATTATTGCGCTTCCTGCAGGACGGCCGGTTTGAGCGCGTGGGCGGGGAGCAGACCCTGACCGTGAATGTGCGGGTCATCAGCGCCACCAACCGAAACTTAAAAAGGGAAGTCGAGCGCAACCGTTTCCGGGAAGACCTTTTTTACCGGCTCAGCGTCATCCCCATTCACCTGCCCCCGCTGCGCGAACGTAAAACCGACATTCCCCTGCTCATCGACCACTTCCTTAGAGACGCCGCCAGCCGGTACGGCCGGGAGCCGCTCAAGGTATCCTCCCGGGCCCTGTCTCTGATGCTGGACTACCGCTGGCCCGGAAACGTCCGCGAGTTGCAGAATGCGATCCAGTTCGCATTTGTGAAATGCGGCGGCAAGGTGATCGAGCCGGAGGATCTGCCCCTGGAGCTGCGGGAAGCAGCGGACGTGTGCGGCCGCCGAGGACCGGCGCGCAAGCTCGATCAGGAAGCCGTTCGCAAAGCACTCACCCGAACTGGGGGAAACAAGGCTAAAGCCGCCAAGCTGATGGGCGTGGGTCGCGCAACGCTTTACCGCTTCTTAAATGACCATCCGGAACTAGCTTGACCTAATTTGATGGGCTCGTAAAAAGCCATCCGAATCGATGGCTTTGTAAAGAGGCCGAGTTCAAGGCGCGCGAGTCTCGTGGAGTGAGGCGTACTCATAGTACGCCGCAGCGACAATGAGATGAAGCGCAACGCCGAAATCGGACTTTTTACGAAGCCATCGGTCAGCGACGGACGTTCAGCTCCGCCTGCAGCCATTCTTTCACCTGCGGGTCGAGCGCATAGACGCCCTTGAGCTCGCAGACGTCCTTTTCGAACCGGCGAGGCAACTCGAATTTGGCCAGCTCCGTGGCTTCATCGGAATTGCGACGGATCAGGTAAATATAATACGGCCGGGCCCAGCAGTTCACTACGAAGTAAGTCGTGTAGTCGCCTTTCGAGCGGATCACATAGCCATCCCCCCGCGCCCAGTTGTTGCCCCATTCCAGGTAAAGCCGGATGGCCTCCTCGGGGGTCATGTCCCAGTTGATCTCATCGATGAGATCGGGTTTCTGCTTCAACTCCTCCAGCGTCATCATGCCTCGGGCTCCATAGGTTTTAGCTAGCTTGGGCGAATTTCTTGGATTCTTGCGGCAAGGTCCAGAGGGTTCTGCGCCCGGGCAACCGGTTTCGGAGCGTCTGAAACTCGCCGCTAACGCGGTCTAGGACCGGACCAGGCTCATCTTCGCAATTAGCGACCGAGGATGTGCCCGAGGGTTGCGGTTCCGGCGATGTTTCAAGATGGGATCCGGTCCAAGACCCCGTAAGCGGCTCAGACAGTCAACCGCCTCCTCAACCGGTCACCCGGGCGCAGAGCCCTCTGGACCGTGCCGCAAGAATCCAAGAAATTCGCCCAAGCTAGCTGAAACCTATGGAGCCCGAGGCATGATGACGCTGGAGGAGTTGAAGCAGAAACCCGATCTCATCGATGAGATCAACTGGGACATGACCCCCGAGGA
>JBLMXM010000352.1:0-4838 GCA_050257775.1 Hyphomicrobiales bacterium
ATGGAATCATATCCACGATCTGGGCAAACTGGTTCACCGACAGGCCGATGGCCTTCAGGCGGGAGGCCAGGGCGCCGGTGTCCTGTTTCTCTATCTGCAGGCCGGCGTGGAACCTGGACATTATCCGGTTGGCCACGCAAATGATATGAGTCAACTCCCCATTCCGGTTTCCCTGCTCGGGCTGATGATGATGGCGGATGGCCTCTGCCAGGGAATCCGGAAAGGTCCACTTTTTCGCCAGGCGGTAGCCGGCCTCGCTGTGGGTGGTCCCGAACAGCACTTCTTCCGCCTGGGTGAAATCTTCCGTCTGGTCCTCGATCAGGCGCCGGTAGAAGAGGGGAGCGGCGCCGGCGACGAACTGGTCGAGCACCACTTTGCCGATGTCGTGCAAGAGTCCGGCGGTGTATGCCAAGCCGGGTTTGGCTGCCGTGGTCAGCTTGGCCAGCTTTTCGCTGATCACGGCGGTCCCCACGGCGTGGTGGTACAGCCCGCCCTTGCAGAGCGAGTAGCCTGATCCCGACTGGGTGAAGTAGTCCTCCACCGCCGCCGCGATGACGAACTTGGCGAGGAGATTGACCCCGAGGTACATGAGGGCATGGTCGATGGATTCGATGCGATTGGGGCTGGCGAACATGACCGAATTGGCCAGTTTGAGGGTGCGTGCGGTCAGAACCTGATCCTTGCGCAATTCACCCGCCACTGTCCGGATGTCGTATTCCTCCTCGTCGATGAGCCGCATAATTTTGAGCGCAGCCTGGGGTACGGGCTGCAACTGCTCGACGGCCCGGTCGATCTGCTCCGGGGTAGGGAGCGCGGTGGGACAAGAGCCCGACATTTTCTCGACGCCGCAGGGTTCGATCCGGCAGTTCCATGTCTGCATGTCCAGGCTGATGCTGCAGGAGAAGAATCCGCCGGTTTCGGCCTTGTCGATGGGAATGTCCTCCAGCCGCAAAATTTGTTCCGCGATCTCAGTTGTCCGCCCACCGATGTTGAGGTTGAGGTCGAGGTTGTCGATCGGGCCCACCAGGGCTCCGCCTGCCAGGGTGGCCTTCAGGCATTCCCGTCGCCCGCCAGCGTCGTACAGGGCCTTTAAAAAGAGGGGCATTCCGCTCGAGGCGTATTTTTCTTTCTGGAAGGAGCTTTCGAGGGAAACCGGCTCGGGCAATAGAAAATGGCCGATGCCTCCGATGCCGGCATCAGAGTCGACCAGTGCGACCCCGACACACGTACCCAGGTAGGCTTCGAGAATCAACGGCTGCTCAGGGCCTACGTAGAAATTTCCCGCATTGACATGATGATGCTGCATGGACAGTTGGATCGGTTGGCATCAAGACAAATATTTATTTGGAAACATTATAAAATTTTATACCACGGCAATGTTATGGATTCAACTTTTTTCTTGTCGTATTTTCTCTTGCCGCACGCAGCGAGAAAAAAAATATTTATGGGAGCCTGGAATTGGGGTATGCTGTTTTTTAATAATTGGTGTTTGGGTTTTTGGGTGTATAGGTGTTTTGGGTTGCCGCGCACCCACGCAGCCAAATACCAAATAGCCGTAAACGTAAAACACTTTACACCGACACACCCAAACACCGAAATACCGACATGCACAACATTCTGGTTACGGGCGGCTGTGGGTTCATCGGATCGAATTTCATCCGCTTTCTCCTGAATCAGCCGGACTTCTCCGGCCGCCTGGTCAACTTCGACAAGCTGACTTACGCCGCCAACCCGGATAGCCTGACGGATATCGAGCAACAATACCCGAGCCGGTATGCGTTCGTCCATGCCGACATTTGCGACCGTGACTCGGTGCGGAACGCGTTCCGCCGCTTTGAAATCGATACCGTCTGCCATTTCGCCGCCGAATCGCACGTGGATCGTTCGATCGTTGCCCCAGATGCCTTTATCCGGACCAATGTCGAAGGCACCTTCATTCTCCTGGATGTAGCCCGGGAGCACGCCGGCCGCTTCCAGCTGTTTCACCACGTGAGCACGGATGAAGTCTACGGGTCGCTGGGGCCTGAGGGTTACTTCACCGAGGAAACCGCTTACCGGCCGAACAGTCCGTATTCGGCTTCCAAGGCCGCCTCGGACCACCTGGTTCGGGCCTACGGCCAAACCTACGGCTTGCCGGTGACCCTTTCCAACTGCTCCAACAACTACGGGCCCTACCAGTTCCCGGAGAAGCTCATCCCGCTGATGGTCCTCCACGCCACCGAAGGCAAACCCCTGCCGGTATATGGCCAGGGGCTGAACATCCGGGACTGGCTTTATGTGAGCGACCACTGCCGGGCTATCTGGCTCATCATGCAGAAAGGTGTACGCGGCGGGGTTTACAACGTGGGCGGCCGTTGCGAGATGGCCAATATCGACACGGTCACGATGATCTGTGATCTGTGCGATAATCTGCTGCCCGATGTCGCCTTGCGCCCGCGCCGCCGGCTGATCACCTTCGTCAAGGACCGGCCGGGCCATGACCTGCGCTACGCCATCGACTGCAGCAAGATCGAGAAGGAACTCGGCTGGGTTCCCCAGGAAACATTTGAAACCGGCCTGCGCAAGACGATCCGATGGTATCTGGACAACCGCGCATGGGTGGAACGAGTGCGCAGCGGTGAGTACCAGCAGTGGGTCAAGGCGCACTACGGCAACATAGAAGGGTCCCAGGGGCCAAGGAGTCAAGGGGTCGAGGGTTGAAGGTATGAAATCACCCAAGGACTACATCATTTTTCCCTTGGATGTTGCCACGGAGGTCGAAGCTAAGCGTTTTGTGGAGATCCTGGCCGACGGCGTGGGCATGTTCAAGGTAGGTCTTGAGCTGTTCGTTCGCTGCGGACCGGAGATAGTGAGGTTCATTCACTCGACCGGCGCGGCAGGCGTGTTCCTGGATCTCAAGCTGCACGACATTCCGGCGACCGTCTCGCGGGCAATGGAGGGCATCGTCGAACTCGGTGTCAAACTCGCCACGGTGCACTGCGGCGAGAATCCGCGCATGCTCGAGGCGGCTGTATCCGCCAGCGGCGGTCGCGTCGGCGTGCTCGGAATCACGGTGTTGACCAGTGTTTCGGCGGCGGACATCGCCGCAGCCGGATTTCGGGAGGATCTGACGGTCGACCTTTCGAGGTTGGTGCTGAAACGCGCTGAAACGGCCAAAGCCGCCGGGTGTGCCGGGATCGTCTGCTCCGGGCTGGAAGTCCGGGCCATCAAGACCGCCCTCGGGCGGGACTTCCTCGCCGTCACCCCCGGGATCCGCCCGGCCTGGGCGGCCGGCGCAGCCGACGATCAGAGGCGCGTCGCCACACCCGCCGATGCGGTGAAAGCCGGGTCCGACTACCTGGTGATCGGCCGACCGATCCGGGACGCAAAGGATCCGCGCGCGGCCGCCCTGAAAATCGCCGATGAGGTCGGCGCGGCCCAAAAAAGTATTGACTTTTCATGAGCCGTTCCCTTAGTTTGGGAATATAATACCAAATCTTTTTGTATCGTCCTTTAACCTGCTTACGCATCCACGAACCCTTAGATGTCGGCCATGCCGACTGCCTGCGTTGAACACCGTTGCAGGTACTGGGGTGAAGCTGGTCTCTGTTGACGCTGGCCGATCTTGCTGGGATGCAATATCCGCAGCCCTTTCGCAATTTGGTATCACCCTTGAACGCTGCCGCTTGAGGAGCTTAATCCGGTGCCCAAGCCATCAGAGTCATACAATCTCTATGTGCTAAGGCCGGACCTCGCCAGGGAATGGCATCCTACCAAGAACGGCAGCTTGGGGCCCAAGGACGTCACCCCCGGGTCCCGCCGGCAGGCGTGGTGGCTTTGCGAGAAGGGACACTGGTGGCAGGCCCGCATATGCGACCGGTCCAGGGGCATGAAATGTACCTTCTGCCGGGATTTGAACAGGCAGAGCGAGCAGCGGATGGTGGATTTGCGGCCGGAGCTTATCAAGGAGTGGCATCCCAGCCGCAACGGGGACCTTAGGGCCAGGGATGCCTCTTCCCAGCACAAAGATAAGGTGTGGTGGATTTGCGGGCAGGGGCATGAATGGGAGGCCACCATCCGATCCCGGCTATCCGGGAAAGCCTGCCCGTTTTGCGGCCAACCGAGCCCCGGACCCAACGCCTCTGTCGCGAGATCCTCCCGCCCGACCCCCGTCCACCCGTCGGCGGAAGTTGACGTTTCGTGGTCGGGCCAACGCCCTTTCACAGCTTGGCGCGAAGAACCCGCAGCCCCACATGACGGCCCCGAACTGAGGAGGAGCCGCCGCTATGAACGCTCCGCCGTGGTCATGATCGAGAAGCCCCGCTCCGGAATACTGGGGTACGCCCATCTGCACAATTTCAGCGCCGGCGGCCTGATGCTTTTTTCAGACTTTGCTCTTCGGCCGGGCGAGGTTATCTCCGTCAGGATAGAAACACCGCTTTATCCCTCAGCCGCAAGAATCCTGACCAGCCGAGTGGTCTGGTGCCGGGATGTCGAAGCCCAGGGTGAAGAGCGGGCGCGCTTTGGCATCGGCGTCAGGCTGATATGAGAAAAGGGCCGATGTCATCCGCAGCTTGGGGTAGCTATCAACTACTGCAAGCTGGTGAGCTCTGAATTTTATCAGATATATCACCAAGTAGGCATTCCTGATTTAGTTTCAGCCCATCTCAGGACTTGGTCCCTCCCGAATCCGCGAAAGTTTTGCCTAATTCTGCAATTCCTTAAATCGGGACCCTTGATCTGGTAATCTCAATCTACTTCTGCGCATGACAGTTTTGGAATTTAGGCACGCCTGCTAAAGCAGCACCTCTTTAAGAATTTGCACTATTTCTATTGGCCATTGCCACGTTAAATATCAC
>JBLMXM010000353.1:0-2583 GCA_050257775.1 Hyphomicrobiales bacterium
CGGGGTGCCCGCCGCGGCGGGCACCCCGCTCCGCCTGCGCCCGAACACGAGTTGGCATATTTAGTTGCCGGAGTAATATTAATTCGGCAAAACGTCTCAAGGCGCAAGGCCCAGGTAATCCTGGATGCCCGCGCCGAAGCGTGCCTTGAAGGCGCCGTCCACCTTCTGGACGGGGTTGGCGCCCAGGAATTTTAGCAGCGAATTCAGGTTCTGGGCGCGGGATGCGCGATCCGGAATTTTCTTCAGACCGGCCAACTCGTCTTCGATGTCGAAATATCGCAGCTTGTCCTTGAGCGGCAACTGCCAGAACAGCAGGAAACCGCGCTCGGGGAAATCCACGTCGATCAGCTTGTAGCAATAACGCATGAAGGTCTTTTCAAGCCGCAGGCGGATATCGACGAGCGCCTGCTTGGCCGCGGGAAGATCCGCGAGACCGCAGGGTTTGCCCACCAGCTCGAAATACATCTTGATTTTGGGCTCGGTACCCGAAGGGCGCACGGTTACGCGCAGGCCGGTTGTCTCGGCCAGGTTCTGGAAGCGGAGGATGATCACGTTGCGGGCGGAGGTGTCGGTTTCGGACAGATGCGGCTGGGGGGCGCCCTGCCAACGATCGATTTTCTCGGTCACGATGAAATCCCCGAATTTCCCGGGCACCGGGCCGCGGAAGTGGTCCATCATGACCGCGATCTGCTCCATGCCCTTGGCGCCGAGCAACCGGATCTCGGTGAGATAGTTGTGGCAGTACCCGTAGGCGGAGTAGATCTCGTCGAGGGCGTCCACCAGGGTCAGGCCTCGCTGTTTCAGTTCGGCGGCATATTCGGCGATCCAGACCGCGGCGCTGGCCGCGTCCTTGTCGCGCGCATAGGTCCCGGTTAGATAGCCGTGGCTTTCCTCGCAGCCGAAAATGAAGTCCGACCCATGGCCGGCGGATTCCAGCTTGTTCATTTCCTCGGCCACGTACTTGAAGCCCACCAGCAGGTCGCCCACACATCTGATGTGGTTCTCCCGGGCCATCTTGTCGATCAGCGCGGTGGTGACGTCCGTCTTGACGATCACGCGCTGAGGGGTCAGGCGGCCTGCGGCCTTCAGCCGGTCGATGGCGTAGTTGGCCAGGATGACGGCGATCTCATTGCCGGTGAGGAAGATCCACTGACCGCGGTGGTTCACCATGATGCCGATCCGGTCTGCGTCCGGGTCCGTGCTGAGCAGGATGTCGGCACCGGCTTTCTGAGCCAGCGGCAGGGAGGTGCTGAAGGACTCCACCACCTCCGGGTTGGGGATGTTGAACGTCACCTTTTCAAACGCCCCGCTCAGGTTGGAGGTCTCGGGGCAGAGCATCACGTCGAAGCCCAGGCGTTTCAGCACGGGGTAGACCGTGGTAATGCCGGTGCCGTGCAGCGGTGAGTAGAAGATCTTGAGGCGGCGCTCGCCGGAGAGGGACACGGCGCAGACCGTATCCTGGTAGGCCCGATCGACCTCGGCGCCGATGATCGTCACCAGGCCCTGGCGACGGGCCTGGTCGAACGGCAGGCGTTGGATCTTCTTCACGTTGCCGGTGACCTCGTCCACCAGCGCCTGGTCGTGCGGCGGAATGAGCTGGCCGCCGAACTCGTCATAGACTTTCTTGCCGTTGTCGGGAGGCAGGTTATGGCTGGCGCTGAACATGTCTCCGGAGATCGCCTTCAGGTGGCGAATGGCGAACGAGAGCTCCGGCGTGCTGCGAACGGTTTCGAACAGATACGATTTGATGCCGTTGGCGGCGTATACCTCGGCCGCCGCCTGGGCGAGCTTCCAGCCGTCGAGATCTTTAACCGGATTGGGGATGTCTTCGGAGTAGATCCCCTTCAGGGTGTACTTGCGGACGTCGAAGGTCATGACCACACCGCGGCTCCGGGCCTGCTCCCCATAGTTCTTGAGCAGGTACTGGGAATGCCCTTGGGCCGAGGCCTGGATGGTCCAGGGATTGATGCGGTTCGGACCGATGCCGACCGGGCCCCGACGGCCGCCGGTGCCGAAGGGGATCACCTGGTAGAAGGAGTCCAGCAGCACATCCCATTTGCCGGCCTCGATCAGGTAGCGGATCTGCGGGGCGTACTCCGCGAAGGCCGGGTCGGTCATCCAGGTCTCCAGGTGGGCCATGGCGGCAGATTTCACTTTTGCGGATACGTCCAGGCCGGAAAAGCCGTCTTGGGCTTTCTTCATCAGGTCCATGGGGTTGCCCCTCTCCTTCTACCTTTTTCTACTTTTTCTTTTTCAACTGGTCGGCTACCGCCTGTGCGGCCTTTTTTGCGGCTTCCGGGTCGCCGAGGTAATAGCTGCGCAGGGGCTTGAGGGAGTCGTCAAATTCATAGACCAGCGGGATGCCGGTCGGGATGTTGAGCTCCAGGATATCCTTTTCGGAGATGTTGTCCAGGTACTTGACCAGGGCTCTCAGGCTGTTGCCGTGGGCGGAGACGATGACCCGCTTGCCGGATTTCACGGCGGGCGCGATGGTGTCGTGCCAGTAGGGCAGGAAGCGGTCGACGGTGTCTTTCAGGCATTCGGTGAGCGGAAGCTCTTGCGGCCCCAGGTTCGCGTAACGGG
>JBLMXM010000354.1:0-7765 GCA_050257775.1 Hyphomicrobiales bacterium
GCGACGCGCTGCAAAGCGGCCGCCAGCGTTTTTCGGTACCGGTCGCCGTCCACGTCTTCGGGAAGCGGCAGATTCAGGTTGAAGCCCTCCCCCTCGTCCTCCCCGCGCTCATCGCTGAAACCGGAAAAGTACGGGAACGCAAAGCTCGGATTCCCGTGGATGGACACCGTCAGGACATCGGCCTGCCGGTAAAAAATATCCTGCTGGCCGTTGCCGTGGTGGTAATCGATGTCCAGGATCGCAACCCGCCCGAATGGCCGCAGGTACTGCGCGGCGATGGCATTGTTGTTGAAATAGCAGAAGCCGCCGAAAGAACGCCGTTCGGCATGATGTCCCGGAGGCCGCACCAAGGCATAGGCCAATCGTCTTCCGTTCAGGATCTCCTTGGCTGCTGTCAGCGTGCAGTCGACGGCGGCTCGGGCCGCCGTGTAAGCGTGGCGGGTGTGCGGGGTGAAGGTGTCGATACAATAGTAGCCGGCCAGGATGTAGCGGTCCCTGGGAAGCCGGGTCTTGTTCCGTATAGGGAAGACATACGGGTAAATGTAACGGTTTTCTTCTATCTCCCGGCTGGTGCGCCGCAGGAAATTGACAAAATCGATGTCATGAACGCTGGTGATGCATTTCTCCGGGAAAGCGGAGGGCCGGAGCATTTCAAAGAGGCTGCAGCCGGCCAGCTCCTTGAGAATTGAGCGGATTCGCACCGGGGATTCGACATAGCCCTGCTCATGAATATGATGGGTAACGTGCCGGCTGGGAAACACCAGCGCTATCCGGCCGCCGGGGCCCACGGAAACGGCCGCCGACACCGCCGACGGTTTAAGGTAGCGAAACTCTCTCAGCCGGACCGGGTTCTGCCTGATGGACTCCTCCACCATTCGGATGTGCCCCGCGGGCACGAAGCCGGCGTATTTTCGCTCCAATATCGCCCGGACCACGCGGCGAAGAAAGCCGGTTTCCAGCCGGTCCAAGCGGCCCAACCCGTCGTACATCAAGTGCGGCATGCAGGTCTGCCCCGCCTTGTAGGGCGCTTCATAGGCCGTGCCGATAATCGGGCGAGCGCCGTACTGTTCGTAAAACCGGAGGCGCCGGCGGTTTTCGGCGAGCAGAGCTGCATCGGCGCACCGGGACGCCTCATCGGGCAGACACTCGAAAAAAAGGCCCTTCGCGGTCAGGGCTGCAGCCTCCTGGCGCACGCGGTCGTACAGCGCCCCGCCGATGCCGCCGCTGGTCTTGCCCACCCGGGTGGCGATCCAGTCGAGATAGCCAAATCGGATCTCCGGCTCGTGAAGCAGGAACGCAAACCCCTGCACGCGCTGACGCAGGTTTTCGGCCACAAAAAGGATAGTCCGGAATCTCTTGAGAAAGGGGTCGCGGAGGTGACGGCCGAACTGCTCGATTTCCTCCGGGGGGACTGAAGGGAATCGGTCGCGCATGATGGCCTTCACCTGCTCGAGGGCGGCTCGGTTTGCCGGAAGCACCTCATCGTAGATTCGGCGGATGCGGAACATATATCAATTTACCCCTGGACATAGAAGCCCCCGGTTAGAGTGGTTGTCGAAGAAATCGTCCGCGTCGAGCGTCATTCGGGCATCTCAGATCTCCAGCTGCACACCAACCTCAATGACTTGCTCCGGGGGGATATTGAAAAACAACCCGGCGTCGGCAGCATTGCGAGACATGAATATGAACAAACTGGCACGCCATCGCGCGAGCTTGGGGTTTTTCCCAATCACCAATTTTTCGCGCCCGATGTAGAAGGTTGCCGATTGCGCGTCGAAATTCAATCCCTGTGCGGCTGCGAGCTCCAGAACGTTGTCCAATTTGAAGTCTTCCATGAAACCATAGCGCGCCAATATGCGGAAAAACCCGCCGCCGAGTTTCTCGGTTGCGATTTTTTCTAAGCTGGGCACACGCGGGATGTCTTCTACCTTGAAATGCAACAGTATGGTTTGACTGTGGATGATGCGATTGTGCCTGACGTTTTTCGCCAGTGCCGCGGGCACCAGGTGCGGGTGGCCCGTCAGGAAGACGGCTTGCCCATCTATCTTTGCAGGCGGGTTGCTTGAGAGATCGACAATAAAGCGATGAACCGGCGGCATTAATTGTTGCAACTGCTCGGCCACGATGCGGCGGCCCCTCGCCCACGTCAGCATGACAGTGAAGAACACCGCGCCGATCACCAGCGGAAACCATGCGCCGTGCAGAATTTTGCTGATATTGGCCAAGAAAAACGGCACGTCAACTAGAAAGAAAATCCCGGCCAGCATAGCGGTCCAAATGAGAGGCCACTGCCAACGGTTTCGAGCGACGACAAAAAACAGCGTCGTGGTAATCAGCATGGTCGAGGTGACGGCCACCCCGTATGCCGCGGCCAGTTTGCTTGAGGACTGAAAACCGATAACCAGAGCGATCGTGCACACCATCAGCATCCAATTGACCGGGGCGATGTAAATCTGGCCTATTTGAGCGACCGATGTGTGCTGGACCTTCAAGCGCGGCAGGTATCCCAGCTGAATCGCTTGGCGCGTAAGCGAAAAGGCGCCGCTGATCACCGCTTGAGAAGCGATTATGGTGGATAGGGTGGCTAATCCCACGGCCGGCCACAAGGCCCACGACGGGACCATGGCGTAGAAGGGGTGCTGAGCCGCCTCCGGGCGCCCAAGCAGCAATGCACCTTGTCCAAAATAATTGAGGGCAAGGGAGGGGAAGACCAGTGCAAACCAGGTTAACCGAATCGGCCGCGTGCCGAAATGCCCCATGTCCGCATACAACGCCTCGGTTCCCGTAACCACCAGGAAGACCGCCCCGAGCACCATGAACCCATGCAATTTGTTTGAAGCCAGAAATCGAACCGCGTGCCAGGGGAATAAGGCCTCCAGCACCCCCGGGGCCTGGAGGATCTGAAGAGCTCCTGTAACCGATAGAAAGCACAGCCAGACCAGAATAACCGGTCCGAAGAATCCGCCCACCCGCGCGGTGCCATGGCGCTGTATCAGAAACAAGACGAAAAGAATCAGGATGGTCAGGGGGATCACATACGATTCAAACATCGGCGTAACGATGCCGATTCCCTCCACCGCGCTCATTACGGAAATGGCGGGAGTGATCATGCCGTCGCCGTAAAGGAGGCATGCCGCAAAGAGTCCCAGAGCGACGATACCCAAACCGGGTCGGTCCTGTGAGGATCGGTACTTTGCGTCTCGAACCAAGGCGGTCAGGGCGATGACGCCGCCTTCTCCCCGGTTGTCCGCCCGGAATACAAACACCAGATATTTCACGCACACGATCATCACCAGCGCCCAGAACATCAGGGAAAGAACACCGGTGATGTTCCCGTGGGTCGGTGCAATGCCGTACTCGCCGTGAAAGCACTCTCGAACCGCGTAAATCGGACTCGTGCTGATATCTCCAAATACGATGCCGAGGGCCGCCAATGACATTTTTGCCAAGCGGTCGCCGCCGTCAGTCGGCTTGGTTTTCGAAGGGGTGTTCCCGGTTTTATCGACGGGGGTCGTCATGCAGGTCTATTCCGATTGAACCGCTTTTTTCCGGGGCAACGAAGGCCCGCTCCTTCAAGTCGGTCGGGCAAAGAAAATGCCTGAACGATCGGCACCTCCATGAATGCAATCAGGCACCGGTTTTTTCCATGGCGACGGCGGCCGCAACCAGGGAGAGATGGCTGAGCGCCTGGGGGAAATTGCCGAGCATTTCTCCCGCTGTGGGGTCATATTCTTCCGAGTAAAGGCCAAGATCGTTGCCGGTGCCGAGCGCCCGTTCGAAAATTTCCCGGGCCCGGGCCAACCGTCCCTGGTACGCGAGACACTCCGCCAGCCAGAAGGAGCAGCAGCAGAAGGTCCCCTCGGACCCCTTCATCCCATCGTTGCCGCTGGCGTAGCGGAGGAGCAAACCGTCTTTTTCGAGTTCGGCTTGCACCGCGTCCGTCGTTCGGAGCATGCGCTCGTCCCGGTAATCCACAAAACCCGTACGGGGTAGCAGCAGCAGGCTCGCATCCATCTGAGGATGCCCGAAGGCCTGCACGAACACCCCCCGACGGCGGTCATAGCCGTTCTCCTCGATGGCACTTCGAACCCTGTCACGGGTTTTTTCCCAATCTTTCAGCGGCGCCTTCCTGCCGAGCTCTTCGGCCAGCCGGACGCCCCTGTCCAGAGCCGACCAGCACATGGCTTTCGAATGAACGAAATGACGGGGAGCCCCTCGCATTTCCCAGATGCCCTGGTCGGGTTCCGACCAGCGCCGCGCGGCATGATTGACCAGGTGGACCAGAAATTCCCAGTAGTCGTCATCAGGGGACTGCCCCTGGCTGTGCCAGATCCAGGCCAGCCCCAGCAGTTCGCCATAGACATCCAGCTGCACCTGGCCTTCGGCGGCGTTTCCGATGCGTACGGGTCTGGAATTCCGATAGCCTTGCGCGTTTTTCAGCTCGTATTCTCCCACATGGCGTTCCCCGCCGACCCCGAAGAGGACCTGGACTTCATCAGCGCTGCCGGCAGCGGTGCGCTCCACGAATCGACGGAAACCATCGGCCTCCTTGCGTTTGCCAAGTTTCGCAAGGGCGCGTATGGTAAAATAAGAATCGCGGATCCATGAATACCGGTAGTCCCAGTTGCGCGAACCGCCGACATGTTCGGGCAGCGACGTCGTTGCGGCAGCGGCGATGGCACCCGTCGGAGCATGGGACAGTCCTTTGAGAACGACAGCCGAGCGGCGCATCAGCTGCGCATGGCGTCCCTCGCTACGGATATTCCGCGCCCACTTTTCCCACCAGTGGACGGTGGCTTGCAGCCGGCGTTCGATTTCTCGGGCATCCGGCGGAGAAACCCGGTTCTCGTCCAGGTCCTCGGGTCGACGCCACAGTATCGAAAGGTGCGATTGCCGGCCCGAAGAAACCTCCCACCGGCCTTGAAGGTGGTAGCGATGCCTCATTTCCAACGGCTGATCGCTGGAAATGAGCAGGCCATTGGAACTGCCGGTGGCGATGAAATGGCCGTCGCGCATCCGGATCCATGGCCTGACTTCCCCATAGTCGAAGACCGGGACAACGTCTACCTCGAGCGTCAACCTGCCGCTTACACCCTGCAGCACCCGCAGGATCTGGCGATGGGGGTTGTGCCCGCCGCCCTCGCGCATGGTCATGCAGTCGAGCATGCGCAGCTCACCGCTTTCCGTGGTGTAGACGGTTTCCAAGACCAGTGTGTCGGGAAGGTATCGCCGGGATACACGGTAGCTGCCGATGGGATGAATCCGGCAATAGCCGCCGTTCTGCCAGTCGATCAGGCGGCCGAAGCAACTGGCGGAGTCGATTCTGGGGAGGCAGCACCAATCGATGGAGCCGCATTTGGACACCAGGGCCGAGCCGTGGCAATCGGCAATAAAACCGTAATCACGGATCGGAGGATAGGGTTCATCTGCCGATGCCCTCCGGTGCTTGTCCGCATGACTCACCGTTTTTGAAAGCATTTCTGGAATCTTTCCTCGAGTGCACCCTATATTTTGAGCGGAAAAAGCTGCGTTTCGTCTCCCGCCTGCCGATGTTCTGCGGAATCCGTGTCGCGCTCATTCATTTATCCCATCAACAGGGACCAAGACCGTGCCGTTTGGGCGATCTGTTCGTCGCTGATGACACCCACGAGATGGTCGATTTGGAGAGACCCTGCCGAGCGGGTAATCAGGGCAAAACTGGCCTTGGCATCGCGCATCGCTCGCAGCAGGTCGGGTAGGCGGGTATATTCCGGCACGACGATAAAATCTGAACGTGCATGGATTTTCAGGTCCCTTTCCGTGACCGGCTGCCCGGCTGGCCAAGACTCCACCAGGCCGGTGACCTGTCCCTTTTCGGCCATTACGAGAACGGCATGGGGGTGTGGGCAGTCGGTTTCAACGCTTTTGATTGAAGTCGGATCGTCAGCTTGCACGACACAGAAGCGGCGTGCCATGAGGTGACGTGCTTCGTGCGCTTCGTCCAGCGCAGATCGCAGCCCTTCCGGCACCACATGCCCGCGGCGCAGCAGCTTGAGAGTGTATATATTGGCATTGCATAGCCGTTTGCGTACGGCATAGGCCATGCCCACGGCGAGCATCACCGGCAAGATGACGCTGTAGTCCCGGGTCATTTCAAACAGCATGGTCACGGCCGTAACCACCGCTCCGGTCGCGCCGGCTACCATCCCGGCCATGCCCACCACCGCAAAGCTGGCCGGATCGAGGGTGGGCCCCGGAAGAACGGCGTTCATCAGTCCGGCGAAGGCGCCGCCCAAGGCCGCGCCGATAAACAAGGACGGCGAGAAAATCCCGCCCGACCCGCCGGATCCCAGGGTCAGCCCCGTGGTCAAGAGCTTCAGTGCAACCAGCAGCCCAAGAAAGCCGGGGCTGACCAGCGCATCCCGCAGCACGTCCTCGATGCCGGAGTAACCGATGCCCTCCACGTAGTAATGACCGGTGTGGAGTTTTAGAAAGTAGATCACCACGCCGACGCCGAGCATGCCCAGCATGTGCCGGCTGTAATAATTACCGGGCAACCGGTCAAAGCAGTCTTCCATCCAATAGATGGATCGGATGAACAAGGTCGCCGCCAGCCCCAGCACCACGCCGAACACGGCCGCCGCCGGGAAGATCACCAGGTGGGTGAGATAATCGGGCGTGAATTGCAGCGCGGGGATGTTGAAGGCCGGGGCCAGCCCGAAGAACATGCGCCCGACATATGTCGCCGCCATGGTCGCCAGCAGCACGGGCAGGAGAGCGGAGGCATTTATGGACGGCAAGATGAGCTCGATGGCGAACGCAATCCCGCCGATGGGGGTATTGAAGGTCGCCGCGATTCCTCCGCCTGCCCCCGCGGCGATCAACACCACCCGCTGCCGCGTCGGCATCGACAGGATCTGCCCCACGGTCGAGCCGAAGGCCGACCCGATTTGAATAATCGGGCCCTCGCGTCCGACCGAGCCGCCGCTGCCGATGGTGATCGCAGAGGCTAGCGATTTGATCGCTGCCACAATGGGTCGAATTCGGCCCTGCTGGTAGTAGATCGCATCCATGACCTCGGGCACACCGTGGCCTCTGGCCTCCGGCGCAAAGGTCTTTACCAGAAAAGCAACGATCACCGCTCCGGCCACCGGCACAAGAATGACCGCAAGACCCCAGGGATCGGCGCCGGTGTGCAGATTGGCGTTGTATTCAGCGGAAAATCTCCCCAGGAAAAACAGGTCGTGGAACAGCCCGATCATCTTGCGAAATAGAACGGCGCCTCCGCCGGCAACGAGGCCGACTGCAATTCCCAGCACGGACATCGCAACCGGGCTCAGTGCTTCCGGTTCAGACCCGGCCTCTGCACCTTCGGACCTTCCATGATCTGCGAATTCCACTGCTTTGGGCTGTGGGCCTCTCATCTTGCCGGCGCTATCCGCTGACGCCCGGGTGTGAGACCGGCGGATCGATCAGGTCGCGAGGGGAAAGGACCTGGATCGTGTCGATGTGATCGAACGCCTGGCTGTCCGCGCCCACTTCCACATTCCCGTCGACCGATACGGTGTCTCCCACATATTTCGAGAGATCCTGGTTCAGCACGAGATATTCGCCGCTGTTGGCAATGATGGCATAACCTACGCCGGTGTCGACGACCGCTCCTACGATCTCCTCCTGCCTGGCCATAGCTGCGGGGACCGCTATGACCACAAGTAGAACAACGGCCATCGCCCATACCTTGTACGAGTTCAGCTGAGCTTTCATTTTTTGGGCCTCCTTCACAGAG
>JBLMXM010000355.1:0-4983 GCA_050257775.1 Hyphomicrobiales bacterium
GAATCCGGCGTTGCGATAAACTTCGTTCCAAGCGCCGAAGGCGTGGCTGGGGAACGCGTCCCCCTGATCGTTGCTGTTCCGTTGCCTCGGCTCGGCGGGAGCGTCTCTCTCGAGCTCGACCTGCTCAAGCTTCTTGAGAAAATAAAGCCGATCTCGCAATGGACGCCTTTCATGACCAGCTGGCTAGCCCGAATGGAGGCTGATTCACAACATCAGACGCCGACCCCCCGAATTCTTGCCGTGCGCAGCCTTCCCGACGATATCGGCCGCTGGAAGGCTCCAGACACGCAAGCCCGGGCCGGTGCCCTCGGGTTTCTTGAGACCGCCGGTTTCCTGGCGGAATTTCCAAGGTGGGACAAGGGTGTGGGGTCCGCGCTATACCGCGAAGCGCCATGTTTATGGGCCTACGCGGGTGCACCGAACGAACTGGTGTTTCTCAACCTGCTACCTCAGCGGGAAGCCATCTACCGGCTGACGCAGAGCGCGCGGCGCCTGGGTGAGTCTTACACCCTGGATGCATTCCTGGTCGCCGCTTCGGTGACAGTGGTTTTGATTTTTTTGGCCACCTTGCGCTCCAGGAAGATGATCCGCCCCTTCTTGGCCATGGTGGAGGGTTTCAGGAATGTATCCGAGGGAGACTTCTCCGCGCGTTTGGAAACGACGGCCAACGACGAACGCAAAATGGTGGCGGAGGCGTTCAACAAGATGGCCGGGCAACTGCAGGAAAGCATCCGCATCCGGCAGGCGCTTGAAGTCGCCCGGGAGGTCCAGCAGAACTTCCTCCCTGAATCGCAGATAAATTTTCCGGGTTTCGACATTGCCGCGAAAGTTCAATACTGCGAGGAGACCGGAGGCGACTACATTGACTTCATCCCCCAAGATCAGCGCAAGTTGGGCATCGTGGTGAGCGACGTGACCGGGCACGGCATCGGAGCCGCCCTGCTCATGGCGACCGCGCGGGCACTGGTGCGCGGACGCTACGGGGAAAGCGGCAGCCTGGCCGACATGATGAACAGCGTCAATCGAAAGCTGTCCGCGGACATCGGAGAAACCGGCCGGTTCATGACGCTTTTCTTTTTGGAAATCGACCGCATGTCCCGCCGGCTGCAGTGGATACGCGCAGGCCATGACCCGGCCTGGCTGGTGCCGTCCAGCGGTGGAACCGTGCGGCTCTTGGACGGGCCGGGCCTTGCTCTGGGAGTGGATGATCAGTACGCCTATGCAGCCCGCACGGAAGGGTCGCTCCGGCCGGGTGACACCATCGTCATCGGCACGGACGGCGTCTGGGAAACCATCGGCCCCTCCGGCGCCATCTTCGGAAAAGAACGACTGGAAAAGCTGCTGGTTCGAAATGCCTTCCGATCAGCTCCCGAAATCTGCACAACGGTCCTGTCGGCCATCAACGACTTCCGCGGGGACGTCAAGCAACAGGACGACATCTCCCTCGTGGTGATCAAGGCCAAGGCCCAGGACCAATGAGAAGGGGGGTTCAGGATTATTCGACTTTGAGCTTCCCCGCGAAGCGACGCTCCTCCCGGGCGTCGAACCAGTACCACCGATGCATGGTCCACAGGTAGGTGGCTTCAAGGGTGTTTCCGGCCACAACCCCGCGCCACTGGATTTGTCCGTGGCGGGGGCTCTGGGTCAGGGCTTCGAAATGGATTCCGTCGGGTTTTACGGCTGCCCGGTACGGCGCGGATCCAAACCCCCAGTTATTGCAGGCGGTGGATAGGAATCTGCCGTTCTTGAAGATGATCTCATCCTCACCGTCGATGGCCGTACTGCCCAACGGCCCGGTGTGGCCGATGAAAACTTTGCCTTCAAGAGCCCCATTGACCTCAAGGGATTCACCCCCGAAGGCGACTCCCATGGAAAAGACCAGGAATGCCAACCCCATTACCGTTCCGGGCCACTTTCTCTGCATCGCGATCCTCCGGGCCAGCAAGGAGGGCAGGTGCGCATCCCGCCCCCTTGTTTGGTCTCGAGACGGCTCGATCAGCCGCGAGCGGCCCTGAAGTGCTCGTTGACCTTCTCCCAGTTGATGACGTTAAAGAAGGCCGCGACATACTCCGGCCGGCGGTTCTGGTACTTGAGGTAGTAGGCGTGCTCCCAGACGTCGATGCCCAGGATCGGAATCCGCCCCTGGCTGATCGGGCTGTCCTGGTTTGGCGTGGTCACGATCTCGAGCTCGCCCTTGTTGAGCGCCAGCCATGCCCAGCCGCTTCCGAAGAGAAGCGCCGCGGCGTTCGAGAAATCCTCTTTGAACTTGTCGAAGCTTCCGAACTTCCGGGCGATGGCGTCCACCGCCGGACCGGCCGCCTTGACTCCCTTTTTCAGGGTTGGCCAGAAGAAGCTGTGGTTGACATGTCCGCCGCCGTGGTTGCGCACGGCCGTGCGGATGTTTTCGGGCACCTCGTTGAGGTTTCGAATCAACTGTTCCACCCCGGCCTTTTCCAGGGCGGCATTCCCCTTGATCGCGGCATTGAGCTTGTCGACGTAGGTCTGGTGGTGTTTGGTGTGATGGATTTCCATCGTGCGCGCATCGATGTAAGGCTCGAGCGCATCATAGGCATATTCAAGTTTAGGAAGTGTATGGGCCATGGGTTGCCTCCGGATATTCTGTAAGATTAACTGAGGTCCCCTTCACGCTGACGCGCTGCGGGGATATACGACGTTGCTTTTCCTGCAAGCTCGTCCGTCCAACAGTGAATTTAGGGTAATCACGCAATTTGAACTTGCAACGACAAGATCGATCGTGGTGAAATCCATACTGCGACCGCCGAAACTTATTTCCTTGACCGCGATGGGCAAAGGGATTATAGTTTGTATACATTCGATGAACCTTGACGGGCTCGAATGTGTCAAAGGTTGGATGAAAACATTTTGTTGCGCCGGTCTAACCACCGCACTCTCCAAAGTGAAGTGGTTTTTTTATGCCATCGTCGTAATCCGCCCTTGAGAAAAAATTTACGAAAGGAGGATGAAGGCGATGATGCAAGGCAAAGTCAAATGGTTCAACGAGCGCAAAGGCTTCGGCTTCATTGAGGCCGAAAATGGCAACGATGTGTTCGTCCATTTCAGCGCTATCCAGGGTAGCGGCTTCAAAACGCTGCAGGACGGCCAGTCGGTCAGCTTTGACGTCCAGAGCGGTCCGAAGGGTCTGTCGGCCGTCAATGTTCAGGCCCTGTAAGGCCGCTGTCTAAGATGGTGCCTCCCGTTTCTCTAAGGGGAGGCATCATTCCTCACCCGGCATCCGGATCCCCGCGTGCCCTTTTCGACACCCTGCGCCATCTCCGCACTTCGGGCAGGTCCGGACCATCATTCACCACGAAAGGATATTACCGATGAACAAGAGGCTATACGTCGGGAACCTGTCCAACGAAGTCACGGAAAATGATCTAACCCACAATTTTTCCACCATTGGAAAGGTCGTCTCCGTAGCCATCATCAAGGACAGGTATTCCAATCAGAGCAAGGGCTTCGGCTTTGTTGAGATGGAAACTGAAGAGGAGGCGCGCAAAGCCATCGATCAATTCAACGGCGGGGAGCTTCAGGGTAAGAAAATTGTCGTCAGCGAAGCCCGGGAACCCCGTAAAGATTCAGGCGGGGGTTTTGGCCGCGGTGGCCGGCCGGGAGGATTCGGTCGCGGTCCACGAGGGGGGGGCGGCAGATATTAGAAGTGGGTTCTGAACCCCATCTGACACCCCGGGGTCTCGCCGTACGACGGGATCGGCGGATGGGGAGGGTAGCCTCCTGCGCACCCGGCTCAAAACACCCTCCCCCCACGTCTAGTCGCAGCGCAATAAGGATAACTTGGCTGGGTGCCCAGCACCCCATGATGCTGCTATAGTTTGCCAGCGACTTTCAGAATTACAATCACCAGCAAAATGATGATCAAAACCGCGATCACCAGCCCCAGGCCGTCACCGGCAGCCGGCAACTTGTCGAATTGGCCAGCGATCTGAGCCAGCTCGGAATCCGTGAGGCTTTCAATGCGCGCTTGCGCCTCTGAGGGATCGATCCCCTGTGCCAGCAGGGCCGCGCGAACATCCTCGCGGGCCAGGTACTGCTGCAGCCGTTCGCGTACATCCGCGCCGTTCGCCGAATTCATGGCCGTCTCGGTGCCGATGAGCGCGGCAAGCGCAGGCTGATAGGGGATCGAAATGAGCAGTGCCAGGGTAATCATCAGGAAGAATACCGGTTGACCTTTACGCCGAGCAGCTATCATCTGAAGCCTCCTTGATTTCTTCGATGGGATTTTATCTGCGCACGAGGCGGCTGATGTCGGAAACCTTCAAGTTACTTTCAAGGACCCGCCAATCCCCGGTCTCTGTTTTAACACCCTGCAGTCTCCCGATCTTGAGCCATTCACAGATCCCTTTTTCGGTCAGGTAGGTCATGGTCGCGAATTCCGCGATCGAGTATGTCTTCTCTTCCGGATGGGATGCCGGCTCAGGCGCAGGTGTTGCGAAGGCGGAAGCGACCACCGGTCCGGACGAGGCCGCAACCTGCGGAGCGGGGGGTGAGGACACTCGCGCGCGCGCGGAAGGGGCCTTGGTTGGCCTGGCCGCGGCGGCCGCCTTCGAAGGCTTCTTCGGCTTGGGCGACTTCCGGGTTTTGCGGAGCTCGCGGACGATTTTCGACTCGAGTTGGCTCGAGAGGATCATCCACTTGTTGCCTTCCTTTTTGGCCTTCAGCTTGCCCTCTTGAATCATTTTGGAAATGGTGGCCGCGGGGATTCCGGCAGCCTTGGCAAATTCGCTGGTCGTCATCAATTTGCTTGGGGTGGCCATGTTCCATCCTTTCGTCAGGCGTCTTGCTGCTCAGTAGTACCTGAATTGAGCGATTTGATCGACTTACCCCACGGGCCTGCTGCAAGAAATCTGCACAGAATTGCTCAAGCTAATCTATAAACTATCTCAAAAATGCATCTGACACCCGACGGCGGCGTTGCAGGCCTCTCGAAATGCTCACAACCTATCG
>JBLMXM010000356.1:0-4985 GCA_050257775.1 Hyphomicrobiales bacterium
CATGCGCATGGTGCCGCTGAAGGCCACCTTCAGCAAGATGGCACGCCTCGCCCGGGATGTCTCCCGCAAGCTCGGCAAGAACGTCAACTTTCACACCGACGGCGAGGATACCGAAATCGACCGCAACCTGGTGGACATCATCAACGATCCCCTGGTGCACATGGTGCGCAATGCCGTGGACCATGGGATCGAGATGCCCGAAGAACGGCGGGCAGCCGGAAAACCCGAGCAGGGAACCGTGAATATCGCCGCCTACCATTCGGCCGGGAGCGTGGTGGTGGAGATCAGCGACGATGGCAAAGGCCTGGACCGTGAGGTCCTGCTCGCCAAGGCGCGCGAGCGAGGTCTGGTCGGCGAGAATGCCGACCTGAGCGATCGGGAGGTGTTCAACCTGGTATTCGAACCGGGTTTTTCAACGGCTGCGGTCGTCACTGACGTCTCCGGCCGCGGGGTGGGCATGGATGTGGTCAAGAAGAACATTGAACAGCTGCGCGGCATGGTGGAAATTAAGTCCGAGAAGGGAATCGGCAGCGTTTTCAAAATGAGCCTGCCTCTGACGCTGGCCATCATTGACGGAATGGTGATTCGAGTCGGGTGCGAAACCTACGTTATTCCGACCCTGTCGATCATCCGCTCCGTGAAACCGACGGCCGAGAACGTCTTCACCGTTTTCCGACAGGGTGAGATGCTGCGGCTTCAGGGGGATCTCATTCCTCTGTACCGCATGGCACGGATCTTTGGAATCAATGGAGCCAAGGTAGACCTCCGAGAGGCGATTGTTGTGGTAGTCGAGGACGAGGAGCGCCAGGCCGGTCTGGTCATTGATGAGCTGGTTGGTCGTCAGCAAGTGGTCATCAAAAGCCTGGGGCAGACCATGAAGAACACACCCGGCATATCCGGCGGCGCCATCATGCCCGACGGCCGGGTCGGGTTGATCCTGGATGTCGCCGGGCTGTTGCGGTTCGCCGCCCCGGAGCGCCGGGAAGGACACCGGGAGGATGCCCTCGGGTCGAAAGCCCAGGTGCTGGCGGCATGAAGGTGCAGGGGGGCGGGAGACGCCATGAACCTCGATGTCGTTGATCTGAAACCGCAGCATTTTCAGAAGATCAGCGCCATGGTCTACCGGACCGCCGGCATTAACCTGAAGCAGGGCAAAGAGGCCCTGGTGCGGGCTCGTCTGATGAAGCGGCTGCGGTCCCTTGGGATCGGGCGGGTGGAAGACTATCTCAATTTCCTGGACAGCGAGCAGGGCAGCCAGGAGATTGGCCGTCTGATCGACGTCATGACCACCAACCAGACGAGTTTCTTTCGGGAGATGGACCACTTCAGCTTCCTGCGCGACACGGTTCTGCCGGAGTTGACCCGGCCGCGGTTGAGGTTCTGGAGCGCTGCCTGCTCATCCGGGGAGGAAGCTTACACGCTCGCCATCATCCTGCGAGAGCACCTCTCGGGCGTCGAATGCCGGGACGTGCGCATCCTGGCAACCGACATCTCCCGGCGCATGCTGGACAAGGCCGGGCAGGCCGTTTACCCGAAGCAGGCCATCGAGGAGGTGCCCTCGCCGCAGTATCGCAAGTATTTCCTTCCGCTGCGCAACGGTCGACTCGGCACCGTCCAGGTCGTCGCCGCGGCCCGGGAGCTGGTGCACCTGGCCTATCTCAACCTGATGGAACCATGGCCCATGCAGGGGCGGTTCCACGTGATCTTCTGCCGCAACGTGATGATCTATTTCGACCGCCCCACCCAGCAGGAGCTGGTCGGACGTTTCTGGGGTGTGCTGGAGGACGGCGGCTATCTGTTCGTGGGGCACTCGGAAGGCCTGTCGGCCATCCACCATCGCTTTCGATATGTGCGGCCGGCGGTTTACCGCAAATGAGGATAGAAGACATCTCAAGACGATTTAGGACAGCTTCTATCTGGTCACTGGAGATGAGTCCCGAATGAACCTTACCGTTCTCGTGGGTGACATGAAAACAGGCCGCACCGGAGACATGCTGGTCACCCATGCCTTGGGAAGCTGTCTCGGGCTAATGGCATTCGACCCGGTGGTCAGGCTGGGGGGCTTGCTGCACGCCATGCTGCCGCTGTCGGGCATCAACCCCGAAAAGGCCTCCGCCAACCCGGCGATGTTTGTCGACACGGGTGTGCCGCTGCTCTTCAAGGCGCTCTATGAGCAGGGGGCGGTGAAAGGGAGGTTGGTGGTGAAAGCCGCCGGGTGCGGCAGCCCATTGGGCCAGAACGAGGTGTTCAAAATCGGCGAGCGCAATTATACGGTGCTGAAGAAGCTTCTGTGGAAAAACAACATCCTGCTGGAGGCCGAGGATGTGGGCGGCCCGGCCAGCCGGACGATTCACTTTGAGGTGTCGACCGGTCGGGTTTTCCTCAGCAGCAACGGCACCAAGAGGCCCCTATGACGCGCTGGCGCTTGCCTTTGCTACGGCCGGGGTCCCACAGGCGGCCCGTCCGCGGCCGTCCAGGGCAAGGTAAGCCTCCGGGTGGATGCAGGAGCGGAAACGGACGACGCGGGCTGAAAGCGGCAAGGGAGGCATCGAATTATGCAGCTTGAACAGGTCACTAAATTGGTCAAGACGTTTCCCGGTATGCCTGGGGCGGCGCTCAAGCTGTTGGCCCTGATGGACGATCCTGGTGTTACCGTGCCTCAGATCGAGGAAATCCTGCGCCAGGACGCCGGCCTTACGGCGAACCTTCTGAAGCTGGCCAATTCGGCCTACTTCGGGATCCCTTCCAAGGTCGGATCCGTGCGCCAGGCCGTGATCCTGCTGGGGTTGAAGCGGGTGATCCAGATGGTGGTCGCGGCATGCACCAGCGCCATCATGGACCGCAACATCCCGGGCTATGATCTGCCGGCCGGAGAGCTCTGGCGCCACTCCCTGGCGGTGTCGGTGGCCGCCGAGGGCCTGGTTCGCGAGCTGAAGCTGGATGCGGCCGAGGAGATTTTCACGGCTGCACTGCTGCACGACGTCGGCAAGCTCATCCTAGGGCAGTTCGTCCAGGAGGACTACAGCAAGATCGAGCTGGCGCTCGCCCAGGGGCTGCCGTTTGAAATTGCCGAGGCCATCGTGCTGGGGACCGACCACGCCGCGATCGGAGCCGAGGTGCTTTCCAAGTGGTCGCTGCCGGACGATATCGTCCATGCCGTGCGCTGGCACCACGCGCCGGAGAAGGCGCCTCGCGCTGATGCCATGCTGGATGTGGTGCACGCGGCGAACATCCTGTGTCTCATGATCGGAATCGGTGCGGGGCGGGAGGGGCTCCAGTACAAGCCGTCGGCCTCGGTGACGGGGCGGCTCGGCCTGGCCCCCGCTCATCTGGAAAGGGTCGCCAGCCAGACCCTGCAGTGGGCTAACGAGTTGTCGCAGGTGATGGAGTCATAGCCGGAAAAGGCGACGGCCGAAGAGGGGCGTCGTAAAGGTGAACGCCGCATCTTAGAAGTGGTTGCATAACATCGGATTACGCCCGCGGGCGAGGCGCAGGCCGATTCGAAAGCGCAGCATCCACGGCAGGTTGTGAGCATTTCGAAAGGTCTGTAGCGCCTCCCCCGGGTGTCAGGCGGGATTGTGAAACCACCTTTAAAGAACAGCACTTTGGCAGGTGTTTAATGGCAATCAACATCCTGATCGTCGATGACAGCAGCGTCATGCGGGCGATGATTCAAAAGGCCCTGCAACTGAGCGGCCTCGACATCGGAGTGATCCATCAGGCCTCCAATGGGCAGGACGGTCTGGAAGCCCTGGAGAGCAATCGGATCGACGTGGTCATTGCCGACCTCAACATGCCCGTAATGAGCGGGGAGGAGATGATCGAGCAGATACTGGACAGGCCGAACTTGCAGGCGATTCCCACCATTGTCATCTCCACTGCAGGCAGCCAGACCCGCATCGAGCGGCTGCCGCGCAAAGGGCTGCGCTTCGTTTCCAAACCCTTCTCTCCGGAGATGATCCGGGATGCCGTCAAGGATGTGTTGCGAAGCGAGGTGTTCCATGAACGCAGCGCTTAGTGCCCGATTGTCGGTTGTGACGATGGCTACGCTGGAGAGGCTCGCATTTCTTTTCGCCTCTCCCGCGGATGAAGCCCCGGAGGCTGAGGAAGCCGAGCTGGAAACCGTGCGGGTGGACTTCACCGGGGCCTTCACCGGCGGTTTGGAGCTTTCCATGTCCGCTCGGGTTGTGGCGGAGTTGGCGGCCAATATGCTGGGGGCCGGCGAGGGGGCGGCGCTGTCTGCCGACGAGCAGCGGGACGCTCTCAAGGAGCTCGCCAACGTCGTCTGTGGCAACCTGCTGCCCGCCATCGCCCACCAGGCTGACGGGTTCAACATCCGTGCCCGGGATCCGGCCGACGCGGACGTGCCACGATGGGAGCGCCCCCTCGCCGTCAGCCACCTCATATTGGAAAACGGGATCTGCCGGGTGCGGATGCATGTGGACGGGAGGCCGCCTCGAGACCCGGCCGGACTGACTGTGGCCCCGTCGGAGGGTATCGAGCGGGGGTGATGGGCATGATCAAGGTGCTGGTCGTCGATGATTCGGCGGTGGTGCGCAGGGTGATCACCGAAGAGCTGTCGCGTTACGCCGACATTCAAATCGTCGGTACCGCTGTCGATCCCTATGTGGCGCGCGACAAGATTGTGCAGCTGCGGCCGGACGTCATCACCCTGGACCTGGAAATGCCTCGCATGGACGGCCTGTCGTTTCTGGCCAAGCTCATGAAGCATCACCCCATGCCGGTGGTTGTTCTGAGCTCGCTGACCCCCCAGCACAGCGAGTTGGCCTTGAAGGCGCTGGATCTCGGCGCCGTGGAGGTCTTGTGCAAACCGGGGGCCGCCTACTCGACCAAGGACATCGCGCAGCCCCTGGTGCACGCCATTCGCGCGGCCTCCTCCGCCAGGATCCAGGCGGGTCCGGCAAGCGCCTCGACGGTCGAGAAGCCTCAGGCGATCGAGAACCTGCTGGTGCAAACGACCCACA
>JBLMXM010000357.1:0-13347 GCA_050257775.1 Hyphomicrobiales bacterium
GCTCCACCAACACCGTGCTGCACCTGCTCGCGGCGGCCCACGAGGCCGGCGTGCCGTTCGCCATGCAGGACATCGACCGCATCTCGCGCAGCACGCCGCACTTGTGCGCGGTGTCACCCTCGGTGAGCGGCGTGCACATCGAGGACGTGCACCGCGCCGGCGGCGTGATGGGCATCCTGGGCGAGCTGGACCGCGCCGGGGTGATCCACCGGGGCGTGCGCACGGTCCACGCGGCCACGCTGGGCGCGGCGCTCGACCGGTGGGACGTGATGCGGTCGCCGGACGCGGCCGTGCAGGAGTTCTATCGCGCGGCGCCCGGCGGCGCGCGCACCATCGAGCCGTTCTCGCAGTCCCGACGGTACCCGGCGCTCGACGCCGATCGCGTCGCCGGCGTGGTGCGCGACCCGGCCCACGCGTTCAGCCAGGACGGCGGGCTCGCCGTGCTGTACGGCAACCTCGCGCCGGATGGCTGCATCGTGAAGACCGCCGGTGTCGACAAGAGCGTACTGGCGTTCAGCGGTCGCGCCGTCGTCTTCGAGAGCGAGAACTCGGCGGCCATCGGCATCCTGGCCGGCAGGATCCAGCCCGGCGACGTGGTGGTCATCCGCTACGAAGGCCCCAAGGGCGGACCCGGCATGCGCGAACAGCTGCTGCCGACCTCGGCTATCATCGGCATGGGGCTCGGCAAGTCCGTGGCCTTGGTCACCGACGGCCGCTTCTCCGGCGCCACTCAGGGTGCCTGCGTCGGGCACGTCACGCCGGAAGCCTACCTGGGCGGCCCGATCGCCCTGGTCGAGGAGGGCGACCGCATCGCCATCGACATCCCCGCCGGCCGCCTGGAGCTCGACGTGCCGGACGAGGTGCTCCAGAAGCGGCGTCGGAACTGGCGCCTGCCGGAGCGGGTCGAACTGCAGAAGGGGACCCTGCTGGACCGCTACCGCCGGCTGGTGGGACCGGCCAGCCGCGGCTGCATTATGGAGTAAAAGGGCCCGGGATTTGGGGGGATTTTGCTCCAGAACGGGATTTTGCATATCTCCAAGCACCGACTTGTTCCATCCGAATGGAATTTGGATAGACGCTCTGAATATGCCGGCTCTTGAGCAGGCGCAGGCTCACGCGGCGCCGGCGTCCTTCAGCCTTACGCCCGCCGATCCAGCACACGACCGCCTTGCGGCCTTCCTTGACATCACTCGACGATTGGCTTAGATAGTCGAGGCTCATCGCGATGGGTCGCCGAACCTAAAAACGGGTGAACTCGTCCAAAGCCTCAAGACGCCATGAAGAAAACTAGAATCTCCGCCATCCGCAACATCGGCATCGTCGCCCACATCGACGCCGGGAAAACCACGGTGACGGAGCGGGTCCTGTTCTACACCGGCCGCTCCCACAAGCTGGGGGAGGTGCACGACGGCGAAGCCATCATGGACTGGATGCCGGATGAACAGGAGCGCGGCATCACCATCACTTCCGCAGTGACCACCTGTCCATGGAAGGACACCGAAATCCACATCATCGACACTCCCGGGCATGTAGACTTTACCATCGAGGTCGAGCGCTCCCTGAGGGTGCTGGACGGCGCCATCGGCGTGTTCAGCGCCGTGGAAGGCGTTGAGCCGCAGTCCGAGACGGTGTGGCGCCAGGCCGACAAATACCACGTCCCCAAAATCGCCTTCCTCAACAAAATGGATCGAATCGGATCGGACTTTTTCGGCACAGTCGAGATGATGAAGGCCAAGCTGAACGCCAACCCGCTCATCCTGCAACTGCCGGTCGGCATGGGGGAAGAGTTTCAGGGCGTGATCGATCTGATCCGCATGCAGCAGATCACCTGGGACGACTCCTCCCTGGGGACGGTGTTCACGACCGACGCCATTCCGGCGCACATGGCCGACAGCGCCTCGGAGTATCGCGAGCGGCTGATCGAGACCCTGGCCGAGCAGGACGATGCGCTCATGGAGGCCTACGTATCTGCCGCCGCCATCGACGAGCCCCAACTGGTCGCCGCGATCCGCCGCGCCACTATCCATCTCAAGATCGTTCCGGTCCTGTGCGGAGCAGCCCTCAAGAACAAGGGTATCCAGCCGCTCCTGGACGCCGTAGCCCAGTTTCTTCCCAGCCCGTCCGACATCCCGCCCGCCAGGGGAGTGCACCCGGAGACCGGAGAGCCCGTCATCTGCCACCCCAGGGACTCCGATCCGCTGGCGGCCTTGATTTTCAAGGTGTCGATGATGGAAAACCGCAAGCTCTGTTTCGTCCGGGTTTACAGCGGACGGCTGAGGGCCGGGGCCGATCTGTACAATGCCACCCTGAAACGCAAGGAAAAACTGGCGCGCATCCTGCTCATGCATGCGAACAAGCGCGAACGGGTCGACGAGGCCGGGGCTGGCAGCATCGTCGGTGTGGTGGGCTTGAGGGACTCCTCCACCGGAGACACTCTCTGCACGGAGGAGCACCCCCTGCTGCTGGAAAAGATCGAGTCCTACGAGCCGGTCATCAGCGTTGCCGTGGAGCCCAAGACCCACAGCGACCAGGAAAAAATGGACGAAGTGCTCGCCAAATTCACTTCCGAGGACCCCACCCTCAGGGTGCGCAAGGACGAGGATACCGGCCAGACGATCCTATCCGGCATGGGCGAATTGCACCTGGAGATCATCACCAGCCGGATGCAGCGCGAGTTCAACACCAACGTCAATGTGGGCCGGCCCCAGGTCGTTTACCGTGAAACGATCGCATCGCGGGCCCGGGCCACCGCCGTCTTCGACAAGGAAATCGCCGGCCAGCGCCACTTCGCCGAAGTCACGCTGGAGGCGACTCCGCTGCCCCGCGGCGCCGGGTCGCGGTTTGCGTCCCGGGTGTCGGCCGAAGCCCTGCCGGCTCCCTTCGTCGAAGCCGCCCGCCGGGGCGCCCTCGGGTCCCTCGAAAGCGGCCCGCTGTCCGGCTACCTGGTGGTAGACGTGGAAATCGTTCTGGCGGCTGCCGTCCCGAAGGACACCAGCTCCGAGCTGGCATTCACGGTGGCAGCATCTATGGCATGCAAGGAAGCCCTATCCCGCGGAGACCCGTTCCTGCTCGAACCGATCATGACCGCCGAAGTCCTGGTCCCCGAAGCCTTCCTGGGCGAGGTGATCGGCGACCTCAACTCCCGCAGTGGGAAAATCGAGTCCATCGACCACAAGCTGGGCGTCCAAGTCATCACGGTGACCGTGCCGCTTTCACGGATGTTCGGCTACTCCACCGCCCTGCGGTCCGCCACGCAGGGCCGCGGGACTTTCTCGATGCACTTCACCCGTTTCGACCGCCCATAAAAAACGGCTCCTTTCGGAGCCGTTTTTTTTATACCTGTTTTGATAATCCTAAAATACCCCCTGTAACAACTTTGCAAAAAGGCCAGGTTCCGTCACAGGATAGAAGCGGTTTCAGAACCCCGGATCAGGCCCGAGGGCAAGGCGTCCCGCGGATTGGAAGCGGAGCGTACCCGGCAGTACGCGAGCATTTCAAGCCGCGGGACAACGCCGCCATCGGGCCTCAGACGGGGTTATCAAACCGCTTCTAACCTTCGAGGGCTTTCTTTTCGGCCTTGATCTCGTCCTCGACCTGTTTCAGCAAACGCTCGGCGCGTTCTCGCTTTTCGGGGTCGGCGGCGTTGCGGATGGACTGCTTGAACTGGGCTGCCGCCGTTTTGAGGTCCCGACCTCTCAGATGATACAGACCCAGGTAGTAGTGAGCGTCCGCAAGAGAGCCTTGCTGGCCGAGGTTCTGGCCCAGGAAATAATAGGCTTCCCGGTAGTCGGGTGATTTTTGGATCACGGCGGTGTAAAGGGAGATGGCCTCGGCCCGGTTACCCAACTCCTGCTGGGTACGGCCCAGGTAGAAGAGGGTGTCGGGATCATCCGGGATCATGGTCCGCGCGCTCTCAAGCGTAGTCAGCGCCGGGTCGAGTTGGCCGTTGAGAAAATACACTTTACCGAGGTCCCGCAGCATGTAAGGGTTGAAGGCGTTCCGCGCCAGCACTTCCTTGAGTTGAGTGATGGCGTCCGCGGTCCGGTTGGCCTTGGCGAGGACCAAGCCGTACCGGTAGCGCGCCAGGGTGTTGCCGGGATCGCGTTGCAGGATCTGCTGCAGCTGGCTCAGCTCGGCGGTCGTGTTGCCGTATTCGACAATCAACCGGGTCAAGATCCGCTCAAAATCGGCCGAGTTCAATTTGAGCTTCGGCGCGGCCTCCGCCTTGTGATCCTCGATCCATGAGGTCACGTAAGCGATGCGGTCGTCAATCGCCGGGTGGGTCATCATGTACGTGGGAATCTGGTCCTTGCCATACCACTGCTTGCCGCGGATTTTCTTCAGGGCCTTCAGCAGCCCGTCCGCACCGTAGCCTGCTTCGGTCAGGAATTTCAGGCCCAGCTGGTCGGCCTGCGTTTCGTTTTCACGACTGAAGGCCAACTGCGCGGTGGCCCCCGTGGCGGCGGATCCCATGGTCACCGCGCTGGCCGCCGCTCCGCTGCCGGCGGCTGCCCCGAGCAGGACCCCGGCGGCCATCCCGGCGATCTGGGCCCAGCTGACTTTCTTGGCATACTCGATCTTCTGCGAAATATGCCGGCAGTACACATGGCTGATCTCGTGGCCGAGAATCCCCGCCAATTCGTCCTCGCCGTCCATGGCTTCCAGCAGGCCGCTATAGACGAATATGTGCCCGGCGGGGGTGGCGAACGCATTGTACGCGTCCTGGTTGATCACGTAGAAATGGTACCGGAACGGCTGCTCCGGCATAACGGACAGAATGCGCTTCCCCACCCGGTTCACATAGGCGGTGACGTACGGATCGTCAACCACCGGCAATTTCTTGAAAATGATCCGCATCATCTCGGCGGAAAGCTCTTCTTCTTCACCAAACGTAATCGCCCGCCCGGGGGGCGGCAGGATCAGGGCGGCCGCCAACACTAACACGAGGCTCCAGGCTGCAATGAAGTGTCGTCGAACATGCGGCATCGGGTCGTCGTCCTTGTGCAAAGGGCTTCTCTCCAACACACCATCGCTGCTGGCAGATGGTCATCAAGACAGAGTCACACGGAAGCACGAGATGAAACGAGCTGCGCAGCGCTAGGGCATGGGTCGATCGGAATGTCGGTCCTTGTGGGAAATACTATCTCACATTTTCAGGTTCTTTTCAAACAATCCTTTTTATGTTACACCCGACCCCATGGCAAGAGTCATTTGCATAGCCAACCAGAAGGGCGGTGTCGGCAAGACCACCACGGCCATCAATCTCTCGGCTTCTCTGGCGGTTTTCGAAAAGCCCACCCTGCTGGTGGACTGCGACCCTCAGGCCAATGCGACTTCCGGCATGGGCATCGACAAGGCCTCGCTGACCAGCACCCTCTACGACGGTTTGCTCGGACGCACCGAGGCCGACGCCCTGATCCGCGACAGCGATATCGCCTGCCTCAAGATTATGCCGTCCAACGTGGATTTGATCGGCTTCGAGGTTGAGATGATGCCCGATCCGGACCGTGAAAACACCCTGAAACACCTGATCACCCCGCTGCGGGACCGGTTTGACTACATCATCTGCGACTGCCCCCCGTCTCTCAGTCTGCTGACCGTCAATGCGCTCACGGCAGCGGACTCCGTGCTCATACCCTTGCAATGCGAGTTCTATGCCCTCGAAGGCCTCGGCCAGCTCCTGCAGACCGTGAAGCGCGTGAAACGGGCGCTCAATCCGGGACTCGGCATCGCGGGGATCCTCCTGACCATGTTCGACCGCAGAACCAACCTGTCCCATCAGGTGGCCGAGGAAGCCAACACGTTCTTCAAGGACCTCGTGTTTAAGACGACCGTGCCGCGGAATATCCGCCTCGGTGAAGCGCCGAGTTTCGGAAAGCCCATCATTCTCTACGATGCCGCCTCAGCGGGCGCTCAAAGCTATGTCGAACTGGCCCGAGAGCTCATGAACCATGCCCGGGAAAGCTCCGAGCTGCTAAGGTAGCCTATGGACAAATTCACCCATGCTTCGGATTCAGCCCCCAAACGCAAGAAGCTCGCTCTGGGCAAAGGCCTGGGGGCGCTCATCCCCGATGCCGATATCGCCCTGGACCCTGCCGGCGATTTCATTCTGTGCGACATCAACCTCATCCGCCCCAACCGCTTCCAGCCCCGGCACCAATTTGCCGACGGAGACCTGGAGGAATTGGCGGAATCCATCCGCGCGCAGGGGATCCTTCAGCCGCTGATTGTCCGCAAGAGCGAGCCGGGATTTGAACTCATCGCCGGCGAACGACGATTGCGGGCCGCCCGCCGGGCCGGCCTCACCCGGGTGCCGGTTGTGGTGAAGGCGGTGAGCGACGACAAGCTGGTGGAGATATCCCTGGTCGAAAACATCCAGCGCGAAAACTTGAATCCCATTGAGGAAGCCGAGGCCTATCACCGCCTGATCACCCAGTTTAAGCTCACCCAGGACCAGGCGGCGGAACGCGTCGGGAAAAGCCGCTCGGCCGTGGCCAATTTTTTGCGGCTGAGGCAGCTGCCGGACCAGATCAAGGCGAGCATCGTCGCCGGTTCTCTCAGCATGGGCCATGCCCGCGCCCTGCTCGGCACGGAAAACTCCGCACAACAGCTGACAGCCTGGCGCGCCGTGGTGGCCAAGGGATTGTCGGTTCGCGAAACTGAGGAACTGGTTCGCCGGCTCAAAGCCGAAAAAAAGACGCCGCGGGTGTCTCTGAAGAGTTCGGAAGCCGCCTATTTGATCAGCCTGGCCGAGGACCTCTCCCGCCATCTGGGCACCAAGGTCACCATCAGCAAGTCAGGCCGGCAGGGCCGCGTTGCGATCGAGTTTTACACCAACGACGACCTGGACCGGTTGATCACCCGCCTGCGGCAGATTAAACTCTGATGGCTTCGTAAATAGCCCAATTTCGGCGTTGCGCTCCATCTCGCGGTCGTTGTGGCGTGCGGACCGTACGCCTCACTCCACGAGACTCGCGCCTTGAACTCGGCCTCTTTACGAAGCCATCGATTCGGATGATTTTTAGCAAGTTCATCCGCGCTTCCGGATAGAGGCACATGCACATTATCATCGACGGATACAACCTGATCCGCCAGTCGAAGGTCTTGAGCCGACTCGACCGCCAGGACATCGCCCGAGGGCGGGAAGCCCTCATCAGGCAGCTGGCCGCCTATCGCCGGCTCAAGCCGCACCGCATCACTGTGGTGTTCGACGGGATCCGGGCCCCTGAGCTGTCACCGCCCCGCGACCGGGTACAGGGGGTCACCATCGTGTTTTCCCGCGGGGGGGAGCCCGCCGACGCCGTCATTGCACGCATGGCCCGCCAGGAGCGGGAGCAGGCTATGGTGGTGAGCTCCGACCTGGCCATTACGCGCGCGTCCGAAGCCTGCGGCGCCGCGGTAATCGACTCCCCTGAGTTCGAGGCCCGCATGACCATGGCCGTGGCGATGGAGGGTTTCGCCGAGCCCTCCGAGGAATCGCCCGGCCGCCGGGTTTCGACCCGCAAGAAGGGCGAGGGTCGACGCCTGCCCAAGCGGCTGAGGCATCAGCGCATGAAGGCGGCAAAGCTTTGATGACGTCGTAAATCCCATGAAGATCGTGATCGCTAGAATGTCCGGCTTCTGCATGGGCGTGCGCCGGGCCGTCGAAATGGTGCTGGATGCCCCGGACCGTCATCCGGGACCGATCTGCACCTACGGACCGTTGATCCACAACCCCCAGGTGCTGGATTTGCTTGAATCCAAGGATATTGCCACGCTCAAGAACATTCCGGAATGCGGCAAGGGCACGGTTCTGATACGCGCTCACGGGGTTCCGCCCGCAACCAAGAAGCGCTTGAAGGCCTCCGGCTACAAAGTCATCGACGCGACCTGCCCCCGAGTCATCCGCGTTCAATCCATCATCCGCAAACACGCCAAGCAGGACCACGCCGTGATCATCCTCGGCGACCGGGACCACCCGGAGGTGGTCGGGCTTCTCGGCTACGCGGGCGCCAACGGCCACGTTGTAGCCAGCGTGGAGGAACTGGACCGACTACCATCCTTCGAGAAAGCCATCATCGTCGCCCAGACCACTCAAAACACCCGGCTCTACACCGAGGTCAAAGCCTGGGCGATCCGGCATCACCCACACTACAAGATCTTTGAAACCATCTGCGACTCAACCGAAAAACGCCAGGCGGAGGTGCAGCGCTTGGCGGAATCGGTTGATGCCGTACTGGTGGTCGGCGGACGCGAGAGCGGCAACACCCAGCGTCTTGTTGAAATCGCCCGCCAGGCCGGAAAGCCGGCCTTTCACGTGGAAAAGGAGACCGATCTGGCCGACATCGATCTGAGTGCGCTGAGCGCCGTCCGCACCATCGGCATCACCGCGGGGGCCTCCACGCCGAACTGGGTGATCCGCCAAGTGTACCTGACCCTGGAAACGATGGTCTTCCGGCGCAAGTCGGGCTGGCACAAAACTCTGTACACTCTGATGCGGGCTGCGCTCCTCTCCAATATCTATGTATCGCTGGGTGCGACCGGCCTCTGTTATGCCGTCAGCCGGCTGCAGGGAGTTCTCCATTTCAAGGCCTTCGTTCTCATCGCATTTCTCTATGTGCAGTCCATGCACATCCTGAACCATCTCACCGGCAGCCCAGCCGACCGTTACAACGAACCGGACCGGGCCCAGTTTTACCAGAGCCGCAGGATTCCCCTGACGCTCATCGCCATGACCAGCGGCGCCGCCGGGTTGGTCATCGCTTACCTGCAGGGTTGGCTGCCGTTCCTGATTCTCCTGGTGATGAGCCTGCTGGGGCTCTCCTACCGCCTCACGCTCGTCCCGAAGGCGTTTTCCGGCATCATGTACCGCCGGATCAAGGACATCCCGGGCTCCAAGACCGTCCTGATCGCCATGGCCTGGGGGGTGGTCACGGCCGTGCTGCCGCCGATTTCGGTTCGCGGGGCCTTCAGCCTGACGGATGCGCTCATTTTCGTCTGGGCGGCAGGGCTGGTCTTCGTGCGCACGGCTTTCTTCGACATCCTCGACATGCAGGGCGACCGCCTGGTCGGCAAGGAAACGATCCCGATCCTTTTGGGGGAAAAACGCTCGATGCGCCTGCTGAAAGGCATCTTGGTGGGCCTCGTCGTCGGGCTGCCGCTGGTGAGCGCGCTGGGACTGGTTTCCGCCTTCGGCTTCATCCTAACCCTCTGCCCCGCAGCCATGTTCGCCATCCTGGTCGCCTACCAAAGGGGCCTCATCCTGGCAGGCATCCGGCTGGAATTCCTGGTGGAAAGCCATCTGGTTTTGGGAGGAATGCTGGCTCTCGTCTGGGGACTCATGGTAGGATAAGCCATCAGGCTTTTTTTCGCCCGATTCGAAACACCGGTTCGGTCCCGGCCGCGAGACGTCTGATGTTCTCGGCGTGGCGGACGAAAATAAGAGCGGATGCCAGGGCTGCGCCGGCGCTCGCCGCTCCGGAATCGATGGTGGCGTACACGGCGAAAGGCAGAATCAGGGCAGCCGCCAGGGATCCGATCGATACACGGCGAAAAATGCAAACATAGGTGACAAAAGCCGCAGCTGCGAACAGAACAGCCAGAGGTGCGATCAGGACAAATCCTCCGGCGGCCGTGGCGACGCCCTTTCCGCCTCCGCGGAAGCCGGTATAGATCGGAAACAGATGGCCTGCAACGGCCAGCAACGCCAGCGCAACCGGATAAAGCTGGGAGGCAGAGGCGGTCGTGACCCAGGCGGAGGCCACTCCGACCGGAATCAGCCCTTTAAACAGGTCGGCGGCCAGAGTCGCCAGGCCGAGGCCGAGGCCCCCGACCCGAGCCACGTTCGTGGCGCCGATATTGCCGCTGCCATGCCGGCGGGGGTCGGCTGCGCCGAACGCGCGGCTCAACACGAGCCCGCTGGGAATCGAACCCACCAGGTAAGCAAACACCGCCAAGGCGATTTTAAAAATGAGTTCCGAGGTCACGTCGAAAGTTTACCGGAGCTTCCCGCTCTGCCTGAACCCGGCATGAACCAGCATATTGAATTGCCGCTCTAATAAACCATGCATCCTGAATTTACAACCCGCCCGCCTGTAGGTCGGGATAAAAGCGATACACGATGAAGCCGGTTCGACCGCCCATCGAGGATAGCATCGATCTCCACACGTTCAGGCCCCGGGACATCCCCAATCTGATCGAGGACTACATCGCGGAGTGCCTTCGCGCGGGATTCACCTCGGTGCGCATCATCCACGGCAAGGGCACGGGGGACCAAAAGAGGCGCGTGCTGGCTCTGCTCCGCCGCAACCCGCACGTGCAGTCGTTCGCGGATGCCCCAGTCGAGGCCGGTGGCTGGGGGGCGACCATCGTGGAGTTGAAAAAATGAGTTATCGCAGAAGCGACCCCTGATGGCGGCGAAAACGGGTGGACGCGTATTTCTCGAGCTTCCACTCCGGAACGACGCAGTCGCTGCAGATGGTGCGGAACCACTTGTTGCGCAGCCATCGGGCGGCGCGGCTGTTGCGCGAGTCACGAGCCAGGAAGGTTCTGCCGCAGTGAGTCGTCAGGCGGGCCGTATCGCCGCTGATCTGGACGTAGCGGATCCCGTGCAGCACGCCCCGGCGTGACGGCCAGAGCTTGATCTTTTCAATCAGCCGGAAGAGCTCGACCCTCTTGCGGTAATAACGCGGAGAAGGCACCGTTGCTGGTTTGCCCCGATCCATTGACTTCACTCCCGGACCGTCATGCGGAGTGCCAGAGCCATCGCGGCCATGGTGGCGACCCCGATCTCGAGTCGGTCATGAAGCAGGCGGTTCGAGATCTTTTCGACCGCGCGGGCCGTCAGACCGAGCGGAACTCCCGGCGCACTGATAAAGGTGTCGGGATGGATGTGCGCCTCGTCGATCAGATCCGCAGCCGGTGTGGCATCGATGATCAAGCGATGCCGTGCCAGGGCCGATTCCAGATCGGATTCAACGGATACCATCCCCGGAGCGTATTCTGAAAGCAATCGGGCGGCTTGGCCGGAGGCTTCGGGAACAAGGTCGCAGAGCGACAATCGGCCGCCGACTCGGAGAACCGTCCGACCCGCGCTGCGCCCGACCGGCCCGCATCCCAGCACCAACACGGGCCGCTGGTCGAGACGGCCCGCCATCCGCACCAATCCCCAGGCGAATCCCGCTCCGGTGGCATCGGCATTGTCCACGATCTCTCGGCTGCGGGTGTCGATGGCGATGAAACGCTGATCGTCGGCCAGGAAGACTAGGTCGCTGTGATCCGCATAGGCCGCCGCGAGGCCGGCGGCGTCCGGCTCGGCAGTGACCGTCGCCGGCAGCCCGAGGTGCGCCAGGATGCGCTGCACGGACTCGGCAAAGCCGGCGATCGCCCCTTGGCCGCAGGTGAGCGGCACCACGGCGGATCGGCTGTTTTGGCACCAGCAGGTGAATGGATGTTCTTCGACGCCGGCCGCCCGGCAGGCCAGCCCCCGGAGCGTCAGCCCCGTCCGGGTCCGCAGGCTGCGTTCATAGGCATCGAGATCCCGGGCAATGGTCGCCATGTCTTGTGCCTGCAGTCGCGTCATGAGGCTCCTTCTGCTCCATCCGGCGACGGGGCGGTCGGCCTCTGTTTGGCCCCAAGGCTGCGGCGGACGGCAGCCAGCGCCCGGCAGCTCTTGGCCCGGGCGTCTTCATGGCTTTTGCCCGTGCTGATGAGGGTTGCCCGCCAGTCCGGTCGCCCCGGCTCGTAGTCACTCAGAGCTTCGTCCGCGCCGAAAAAACCCTCTATGAGCCGCAGGGGACTGGCTGTAGCCATGATGTGCTCTCCACTCATTTCAAGGCCTGACGGCGTGGCGTGAATATGCTCGTAAACGACGGCCCTCTGGCAATGCAGCGCTCCGGCCGGCGTGATCCCGCGGAGGAAAACATCACACAGGGCGTCCACCATATTGAAACCGGACGACCACCAAACCGCCGTGGGAGTCTGGCTGGGAAGGCGCGCATCGATCTCGAGCACTTTGAGCTTTCCCTGGTTCAGAATCACCTCGACGTCCATCAGCCCTTTCAGCTGCACTGCCTCGGCCAGCAGTCGAGCCATCTGCCCGAATTCCTGCACCTGCTCGGCCGGCAGCACGCTCGGCGCCTCGACCCGCATGCAGTCATACCCGCGGTCGACAAAAAGATCGGTCACCTGGACGGCCCGATAGCTCCCCGGGGTGCCGAGAACCTCGATCGAATAAGAGGGGCCTTCGAGGAATTCCTGCAGGACCCAGCTGTCCATAAGCTGCGGTTGCGGAAAGAACGCGGCCAGCTCCCTTTCACTTCGGATGACGCGCACTCCACGGCTGCCGCTTCCGGAGCTCGGCTTGGCGATGACCGGAAACGAGCTCTGTGGCCAGGGCCTGGGGGCCGGGAGGCCGAGGTCGGCAAACAGCCGGTCCGAGGTGAGCTTGGACGAAGAGATGCGGTAGGCCACCGGATCGAACGTCAGGGGGATGCCCTTGCGCTCGGCCCGCCCGACCAGGGCTTGCAAACCGGCCGTGTCTTCGAGCGCGGGAAAAACCAGATCTACCCCGGCCAGCGCCCCGGAGCCGCCGCGAGGGTCGCAGACATCGGCCAGCCGGAACTCATCGCACAACCCGCGGGCGGGCACATCCGGCCGCCGGTCGACCAGGCAGACCGTCCAGCCCGCCTTGCGGGCCAGGTAGCAAGCCTCGACCCCTTGAAGTTTCCCCCCCACGATCGCAATCCGCATGCGCTGCTCACCTGCTTTTTCCCAGAGTTTACGCCGACCCGCCCAAGCGCCTCCAATATCGTGATGACTTCGTCCGAAGGCCAAGTTCAAGGCGCGCGAGCCTCCGCCGAGCGAGGCGTACTTTCGGTACGCCGCAGCGAGCGCGGGACGAAGCGCAACGCCGAAATTGGCCTTCCGACGAAGTCATCATCAGATATTCAGGCGTATGCCGTCCAGGTAGGACAGACTGCGCCCGAGCCCGGCCAGGCGGTCTAGGTTTGCAGATGCCATCAGCAGCCGCTCGAGCCCGAACCCGATCCCCACCCAGGCATCGGTGATGCGCCAGGCCCTGTCCAGGCGATGCGGCCCCATGGCGCCCGACCCGACCTCCAACTGCCGTTTGCCTGCCAGGATGTCGATGGTATCCCCATAAACTTCGGATTGAGCCGGTGCGATCCGGTAGTCCGCCAGACCGGCCGACTCGGCAACCCGCGCGGCAAGCTCCTTCAGGCGGCCCTCGCGCTCCTCCAAGGCCAGGCCCGCCTCGACGAGGTTCAGCATGGTGAATTCCCGCCCGTGCCGTGCGCCGCCGGATTCCTTGCGAAAGCAGGGCCCCACCTCGAAGAGCCGCACCGGCTT
>JBLMXM010000358.1:0-8868 GCA_050257775.1 Hyphomicrobiales bacterium
AAACATCTCCAGAAGGTAGAATTTGGGACGGCCGGGGTCCTCACCGACCCGGAACAAGCCATGGGACTTCCAGAGGTCCTGCCATTTGCGCTCGATGCGGTGCGGTTCGTACTTCTCTTCCATTGGAGTATCGGTCCTTTTCGATGGATGGGGATGCGCCACCAGGCCAATCCCTGGCCATCCGTCTTTCAGAGGTTGAGAAATTATATTTAATGCCATACAATGTCCGGAAGTTCAAGAAAACAAGGAGGCCGAAAATAGATCCATGAACACCAAACTTCTCATCAATGCCAGCGACCCCGAGGAAATCCGTGTCGCCACCGTCAAGGACGGCCGCCTCGATGAGTTCCGCATTGAAAGCGCGGCGCGCGAAATCACCCAGGGCAATATTTACAAGGGAATCATCACGCGGATTGAACCAAGTCTGCAGGCGGCATTTGTCGATTACGGCACCGACCGCAACGGCTTTCTTCAAAAACAGGACATCCACTACGACTATTTTCATGAAGACGACAGCAGCGACGCGCCCCTGCACCGGCTCGTGAAGCGCGGCCAGGGGGTCATGGTGCAGGTCGAAAAGGATCCGTTCGGCACCAAGGGCGCCATGCTGACCACCATGATCTCGCTGCCGGGGCGCTATATCGTGCTGATGCCCGGCCATTCCGTGCGCGGGGTCTCGCGCAAGATCGAAGACGAGGCCGAGCGTGCCCGCCTGAAAGAGATCGTCGGCGAGCTGGAGATCCCTGAAGGCTTCGGGGTCATCGTGCGCACGGCGGGGCTGGGGTGCAGCAAGACGATGATCTCCAAAGACCTGAAGTACCTCCTGCGGCTCTGGAAAACCATCAAGGGCAAGGTGATGAAGGAAAAGGACACCGCCCTGCTCTACAAAGAGCGGGCGCTGGTGTTGCGCTCGATCCGGGATTCCTTCAGCCCCGAGGTGTCCGAGATCCTGATCGACGAGCCGAACGTATTCCACGAAGCCCAGGAGCTTGTCGACATCTTCGCCAGCAAGCACACCCAGATCGTCAAGCTCTACCAGGGGGAGAAGCCCCTGTTCTCCAAGTTTCAGCTCGAGGAGCAGATCGCTACCATCTTTGAAAATCGGGTCCAGCTCAGCTCCGGCGGATCGATCGTCATCGCACCGACAGAGGCGCTGGTGGCCATCGACGTCAACTCGGGCAAGTCCACCCATGAAAAATCCGTGGAGCAGACCGCCTTCCAGACCAACCTGGAGGCCGCCGAGGAAATCGCACGGCAGCTGCGGCTCCGGGACCTGGGAGGTCTGATCGTAATCGATTTCATCGACATGAAGGAATCCAAGCACCGCGCTGAAGTCGAGCGTGTTCTGAAACATCACGTAAAACTGGACAAAGCCCGCACCAAGGTGGGCCGCATCTCCAAATTCGGCCTTCTGGAAATGTCCCGGCAGCGCATCCACCCATCCATCGAGTTCGGCAGTCACGTCGCCTGCCGGTGTTGCCAGGGCAAAGGCATGGTCCCCTCGACGGAAACCCTGGGCATCGGGTTTCTCCGCAAACTCGGCATGGAGGCCCTTAAGAGCGATGTCACCCGGGTGAAGGGCATTGTGCCTCCTGCCGTAGCCGATTACCTGCTCAATCGAAAACGCAGGGACATCGTGGAGCTTGAGACCCGGCGAAGCATCGCCATCGAGATCGAAGCCGACGCCGCTCTATTGCCGGCGGAGAGCCGGATCGAATCTTTTCACTAAGAGCCGCGGCAGTTGACACCTCTATCGGTTTCCTGTATCAGAGGGCACGCCACTTTATTAGACCGGCAACTAAATATGCCAAGCCATATTCGGTTTAGGCTGAGTGGGGTGCTCGCCGATGCGGGCGCCCCACTCCGCCTGTGCGCAAAGTGCCGGAAGTTGGCATATTTATTAGCCGACGCAGCAATATTGGATTTGACGAATCAATCGATTTAAAATATATCAGCGCCACTTCTATCTTCATTACTAAGGAGGTATGATCTTGGTCAGCATCGCCTACGCCCTGGGACAAGGAGGCGCGCCGGAAGGCGGCGCCGCTAATTTTGCCACTTTCATTCCGCTCATCCTGATGTTCGTCATTTTCTATTTCCTGCTTATCCGCCCCCAGCAGAAACGCAACAAGGAGCACCGCGGCATGATCGCCAACTTGAAAAAAGGTGATCGCATCGTGACCAGCGGCGGGCTCCATGGCCGCATCACCGGAATGGATGAGACCACCCTGACGGTGGAGATCGCCGACAAGGTCCGAGTGAAGGTCAACCGCGGCAATGTGGCCGGAATCATCCAATCCGCTCCGCCCGCCCCAGCCGAAACCAAGGAAAGTTGAGTCACGACGATCCTGGGATCTGACGCTCGTCTGGACTTTACCGCACCCCGGCTTCTGAACTGGGCGGCCGGCTGCTGTTGACATCGGCCCGAAAGACCCAGAAGGGAATCGACCTTGAGACGCTTTTCCATCAGATTGGTCATAGTGCTGGCGGTGATCATTGCCGCCGTTGTTTATTGCATCCCTACGTTCAAACCGGAGATCTGGCCCCACAAGAAGGTGAATCTCGGCTTGGACCTTCAGGGCGGCATGCACCTGGTCTTGGAAGTCAACACCGATAAGGTTGTTGAGAGTGCCATAGATCGCTACAGTCAGGAAATGCGGGACCTGGTTAGGAAAAACCAGATCCAGGACATCCAGGTGGAACGCCCGGGGCCCTTCAAAATCGCCGTAAAGGTGCAAGGCAGGGACAATATCGACAAGTTCAAGGGCCTGCTGGAAAAAGAACTCAGGGAGTTGAGGCTGAGCAACCGGAACGAGATTGCTGATTCGTATACAGCTATCCTGGATCTGCCGGACAACGATGTCACCCGCATGAGACAGCTGGCTGTGGATCAGGCGCTGGAGACCATCCGCAATCGTATCGACCAGTTCGGTGTGTCCGAGCCGGACATCCGCCGCCAGGGTGCGAACCGCATTCTGGTTCAGCTCCCCGGCATCCGGGACACCCAGCGGGCCAAGGATCTGATCGGACGGACGGCGCTTCTGGAATTCAAGCTCGTGGATGAGACCCACGACGTCAATGCGGCGCTCCAGGGGAACATCCCGCCGGGAAGCGAGATTCTCTACAAGGTCGACGAAGACCCCGCCACCAAGCGTTCCAGCCGGACCCCGTATTTGCTGAAGAAAAGCGCCCTGCTGACCGGCGCGTCGCTCACGGACGCCCGCGTTCAACTCGATTCCCAGTACGGCGAACCCTACGTTTCGATCGAATTCGACAAGAAAGGCGCGCGGACCTTTGAACGCGTTACCGGTGAAAACGTCGGCAAACGGCTGGCGATCGTGCTGGACAACAAGGTCTACTCCGCGCCCACCATCCAGGAGAAGATTGCCGGCGGCAAGGCCCGCATCACCGGCCGGTTCTCGATGGATGAGGCCCGCGACCTGGCCATCATCCTGCGGGCCGGCGCCCTGCCCGCCCCGGTCACCGTGCTGGAAGAGCGCACGGTGGGCCCATCGCTCGGCTCCGACTCCATACGCGCCGGGTTGATCTCAATTCTGGTGGGCGGCCTGCTGGTGATCGTCTTCATGGGAATCTACTATAAGCTCTCCGGCTGGCTTGCCGATTTCGAAGTCATCTTGGATTTGATCATTATCGGCGCCTGCCTGGCCGCTTTCGGAGCCACCTTGACCCTGCCCGGCCTGGCCGGTGTCATTCTGACCATCGGCATGGCCGTGGACAACAACGTGTTGATCTATGAACGCATCCGCGAGGAACTGCGCCTGGGCAAAACAGCCCGCGGGGCGGTCGACGCGGGTTTTGACCGCGCGACCACCACCATCATGGATGCCAACATTACCACGTTGATTTCCGCGGTGGTGCTGTTCCAGTTCGGGACCGGCCCGATCAAAGGATTCGCCGTTACGCTCAGCATCGGCGTAATCGCCAGCATGTTCACGGCGATCGTGGTGTCGCGTCTGATCTTCAATTACTTTCTGGATGTGCGCAAAATCAAACGTGTGAGCATTTAGCCATCGATTTTTCGGTCGGTGTTTCCCAAAAAGGAATCGATTCCATGCAGTTCATTAAACCCGGAACCAGCCTGGATTTCGTCGGCAAGCGCAAGATCGCTTATTCGATTTCCGGCGCTCTCATCCTGATCAGCATCATCGCCCTGGTGGTCAAAGGTCCCCGCTACGGCGTCGACTTTGCTGGCGGATCGGTCATCCAGGTCAAATTTGCAGCGCCCGTTGAAATTGCCAAGATCAAGGACGGCCTGCGGTCGCTTGACGTCGAGAACGCAACTGTCCAAAGCATCGGCGCCCAGAAGGACAACGAGTACCTCATCCGGACCGACTCGGCCAATGTCAGTGCAAAGGAATTCACCCCCGCGCTCGACAAAGCCCTCGAAGCAGCGGCCAGCGCTCAAGTCGACATCCGGCGGGTGGAGATGGTCGGGCCTCAGGTCGGAATGGACCTGCGCGAAAAGGCCATGCTGGCCATTTTCTTTTCGCTCATCTTCATCGCCATTTACATTTCGGGCCGTTTCGAATTCAAGTGGCTTCAAAGCGGGATTGTGGCATTGGCCCTCGGGGGAGGCGTGTATGCGGCTTACTCGATAGGACTCAGCCTGGACATCCTCATCTGGGTTGCCCTGGGTGTGACCCTGACGCTCTTCTGGATCCTGGGTCTGAAATACGCCTTGGGCGCAATCGTGGCGTTGATCCACGACGTGACGATCACGGTGGGCATAATGACCTTAATGGATAAAGAGTTCACTTTGACCGTGATCGCTGCGTTGCTCACCATCATCGGCTACTCCTTGAATGATACGATCATCGTGTATGATCGCATTCGCGAAAACATCAAGAAGCTGTCCAAGACCCCCCTGGGAATCATCATCAATCGCAGTGTCAACGAAACCCTGAGCCGGACCATCCTGACCGCCGGCACGGTGTTCATTGTCCTGGTAGCACTGTTTTTCCTCGGTGGTGACATCATCCATGATTTCGCCTTCGCGCTTCTGGTGGGCGTCGTTGTGGGCACCTATTCCTCGATATATGTGGCCAGCCCGATCGTGCTGTCCTGGGAGGAACGTGCCAAGAAAAAGTGAATGCCGCGACCACAGAGCGACCGCCGGCAGACCCCCATCCCCCCCTTTGTTTTCAAAGGGGGGGTTTCACTTGGATCGATAGGGTCAACTAGAACAGGGAAAGATGCAGCGTGGAGACCATTATCCCCTGGTTTCATCTCAAAAGCGTTCCGGGGATCGGAAATCACCTGTTCAAGCGGCTCATCGACCGGTTCGGATCACCGGAGGCCGTGTTGCAGGCATCTGCCGCGGAACTTCTAAGAGTGGACGGAATAACGCCGCGCACGGTTGAAGCACTGGAATCCCACGGCTTGGCCGATGGGGTTGCAGCTGAAATCGAAAACGCTCTCGGCCGCGGGTTTCAGCTGATCCCCCTGACGCATAAAGACTACCCGCCCCTGTTGCGGGAGATCCCGGACCCTCCGGCGGTACTTTATGTGAGCGGCAACCTGGCGGAGTGCATACGCCCCGTCGCCGTGGTGGGATCCCGCAATGCCACCGCCTACGGGCTGGCCATGGCGCTTCAGCTGGGCAGCGACCTGGCGAGCTTGGGATTCGCGGTGGTCAGCGGAATGGCGATAGGCATCGATGCAGCGGCCCACGAGGGAGCATTGTCCGGCCAAGGGCGGACGGGGGCGGTGCTGGGCAGCGGCCTATGCAAGATCTATCCGCCTCAGCACTTGCGGCTGTTCGAACGCATCTCCGCCGGCGGGGCGGTGATCTCGGAGTTTCCGCTGCAGGCCGAGCCGGAGGCGCATCATTTCCCGATTCGCAACCGGATCATCAGCGGGATGGCCCTCGGCACCGTGGTGGTGGAGGCGAGCAAGAACAGCGGCTCCCTGATCACGGCACGGCTGGCAGCCGAGCAGAACCGGGAAGTGTTCGCCGTACCGGGCAGCATCCAATCGTTTAAAAGCATGGGCGCCCACACGCTGATCAAGCAGGGGGCCAAGCTGGTTGAGAACGTGCAGGACATCGTGTCAGAGCTCGGTCACTTCCTATCCGAGACCAAGCCCGCCAGCGCCGCGCAATGCCCAGTGCCGGTTGAGCAGAGGCACCGGCTGACCACCGAGGAGACAGTTGTTTATCGAGCCCTCGGCCCTTACCCCTTGCACATCGACGAACTCGTGCGCAAACTGGCGATGGATGCCGGCAGGTTGTCCGGCGTCCTGCTGCAGCTGGAGCTGAAAGGGATCGTAACGCAGCAGCCTGGAAAGCTGTTTACGGTTGCGGATGATTCCAAGGCATAGCCGCCTGATATATTCTATGGAGCAATAGAACGACATGACTAAACCTTTGGTGATCGTGGAATCCCCGGCCAAGGTCCGGACGATCAAGAAATACCTGGGCAACGACTACAACGTGGCCGCTACGGTAGGTCACATCCGGGACCTTCCGCAACGGGAAATGGGGATTGACGTGGAAGCCGGGTTTGCGCCGAAATACACTACCATCCCCGGCAAACAGAAGGTGATTCAGGCCTTGAAACAGGCCGCCGCAAGCGCCGAGGACGTCTATCTCGCGCCCGACCCCGACCGCGAGGGCGAGGCCATCGCCTGGCACACGGCCGAGGTGCTCAAGAAAAAGGGACGCCGCTTTCACCGTATCCTGTTTCATGAGCTGACCAAGGACGCCATCCGCAAGGCCATGAACCAGCCGCAGGAGTTGGACCGGCACAAGTACGAAGCCCAGCAGGCGCGCCGCATCCTTGACCGCCTGGTGGGCTACCAGGTGTCGCCGCTGCTGTGGCGCAAGGTCAAGGGCGGCTTGAGCGCCGGTCGCGTGCAAAGTGTAGCCCTGCGGATCATCTGCGAGCGCGAACGCGCCATACAATCCTTCGTCCCCCAAGAGTACTGGTCCATCACCGCGCACCTGGAAGGCGCTGCGCCGCCGCCCTTTGCGGCCAAACTGGTCAAGAAGGGCGCCGAGAAGCTCACGATACCGGATGAGGCCGCGGCGCAGAACATCCTGGCCGAGCTCAAGGGCCATAGCTTTATCGTCGACAAGGTCCAGAGGAAGACCGTCCGCAAGAACCCCGCACCGCCCTTCACGACCAGCAAGCTCCAGCAGGAATCCATCCGCCGGCTGCGGTTCACGGCCAAGAAAACCATGATGCTCGCCCAGCAGCTTTACGAGGGCATTGACCTGGGGCCCGGCGAGCCGGTCGGCCTGATCACTTACATGCGCACGGATTCGACGCGCATTGCAGCTGAAGCCGCAACCGAGGCGCAGCGGCTCATCTTGGACCAGTTTGGAAGCGACTACGCCCTGGACAAACCCCGCCAGTTCCGCAACGCCAAACAGGCCCAAGACGCGCACGAAGCCGTCCGGCCCACATCGGCCTTCAACACTCCGGAAAAGATGGCCCCCTACCTGACCCAGGACCAGCTGGCCTTGTACCAGTTGATCTGGCAGCGATTCATTGCCTCCCAGATGCAGGAGGCGCTGATCAACCAGGTTTCGGCTTCCATCGTGGCCGGGCCCTATGTCTTCACGGCCAGCGGATCCTCGGTCAAGTTCCCCGGCTTCATGGCTCTTTACCGCGCCGATGAGGAGGATGCGGATCCGAACGGCGAAAAAAGCAGGGAGCAGCTACCGGATCTGCCCGAGGGCGCCCGCTTGAAGCTTCACCGCCTGGAGCCCAAGCAGCACTTCACCCAACCCCCACCGCGATTCTCGGAAGCCTCGCTGGTGAAGGAACTCGAAGAGAACGGGATCGGCCGGCCGAGCACCTACGCCGCCATCCTCTCCACGATCCGCGACAAAGGTTACGTGGACCTGCTCCGCGGCTATTTCCGGCCGAGCGAACTGGGTTTCATCGTGAACGACCTCCTCGTCATGAGTTTCCCCGACGTCTTCGACGTTGAATTCACCGCCCGCATGGAGGAAAACCTCGACCAGGTGGAGTCCGACAAGGCGAATTCCCTGGATATCCTGACCCAGTTCTATCAACCGTTCCAAAAGGATTTGGACACGGCTGCCCAAAAGATGGTGAGCATCAAGGGCGTGGGAGTGGCGACGGAACTGAAATGCCCGGACTGCGGCAAGACCCTGCACATCAAGATCGGCAAGAACGGCCACTTTTTGGCGTGCAGCGGTTACCCGAAATGCACCTATTCCAGTGATTACACGCGCGACGACAAGGGCCACATCCAGCCGGTGACGCCACCCGTGGATGAAGCCACTGACAAGATTTGCGAAAAATGCGGCAAGCCCATGGTCCTCAAGCGGGGCCCTTATGGTGATTTCCTTGCCTGCAGCGGTTTTCCCGACTGCAAAAACACCCAATCGCTTTCCGTCAACGGTTCGGCCAAGAGCATCGGCGTCAAATGCCCCCAGGACGGCTGTGGCGGAGAACTGCTCGAAAAGACCTCGAAGCGCGGAAAAGTGTTCTACGGCTGCAACCGTTACCCGGATTGCAGCTTCGCGACGTGGGACAAGCCAGTGGCCCGCGAGTGCCCGGCCTGCGGCGCCAAGTTCCTCGTTGAGCGCACGACCAAGAAGCAAGGCACCCTGCAATCCTGCCTGAACCCGGAGTGCGGGTTCAAGGAACGGGTGGAGTAGGCGTTCCTAGCTTGCGGGCGTTCAGCACGTTTGCGCGTTAAAAGAAAACGGTAGGGCCTATCGCCGCGACAGAATGCGGGGAGAGCGATCAACGCCACTAACGCGTTGACCGCGATAAGCGAGAAAATCGCTTGACATCTCCCGCTTCGGCTGTTAGCCTGCAGCTAACTGAAGCATCTTTAAGAGATGGGTGCATGATCCACAGGATCGTCATT
>JBLMXM010000359.1:0-3331 GCA_050257775.1 Hyphomicrobiales bacterium
AATGACCTCGGGGTTTATCTTCAACTCAATGAGGAGGTCTTCGGCCCCAGCAGTCCTAAGCGACTGCTCGACACCAAAGCCTTCTGCCGGGAAACCGGTTTGAGCACGAGCCAGCTGGAGCAGCTTCAGCAGGCACGCCTGCTCCTGCCGCTCGAAAAAGGGCGATTCGATGCCGAGGACGTGACCATGGGCCGGATGTACCTGGGAGCGCTTAACTTCGGCATCCGACCGGGGGATCTGTCATATTATTCGGAGCTGGGCGAAAAGATCGTCGACCACGAAATGGCGCTGCGCCAGCGCATGACCGGCCGCCTCCCCTATCCGCAGGACGCCGCGACTACGACTCGCATGGTCAAGAACGCCCGCATGTGCCGGGTCTATATCATTGATCGCCTGTTCCAGCATCGAGTAGCGGCCATGAAGGATCTCAAGGAGGAGTCTGTTCCGGCGAGCGAGGAGCGGGAGCCATGGCTCGATTGACCCGTCATGTCCCGGTGCTGGCATCCATGGCCTGGATCCTTCTGGCCCAGCTGACCGGTTACATTTCGATTCAGTCCCGACTGCTCGCTCTGCTTGTGACGGCGGCAGCTCTTTATTCCGTCTATCGGCTGGCAGCCAAGGCCGAAGCCTCACCCATTCACAAGGGCATGGCGCTGTTCACCGCAACCGCATCCGCCAGTATCTGGCTGGGGCCGGCCATTGCCTGGCCCGCGCGACACCCGGCGGCTGCCCTGTATGCCGTCCTGTTCCTGGTGGCTGTTCTGCCGCCGGCCCTCCGTCGGGAAGTCTTCACCACCTATTTCGCCCGCAAGACCGCGCCGCCGGCGGTTTGGAGCACCGCGATATTCCGCACGATCAATCGGCACCTGACGGCCCTGTGGGCGGTTTTGTTTGCTGCAGGCGCCGTCGCGGCGCTCATGCCCGTGGTTTTGGAGATCAACGGTCTTGCCTGGGAGACCCTTTTCGGCGGCTTGATCCCGAGCGCCCTCATGCTCGCCATCGGTCTTCCGGCCAACAAGCGGTATCCTGCATATTATCAGCGCAAGCTCGGGCTGACGCCAGCCGGAATAGCGGGCACCGGATCGGATACCACGCCGAAGGCCTCACCGGAAGCCCTGACTGAAGCCACCCTCTCGCACAAGGAGAGACAAACTATGGGAAGCAGGTTTAATATTGTCGCCGTCAACGGCTCACCCCACGCCGGAATCGGCAACACCGCCATGATGCTCGAGATGCTGAGGCCGGCCCTGACCGCGGAAGGGCTTTTGCTGGAGGTGATCAACCTTTGCGAACAGGACATCGATTACTGCATCGGCTGCGGGGTATGCATGGAAAAAGGCCGCTGCTGGATCCAGGATGACCACGCCGGCATCGTCGAACGCCTGCTTGCCGCCGATGGGATCATCCTGGCCTCGCCCGTCTATTTTCTGCATGTTACCGCCCAGATGAAAACCTTCCTGGACCGCAGCCTGGCCTTCGGTCACAAGCCGCAGCCCGACTGGAAGCCGGGTCTTGCTGTGAGCGTCTCGGCCGGCTACGGCGAGACCACGGTGGCCGAATATCTGGGAAGCCTGCTGCGGGTCTACGGGGCCTTCAGCGTTGGCGGTCTCACCGCTCTGGCCACCGGCCCGGGGGAATTCCTGGGCAAGTCAGCGATAGAGGTGCGCGCCCGCGACCTCGCCGGCGACCTAGCCCGCGCCGTGAAGGAAAAACGGCGCTATCCCGCCACCGACAACGACCTCATTTTCTACCGGTTCATGGGGGCTCTGGTCCGCGACCACCGCGATTCCATTATGAAAGACGATTTCGCCCACTGGGAGAAGCTCGGCCTTTACCGGGATTTCGACGTCTACGTTCAGCAAACCCGGGAAAAGGCCCATTACGATCCCGAGATGAGGAAAGCATGGATCCAAGAGGCGGTTGCCCGGCACAAAGCCAAACGCACGGGGAAAAAATCGGAAAGTCGAAAAGCCTCTCTTGAAGCCGGAGCCCGGTCAGCGAAAACCTGCCGGGAGCTCTTGAAAACAATGCCGCTCGGCTTCAACGCGGCAGCCGCCCGGGGCCTCGAGGCTATTTACCAATTTGACGTGATCGGAAGCGAGCCATTCCGCGCGTATTTGGAAATCAGTGGAACGGGTTGCAACTACCACGAGGGGCTGGCCGACAAGCCCGGCATCGTGATCCACACCCCCGGGGATGTGTGGATGGCCATCGCCAGAGGAGAACTCGACGGCCAGCAGGCCTTCATGAACGGGCAATACACCGTCGATGGCGACCTGTCACTGTTGCTCAAGCTGCGCTCCCTGTTTCAGGAACAACCTGATGTTGCACCTCTATCAGCACCGAGTACCCTGCGCTAAGCGAAATCTCTCTCCATCAACTGGCGCGCTTCAGAACTTCCGCGCGGCTGAGCTCGATTGAACGGAAACGGATGTCTTCCCGCAGACCCGGATCGTCTGATTCGAGCCAGCCGCCGCCATCGCGGACATACACCTTAAAGGTTTCCGGGTCGAACATATAGATGGCTTGGTCGTTCCGAAAGTATTTCACGCTACAGGACACTGTTTCAGGTTTCAGCATGAGGCTACCTCCGATTAGTGAAGGTAACGATGCCGCCCGATTGTTTTGCCGGTATTAAGGTCCGGTTAATTTACGGTGGCCGCAAAAAAGAAGGGCCGGAGGCGCTTTCGTCCTCCGGCCCCAGACCATGTGGGCGCCTACTCCTTTAACAGGACCAATTGGCGCCAACCGGGCAATCGGGTGCGCGGGTCATTCCTCCATATGAGGATGACGCCTCCCCCCTCTTCAGTCTGTTGTCCACCATCTTAACACCATCAATCGAACGGGCCAGTTCGGCGGCTCGATTAATATCCGCATTGGAGCTAACCGTGCCCTTTAGTGTTACCTCCCCGCCAATGGTTTCTACGCTGATCATAGAGCCCATCAGTTGGCTATCACTCTGAAGTTTCTGCTCCACCGCCGACGTTATAGCCCTGTCGTTGTCCGACATAACATTGCTACCAGCCCCCGCCGTATTGACAAGGGGCAGTACAAGCAGAAGCGGAATCACCAGTAGAATGGACTTTTGCCATGTATTGTTTCGCATAGAGCACCTCTCCATAAACACAATATTTCCCTCTTAGGAGGGTTTGGAAAAAATAATTCACGCGCGGGTTGCGTCAAGGTGAAGTCAAAGACCACCCGTGAAACAGGAGGCTTGCCTTTTCGGCCATACGCCGAAAAGGCAAAAAGCACGTCAGTGGTTGCAAAGCAAGAAATCAACTATTCAAGCAAGCCGTGTAAAAGTGCGGGCTTACCCGGTGCTGGTTTT
>JBLMXM010000360.1:0-3254 GCA_050257775.1 Hyphomicrobiales bacterium
CACTTCTTTGTCACTTTTTCGGACTCCAGGATCAGGTCCGCTACCTTCATGATCTGCTGGGAGGTCAGGTTCGTCGGCTGTGACAGCACGGCCGGCGTATGGATGCGCGTGGCTGCCAGGAACATCTCGGGGGCGGGGGTCAGCGTGGCGGCGATCGGGTGCTTGAGGTCCGTCTGGACATCGGTCCAGGCCACCTGGGCTTCCGTGCGGATGCGGTTGTTCAACACCACGGTGATCTCGGCTGGAGCGATCTGCATGCCGGCCAACGCGTCGATCAGCATGCGGGTCTGCGCGACGATGTTCGGCGTTCCCTCGAGAACCACGACGCGGTCGTTGCAGAGCGTCAGGCACTTCTCCACGTACGGCGGCAGCCCCGAGCCCAGATCAAGCACCACGTAGCGCGCCAGGGTCGCGAGGCAGTTGATCAGCGGGGGATAGTTCTCGACCTGGCTGGTCAGGTGCATATCGTGCGGGTTCACGGAAGCCAGCAGGAGGCGCAGGCCCGAGCCATGCGAGACCAGCAACGACTCGACCTTTTCCCGCGTGATCTCCACCGGTTTGCCGCACAGCAGCTCGTTCAAGCCGGCGGACTCCGGCGCGCCCAGGTCCATGCCGAGCATGCCCTGCCCGGGGGTCATTTCCGCCAGGATGACCTCCGCGTGCGTGCGGCTGTAGAGAGCGCCGGCGAGGTTTGACGCCAGGGTGGTGGCCCCCAGGCCGCCCCGCGCAGCCAGCACGCCGATCACGCGGGCCTGCTGCGGAGGCGCCGGCGCTTCCGCTTCCTCCGGCTTCTTGGGGCGGGCGCGGGTCAGCAGCGCGCGGATGTGCGTCTGCAGCTCCGCCGGATGCGTGGGCTTCGTCAGGTAATCGTCCGCACCGGCTTCAAAGCCGGTGACCTTGTCGTCGAGCTGCGTCTTGGCGGTGAACAGGAGAACCGGCGTGGTGCTGGTCACCGGATTCTTCCTCAGGCGGCGCGTGACCTCATAGCCGTCCATCTCCGGCATCATTACGTCCAGCAGGATCACGTCCGGCTTCTCTTCAAAGGCCTTCTCGAGGCCCTGTTCCCCGCTGGTGGCGGCCGTGATCTGGTAGCCCTGACGCTGGAGCATCAGGCCCACCAGGCGCAGCGTGTCCACATCATCGTCAACGATCAGGATCTTTTCCGGCATGTTTTCCCATATAGCCAGGCCGGGGGCACGAGGCGCTTGCGGATGCAATGTGCAGGTGCCATCGCGCGGCCGCCCGGCCCGCAGCAACTGGATTGGCGGAAGAAGCGATGAATTGCGGTTTCCCGGTCGAACGTCCCCCGCGTCCTGCGGGGAAATGCAAAGAGCAAATGTAGTCTAGCATAAAGCCATTTTTCAGGCAAGCTCCGGTGTCCGGAGAAGCCGCCGGGCACGCGATAACGGATTTCTAACATTCGGGTGCTATAATATTTGCTGCAATCGGGAGAGACTCTCGAGCCTTGGGGATGACAGGCTTCGACGGGAGAGGCTGGTCCCGGAATGCGAGCCGAGCGGCGCCGACCTCGTAAAATCAGCGCAAAACATCAAGTGCCAACCGCACTTCCTATGCTGCTATGCCCCTCGCTGCATAAGCGATAACATAACAGCTGGCGCCCAAGGGCGTCACGTCCGCCGGCCCCGACCTTCACCCGGAGACGGATCGGGCGAGACAAAGGTGGAGTGCTGCGCATGACTCTGCTAAATGCGCTTAAGATCAGCAGATGGCCGCTGGGTTACCTGCCCGCCGAGATCCCTGCGGTGACCAACTTCGGCAGGCTACGCTCGTAGATTTCCGAGGGTCGAATCTTTCGGACGCGGGTTCGATTCCCGCCATCTCCACCTTGAAAATGCACGGTTCTGCCGTGCATTTTCTGCTTATTCGGGGCCGGAGGTGCCCCGCAGGCGGCTCTGGTCACTTACAATCAGGCCATGGCTTCTGCGAAAACCGTACTGCTGGCAATGCTTATCCTGGGGTGTGCGGCCTGCGCGCCGGGCACCCTGCCGCCGACGGCGACCTCAACGCCGCCATTGGCAATCGACACCACCACTCCTACCCCGTCCGCCCCTTCCGACGGGACAGCGGCCTCGCCGGGATCCGTGTTAACCGCCACGCCGACGCTGCCACCGGCTCCCCGCGTTTTCACCGAGACCTTTGACGGCCCCGTTCCTTATTGGACCTTCCGGCAGGCCGGCAACGGCCAGGCGGCCGCCCTCCCGGCCATCCGCGATGGCTTCCTGGTCTTTGACCTCCCCGCGCCGAACCAGTGGGCGTATGCGCTGTATGGCGGCCCGGATTATGGCGACGTCACTGTCGAGGCCAGGGTGCAAAGCCGCTCCAGCGGGGACGGCGCGGCCGGCATCCTCTGCCGCTACGACAAGAGCGCCGGCTGGTACGAGCTGAACCTCTTTGCGGATGGGACCTACCAGCTGTTGTTCGGGCAGTGGCTGGCCGAGGGCGTGGCACGCTACGTGCCGCTGTACCGTGGCGAAGCGGATGCCATGCGGAGCGATGAGAACACGGTCGCGCTGCAGTGCGAGGGGCATACGCTGACGCCCTTCCTGAACGGGGCACAGCTCAGGAAATGGGAAGAGGCCAGGTTCGGGCTGAAGACCGGCAAGGTCGGGCTGAGCGTCTCGGCCTTTACCGACGTGCCGCTTACCGCGGCGTTCGATTCGGTGAAGGTGAGCGAACCTTAATCTACCGGGTGCTCGCTAGGGGGCGAATCTCAACTCCCTCTCACACATTTTCTACACCCCGTTAACGCTTTTCTTGCGTCAGGCGTGTATGCTAGACGGAAATCAATGGAGTCATTGCGTCCTGGGTTCGCGCTTCCTGATGCTCAAGCCAGCCCCGAGATAACTCCCCGGCGCCCATGGCCGGTGCAAGTGACCGGCCGGCGGACGGCCCGCAATGACCGACAAAGAAGGAGTGTGAGCAATGGGAAAGATCATAGGGATTGACCTGGGAACGACCAACAGCGTCGTCTCCGTCATGGAAGGCGGATCGGCGACCGTGATCCCGACGGCGGAAGGCGGTCGCCTGTGCCCGTCGGTCGTGGCGTTCAACAAGAACGGGGAACGCCTCGTGGGCCAGACGGCCAAGCGACAAGCGGTCGTTAATTCTGAGAACACAGTTTATTCCATCAAGCGCTTCATTGGCCGCCGCTTCGAAGAGACGGAAGTCGAGCGCAAGATGGTTTCGTACGAGGTGGTCAAGGGCCCCGCGGATGATGTGCGCGTGAAGATCCC
>JBLMXM010000361.1:0-8227 GCA_050257775.1 Hyphomicrobiales bacterium
TAGGCCAGATCATCGGCATTCTTGGGCGCCGGAATCGTGATCGGCGGCAACGGCCCCCCTTCGGCGGGCGGCTTATTTTCTGCCGCGGCTGACGGGAAAGATGCCCCCCACAGCGAACCCACATAAAATAATGCAATCCAGATCTTTTTCATCTTGCCACCCTGTCCGGCTCTTCACCATGTGAAGAAAATTTCAATTCGCGCAAATGCCATGCAACTTACTAATGCATTAGATAAAAAAAACTTTCTAAATAATCAAGAGTTTGGTAATGCTTTGATCCGGTAATCATCCGGATGGAGTTTCTTACCCGCGGCTTGCAACCTTGCCGGAAGGCCTCGGCACGCGGCACGGCAGCCAAAAGGGTCCGACCGCATGAAACGATCTCTGATTTTGGGCTTCCTGGGAGCCATCACCATTCTGGCCTTTTTCCCAGCGGCAGCGGCGGCTTCGACGGCAGGCGAGAATGCACCGGCTACCGGATCCTCAACACTCGGAGAGCTGCTGCCCATCTGGAGTTCCATCCCCTTCGCCGGCATGCTGCTGTCGATCGCGCTGATGCCCTTGGCGCTGCCGAACTTCTGGCATCACCACTATGGCAAAGTCTCGTTATTCTGGGCGGCAACCATGGGGGCCCCGTTCGTGATCGCCTTCAGGGGGGCGGCGCTGCATGAACTCGTCCACATCATCCTGGCGGACTACATCCCCTTCATCATCCTGCTCTGGTCACTTTACACGGTCTCCGGCGGCATTCTGCTGCGCGGTTCATTGAGAGGGACGCCGGCCGTCAACACCCTGATGCTGGCGACCGGCACCGCGATCGCCTCGTGGATGGGCACCACCGGGGCGGCCATGCTGCTCATTCGGCCTTTCCTGCGGGCCAACGGTTTCCGCAAGAACCGGTCGTTCATGGTGGTGTTCTTCATCTTCCTGGTGGCCAATGTGGGCGGATGTCTGACGCCCTTGGGCGATCCGCCGCTGTTTCTGGGGTTTCTGCACGGAGTATCCTTTTTTTGGACCTTCCGGATTTTGCCCCACCTGCTGCTGGCAGCCGGCTTGCTGCTGGCGGTCTATTTCATTCTGGATTCTTATTACTATCGCAGGGAAGGCGATCAGGACCGGCCATCCAAGGGGCCCAAGGAACCCCTCAAGCTGGAAGGAACCCACAACTTCATTCTTCTAGCCGGTATCGTGGGAGCCGTGCTCATGAGCGGGGTGGCCGACTGGGGGGAGGTGAACACTCTGGGCGTGCATCGCGGCATCCAGGACTGGGTCCGCGACGGGCTGCTGATCGCCATCGGGGCCCTGTCCCTTCTGACTACGCGGGTCGAGGTCCGGGAGGATAACAATTTCACCTGGGCGCCGATCATCGAGGTGGCCCTGCTGTTCATCGGCATCTTCATCACCATGCTGCCCTGTCTGCTGATCCTGAGGGCCGGGCCGAACGGGGCCATGGCCTTCATCATCAAGGCCGTCACCCAGCCGGCCCATTATTTCTGGGCGGCCGGCGCCCTGTCCAGCTTCCTGGACAATGCCCCGACCTACCTGACCTTCTTCAGCACGGTGCTGGGCAGCTTCTATCCGGGGGTGCCGGAGGCCGTGAGCGTGGAGCATCTCATGGGGGAACTGCCGGAGTACCTGGCGGCCGTGTCGGCGGGTGCAGTTTTTTTCGGCGCCTGCAGCTACATCGGCAACGCCCCCAACTTCATGGTGCGGTCAATTGCCGAAGAAGCGGGCACCAAAATGCCGAGTTTCTTCGGCTACATCGTAAAATACAGCCTGGTGTTCCTGATTCCGGCCTTCGCGGCCGTCACTTGGGTGTTTTTTTGATCGGCGACGGGGCTGAACATAGGCAAGCGAGGAAAACGTGATCCGCCGATTCTTGGGAGCGAGCATCGCGATTGTGGGCGGCGGCCGGGCGTGCAAGGCGTTTCTGGAATTCCTGACCCACGAGGTCTTCGCGGACCAGCGGCCGAAAATATTAGGAGTGGCGGACATCAACCAGGCGGCCGACGGGATCCGTTTTGCGCGCGCATTAGGCATTCCGACCTTTTCGCATTACACGCAGTTGTTCCGGCTGAACGGTCTGGAGACCCTGCTGGAGCTCACGAACAGCCCCGCCATCATAGAGACCCTCCGCGACACCAAGCCGCCAACGGTGAAGTTGATCGACCATTTCGAGGCCAGGGCCATTAGGGACTTTCTGATGGTCGAGCAAGTCAGAATCGAGTCCTACCGGGAGCTGCAGCAGGTCCAACGGCGCCCGGAAGACGTGCGGGATTTCCTGGACCGGGTCATGGACCGCTTCACGGCCATCATCGAACGAAGAAACCGCAGGTCGCGCGAGATCGAGATCGAGTTGGTCGGGAAGGAACGCACCCTGTACCAGATCATCCAGGGCAGCACCATCCCGACCTTCGTGATCAACGAGGAGCACGTCATCACCCACTGGAACAAAGCCATGGAGAAGCTCACCCGCCTATCGGCAGAGCAGGCCATCGGAACCACCCGCCAGTGGTTTCCGTTTTATGACAGCCCGCGGCCGTCGATGGCGGACGTCGTTCTCAGCCAGAGCGATGAGGCCGAAATCATGCGGCTCTATGGCACCCACTGGCGCAAGTCGGCACTGATCGAGGGCGGCTTCGAGGCCGAAGGCTTCTTCCCCAGCCTGGGTGATGGCGGACGGTGGTGCTGGTTCACGGCCGCGCCCATCAAGTCGTCCGAAGGCCGGATCGTCGGAGCGATCGAAACCCTCTGGGACAAGACGGAAGACAAGCGCGCCGACGAAGAGCGCGAACGTCACACAGCGGAATTAAGCGCCCTGGTGTCGGTATACTCGGCCCTGAACGCGTCGGCGGATCTGGACGAGCGCATTCGCGCGGCCCTGGCTGAGACCCAGCGGCTGATCGGTGCGGACGGGATCTGCCTCTACCTGCGGACGCAGGACGACAGCTATCACCTGAGAGTCAGCTGCGGCGTCTCCGAGAAAGCCTGCCGGATTCTCCCCACCGCCGACAAGCACAGCGCCATATACCACGCGGGGAGCCGGCAGCAGTTCACCGAATTCGAGGAACTTCCCCCGGGCTGCACCGATGAAATCCGGCTGATCGAAGAGGAAAAGATGCAGACGCTGGCTTACATTCCCGTCATATCGAAGGAGAAGCAAACCTTCGGCGTGATCCGCGCGGCCAGCCGCATGCCGCAAAAGTTCCCCGACGGGCTGAAGAACGTGCTCGAACTGATCGGCAATCGCATCGCGGTGGCCATCGAAAATGCCATGCTCCAGGAGCAGGTTCGCAAGTCGGAGGAAAAATACCGCTCCGTCTTCAATAACGACCCCAACCCGATTTTCATCATCAGTCCCGACACCTTCCAGATCCAGGACACCAATCAGACCGCCGAGGACTGTTACGGCTATCCCAAGCGTGAACTGGTAGGTCTACCGTTTTTTGTACTGGGGGAAAAAGGTGAGGCGGACGTGCGCAACGGGTTTCAACACCTTGAAAAGGGGCAGTCCATCCTGTTCTCCAAGAAGCGCCAATATAAGAAGGGGCGGCAGCCCTTTTTTGTGAATATCAACGTCAGCCGCGCCGAATACGGCGGCCGCGACGTCCTGATAGCGACCACCACCGACATCACGGAGGCCATCGAGAAGGAAGCCCAGTTGATCCAGGCTGGGAAGATGACCACTTTAGGCGTCATGGCGGCCGGCATGGCCCACGAAATCAACCAGCCCCTGAACGTGATCCAGCTGTCGGCGGAGTTCATCGTCAAGATGCTCAAGCGCGGCCAGGCCTTGGAGCCCGCGGAGTTGAAGCGGGTGGCCGACGACATCATCGCCAGCGTCGCGCGCGCGACCTCGGTGATCACCCATGTCCGAGATTTTTCCCGGCCGGCGGAACTGGCGCGCAGCCGGGTGAATCTGAATGACCCCATCCGGGACGTGTTCAAGATTTTGGGGCACCAACTCAAGGCCCACCAGATCGAAATCGATCTCGATCTCGCCGCCGATCTGCCGCCGATTCTGGCCGACCACAACCGCCTGGAGCAGGTCTTCGTGAATCTGGTCAGCAACGCCATTGACGCCATCGACGAAAAGAACGAACTACCCGGCGACTCAGCGGACACGGCCCGGCGGATCGCCATCCGTTCCTTCAGCGACGGCGGTCGCGTGGTGGCCGAAGTGACCGATACCGGCGTGGGCATGCCGGAGCATGTCAAGAACAAGCTCTTCGAGCCGTTTTTCACCACCAAAAAAGTCGGCAAGGGGACCGGCCTAGGGACCAGCATCAGCTACGGCATCGTCCGCGGCTATGATGGCACCATCGATATTGAAAGCCAGCCGGGTCATGGGGCGACATTTCGGCTGACATTCCCGCAGGCGCGCTGAACCGGTGGACGCGAATGACCCAGATCCTGCTTATCGATGACGAACCCGACCTGCTGCGGGTTCTCGCCCGTTCCCTGAAGACCGACGGCCACGAGGTGGCCACCGCCTTGAGCGGAAAAGAAGGTCTGGCCGCGTTCGACGGGCAACCGGCTCCCATCGTAATCACCGACATCAAGATGCCGGGCATGGACGGGATCGAAGTGCTGAAGCGCATCAAGGAGCGCGCGCCGGACACGGAGGTGATCATCATCACCGGCCACGGGGACGTCGACAGCGCCATCGAGGCGCTGCATTTCGGGGCCTCCGATTTCATCACCAAGCCGTTCCGGAGCGAGACGCTGGCGATCGCTCTGAAGCGCGCCGAGGACAAGATCGACATCCGGCGGCGCCTGAAGGAGTACACCCAGGACCTGGAAGGCAAAGTCGCTGCAGCGACCGCCGAGCTGCGCCGCCGGTCCAATTTCCTCAGCAACCTGATTCGCAGCTCCAACGACGCCATCGTCGCCACGGATGAAGACCTGCGGGTCGTGGTTTTCAACCCGGAAGCGGGACGGATTCTCGGCTATCGGCCGGAAGACGTCGTCCAGCGCCGCCGCCTTTCCGAGTTGCTGCCGGAGGAGCTGGTTGAATTTTTCCGGCAGGCAATGCAAGATGCATGCACCGGCGGGGAATGCCCCTGGACGGACACGGCCATCACCTCCCAGGGAGGCGACCGAATCCCGGTGCGGTTTTCAGGCCGCGTTCTGATGGAGGGGGACCGCAAGCGCGGCACCGTGGTTTTCTTCCATGACCTGCGGGAGATCCGCCGGCTGCAACGGGAGCTGGTCCACTCCGAACGGCTGGCGGCCGTCGGCCAGACGGTTGCCGGCCTGGCCCACGGGATCAAGAACATCCTGCACGGCCTCAAGGGCGGCAGCTACCTGGTCGACGTCGGGATCGCCAAGAAGAACGAGCAGAAGCTGCGCAAAGGCTGGGACATGATCAAGCGCAGCATCGAGCGCACGTCCAACCTGGTGATGGACCTGCTGTCCTATTCCAAGGAGAGGGAGCCCGAATACCAATACTGCGCCCCCAACGAGATCGCCGCCGAGGTCTGCGATCTGATGAGGGAGCGCGCCGAGCAGGGCGGAATCGATTTCGTCCGGGAGTTCGATCCGGCCATCGGCCGGGTCTGCATGGACCCGCAGACGATCCACACCACTCTGCTCAACCTGGTCTCGAACGCGTTGGACGCTTGCCTTTTGGATGACCATCCGTCCAAGCCGTGGAAGGTGCAGGTGAGAACGGCGTCCGAAGCCGACCACACGATCCGCTTCGAGGTGATTGACAATGGCGCCGGCATGACGGAGGACGTCCGAGCCAAGCTCTTCACCTCGTTTTTCAGCACCAAGGGCCATCGCGGCACCGGACTGGGGCTGCTGGTGACCCGCAAGCTGGTGGAGGAGCACGGCGGGAGCATCGCGGTGCGATCCCGACTGGGCGAGGGGACTGCGGTGGTCATGCGGTTGCCCTATCGCCGGGAGTGCGGGCCAAGCTGATGCCTGGGCCGCGGAGGGCAAGACGTCAGCACGAAACAGCTTCTGAAGGAGGCTTGATCATGGGGAAAAAGGTGCTCGTCGTGGATGACGATCCCGACGTCCGGTTGTTCAGCACGACGGTCCTGGAGGAAAACGGTTACACGCCGCTCGAGGCCGGCAACGGCGAGGAGGCGCTCCAGGCGATGAGAGCCGAAAAGCCGGATCTGGTCATATTGGACGTGCTCATGCCCCGGCAGAGCGGCGTGCGGCTGTATCGCCAATTGAAGACCGACCCGGAGCTGAAGGACATCCGGGTGATTGTGCTCTCCGGCATTGCAAAGACGTCTTTCTTGAAATCCCAGCAGGCGTTGGCGGAATTCGGACAGAGCGCGGTCCCTGAACCTGAATTCTACCTCGAAAAGCCGGTGGAAGCCGAAAAGCTGGCCGAGACGATTCAGAAGGTTATCGGCTGAGAGCCTTGGCCGGCCACCGGCCCGGAAAGTGAACCGTCCATGAAAATCAAACGGCTGCTGTTTGTCACCAAATTCGAAGAACTGGGCTTCGCCGCTTTGCAATCGCTGCTGCGCCTGAGGAGCTGCTCGCTGGAGCACGTGGTCTTCCTTTACGTGATCGAAAGGGAAAAAGTGGCCCTGCAGCGGGGCGTGGGGTTTAACAAGGAAGAGCAGGTTCGCCTCAAGGAAGCCGCGAACATCCGGTTTATCGACTGGGCGGAGCGCCTGTTTGAGACCGGCATGGAAGTCGGCGTGTACATTCAGGTCGGCAGCCTGACGGCCGAGGTGGTCAACGCCACCCGCAAAGAGGAGGCTGACCTGGTTGTGATCGGCCGGACCCATAAGAGCGCGTTGGAGCAGTTTTATTCAGGATCGACCGTCACCGAGCTCATCCGCCGCCTGTCGGTTCCCGTGCTGGTGTACAAGCCGGTCGCGGAAGGCCCGTCCGCCCCCGCAAAGCCCTTTGAACGGCCGCTGTTGGCCACCGACTGGTCTCCGGCCAGCCTCAGGGCCATGAGCTATCTCACAGACATGAAACGCATCATCCAGGAGATACAGGTGGTCCACGTAGTCGCTGAAAAACAGATCGAGGGATCCTCGGTCATGCAGGCCCAGAAAACGCACCGCGAGGCCAAAACCAAGCTGGCCGAAATCTGCGCTTCCTTTAGAGCCGAGGGGATTTCCGCGCGCTCGCAGGTGTACGTGGGCGATGCCGCCCAGCAGATCGAAAAGGCTGCCCAGGATTGCCAGGCCACTCTGATTGTCTTGGGATCTTCTTCCAAGGCATCCTGGGTAGAGCGGTTTATCGGGAGCACGCCCCGAGCCATCGCGGAAGGATCGGCCTTTCCCACGTTGCTGATCCCGCCCGAGAAACCCTAAGAGCCCAGAACCCGTTATCATCGGAAAGGTTTCCAACATCATGACCGAACTCGTTGATCTTACGAAAGAACTCATCCGCTTCAAGTCCATGCACGCACGGCCGGAGGAAATCCAGGCGTGCATGGGATTCATGGAGAGCTACCTGACACGGCACGGCGTCAGCTACCGCCGCATCGAGCAGAAAGGCATACCGACCTTGCTGGTGCTCCGGCCGGACGGAACCGCCCCGGTCCTGCTCATGTCCCACGTGGACGTGGTGGACGCCCCCGATGAGCTCTTCGAGCCGCGGGTGGAAAACGGCAAGCTCTACGGCCGGGGCAGCATCGATGACAAGTACGCGGCGGCGCTGTCGCTGGTCCTGGCGGCCGAATGGATGGATCGCTTGCGGGCGGCGCACAAGACCCAGGCCGATCTGCCGTTCGGAATCCTGATCTCCTGCGACGAGGAGATCGGCGGCCACAACGGCGCCCAGGCGGCGCTCTCCCATCTCAGGTCGGAGTTCGCTATTGCCCTCGACGGCGGCCACCTGCGGAAGATCGTCTTCAAGGAGAAGGGCATTGTGCGCCTCAAACTCGTCGCCCGCGGCAAGACGGCCCACGGCGCCCGGCCCTGGCTGGGGGAGAACGCCATCGAAAAGCTCATTGCCGACTATTTCAAGATCAAGGCGCATTTCGCATTGACGGCCCCGGACCACTGGCATCGCACCCTGAACTTCAGCCGCATCCAGGCGGGCAAGGCCACCAACCAGGTGCCCGACTACGCCGAGGCCCTCTTTGACATCCGCTACACCGAAAACGACGACATGGACGCCGTGGTGGCGGCCGTCCGCCGGGAGATCGACGGCGAGCTCGAGGTCGTGGAGCGGGAGCCCCTCTTCCAGGGCGGCGGCAGCGCTTACCTCGACCGGCTGAAGGCCGTGGCCGGCAATCCCG
>JBLMXM010000362.1:0-3698 GCA_050257775.1 Hyphomicrobiales bacterium
AAAGGTCTTCGGTGAAATGTTCTGGATCAGCCCCAGACCCACACAGATGCACACGGACGGGTGATTTTTCCCACAGGTGACGATGCCGAAGGGAAAGCTCCGCGCGCTGCGCACAGCAAACTGTTCTATGCATCCGAGTAGCCAGCTCCTGCGACAAACTGGGAAGAATCGGCTGTCGGGCTTGAAAGAAATAACCGGCGCCGCAGGCTGACGGTTTTCTTCCGGTCCGGTCGGCCGAGGGAAAAGGCCGGTTGTCGTCTGGGTGGGTGCGTCAGGGTTGTGGCGAATGACGTCTCTGTATTAGACATCACCCGGCCAGCCACCAAGCCACGCCGAACACACCGATCCCGGTCAGAAAGATCACCGCAACGGGTAGAAACAGCAGGCGGAGCGTCCGGCCCATCCCGGCCTGATAATACTGCATAGTCATGGCCAGACAGGCATGCAGGGGCGACAGGAGGTGGGCGCAGATGCCGCTGGCCAGGCCGAGCATCACATAATAAACGCTCAGCTCGGACGGCTGAAGGAAAGGCACCAGCACCGGGAAGCTGAGGCCCACAAAGGCCGTGGTGTAGCCGGTGATGAAGGCGATGAGCGCGGGCAGGATAACCACCAGCAGCACCGGAGGAATCCCCATGGCCGACAGCTCGCCGGCGATGCGGCCCATGGCCTGGGTTGTTTGAAGGATCTCCTTAAAGAGCATGATGCCCCAGATTAGAAATGCCAGATCGATCGAGAGGTGCTGCTGCGCGAGCTGCCGCACCCGGCTTAAGGGCATGCGGTCCAAGAGGATCACGGCGGTTGTCACCGCGGCCATGGGGTAGGCCAGGTGAATGTCCAGCCCCAGCGTCAGGAGGATCACGAAAAAAAACGGCAGCAGATTGCGGGCGAAATCTGCAAGGTGCTTCCAGAGCTCGCCCGGCGAGCCCGAACCGGCGCCATGCCGGAAGGGCGCGACACCCCGGAAACCGAATATCACACCTGCCACGATGGCAGCGAGTGTCAAGGGGACATCCACCGCCACCAGGGCGGCAACGGAAACCCCGGTGATGCCGGCCGTCAGGAAAACGGCGGGGAACGTCGGAAGGGTGTACTCCCACACGTGGCGAAACCAATAGTTCAGAAATGTCCGGCGTTCGGGAGGCAACCGCAGGTCGTCGGAGGCATCGGCCACCAGGGGAGCCGAAAGCATGGCGCCTCCCACCACGGGCAGGAGGCCGACAATGGCGGGGATGATGGCCACGGTGAAGCGGGCGTCCCGCACGGCGCTGCTCAGGGCGGAGATGGCGCGATGCATGCTGCCGTTCTCCTTGGTGACGGCGCTGAACAGAAGGACGAGCTGAAGGGCGATTACCAGCAACAGGTTCTCGATGCTCAGGAAAGCCCGCCGGCCCCCGTCCAGGATATCTCCGGCCGGAAGCTGAAAGAGCAGGCCGAGGATGAGGGCGCTGACGATCAGGGTGATGCTCAGGGCGACCCTGAACCGGATCAGCATGACGATGCCGGCGATGATCAAGCCGATTTTCAGCACATCGAGCATATTTCACCGTAAAGACTCAAACGGGTTTACTTCGGCTTTCCAATGGCGACGATCGTCAGTTCGACCTCGCCCGCCGGCCGTTTCCAGACCACCGCATCCCCCACCCGAGCACACTCCAGCGCGCGTGCCAGGGGGGAAACCCAACTGATCCTGCCCCGGGCCGCGTCGGCTTCGTCTTCCCCCACAATGGCAAAGGAAAGACGCCGCCCTTCCGGGGTTTCCACGTCCACCACCGACCCGAAATGCACCTCGTCCTCAGGCAGGCCGGTCGGATCGATCGGCACGGCCCGGCGAATGCGCTCCTCATAATAGCGCAGATCCCGGTCGATGTAACGCAGCTGCCGTTGACCTTCAGCCGGCATCGAACCGGCCACGGTTTTCCGGCGCTCCAAAAGCTCGCCGATGCGCTCATGCAGCTGCCGTAGTCCAGCCGGGGTCACGTAGTTGACGTGGGGGCTGTGAACCCGCTCGGGAATCTCTTCGCTGACCTGATCGCCGTCAGGCTCTTTGACAAATGCGCGGCTCATAACGGGTCACCGCTGCAGCGGGGCCGGATCGATCCGTTTCAAGATCTTGCTCTCCGGGCCCCGGTCCAGGTCGTCCAGGGCATAAGCCAGGGCCGCCTCGAGCAGGGCTGACTTGTTTTCCACACCGACGCCGGCGAGTTTGAGTTCGTAAAACCGGGTGTTGAAACGCCCGAGCAGTTCATCCGAGAGGTAGAAACCGGCCTTGCGCTTGATTTCCGCCGCGCGGCCGGGAGGCCGGCGCGGAGCCGGAGCGGCGGGTCGACCCATTGCGGCGTCGGCCGGATCGGGCAGGTGATCGGCAAATAGATCAGGGGTGTGGTTGCGTCTGGTCGGCATCGTTCAAGACCCTCCTTACCAGCAGGTTGTAATCATGGGCGGCTGAACTGCTTTGATCATACTCGAAAATGGTGCGGCCATGGATGGGCGCCTCGCACAGCCGAACGGTGTAGTGCACCGGCGGACACAGCTGCCGGCCGAAATAGCGCTCCAGCTGGGTCAGCATCTCCTGGCTGTGGCGCGTGCGCCGGTCGAACAGGGTCGGCAGGATGTATTTCAGCCGGAGCTCGGGGTTGAGTTTCTGGGCGGATTGAAGATAGCGGAAAAACGTCTTGAGCCCCTCCAGGGCCGGGCCCTGCAGGGCGACGGGGCAGAGCACCTCGCTCGCTGCCACGAGGATGTTCACGCTCAGCACATCCCAGCCGGGTGCGCAGTCGAAGATGAGGTAATCGATGCTGCCTTCGCGGGGCACGAGCCGGTGTGCGAGGACGCTCTGGCGCATCTCTCGCGGCTGCTCTCCAAGCCAGTGCTTGAGTTCCACCAGATGAATGCCTCCCGCCAGAACCCACAGGTTGTCCCGGGCGCGGAAAATAGCTTCGTTGCGGGAAACGAGGGCTCCGCCGTCGCCGTTTCCTGTGATAAACTCTGAAAGCCCGTAGGGCGGCTTCACCCCGAGGAATCGGGTCACCTGGTCCTGGGTGTCGCAGTCTACCAGGAGCACGCGCTTCCCCAGAGACGCGAGACCGCCGGCCAGGCTGACGGCCGTGGTGGTCTTGCCGACCCCGCCCTTGGCCATGGCCACCGCGATGGTGCGCATCGGCGGAAATATTCTCCTTTTCTAATATTCTTCTATAATTCTATTCTAATATTATCGAATTCTTCCTTAAATGGCAAGTCTTTTTTACCCCTTGGAACCATAGTATATTATGAGCTACAGAGCCCATATCGACTAAGGGCTGCAGATCGGCTGAAACTGCTCATCTGGTGTTACCTGGGGGGCGGGAGGGATAAGTGCATGATGGAGGTTGCCGTCATCGCCGACGACATCACGGGTGCGGCCGACACCGGCATCCAGTTTCGCAGTGCCTTTGCTCCAGTCTATCTTCTGGATCACCGTCGCCTTGGCTTTGTTTCCTTTGCGCACGCACCTCGCGTGCTTTCGGTTTTCACCGGCAGCCGGGCATTGGCCGGCGCGGATGCGCGCCAAGCAGTGGCCGCCGCGAGCCGTGCCCTGCAGGGCTGGGCGCCACGCCGGGTTTACAAGAAAATCGATTCCGCGCTGCGCGGCCATATCGGCGTGGAACTGGAAGCTGTGATGGAGGCGCTGGCGATCGAGGTGAGCTTCATCGCGCCGG
>JBLMXM010000363.1:0-8480 GCA_050257775.1 Hyphomicrobiales bacterium
TGGATTGATATCAAATAAAAAGTAACGAGTAACGAGCTACGAGTGAGAGAAAAGAACAAGCAACCGACTCGACAGGGCGGACGGTATGGCGATCGGGCGTAACAAGGATGGAAGTCGAGGCGGAGTAAAAGCGCGACCGCGGGCAGGATCGTCGCGCAGGAAATTCGATCCCATCACCTTGGAGATTCTATGGCGGCGGCTGGTGTCCATCGTGGACGAAGCCGATGCGTCCGTGGCGCGAACCGCGTTTTCCAGCCTGCTCCGGGACGCCCATGACTACACGTGCATGTTCACCGACAGCCGTGGCCAGGAGCTTGTTCAGGGAACCTTCTGCACCCCCGGCCAGGCCGGGGCCATGGCGCTCGGGGTAAAGAAGATTATCACGTCCATGCCGCTCAAGGACTACCGGCCGGGAGATGTTTTCATCGTGAACGACCCCTGGCTGTTGGCCGGACATTTGAACGATGTCTGCGTTCTCAGCCCCATCTTTTTCAACAGCCGGCCGGTGGCGTTCACGGCCTGCGTGTTTCACCATGCCGATATCGGGGGCCGGGTGTCTTCGGACAACCGGGAGGTGCACGAGGAGGGCCTCTTCATCCCGCTCACCCGGCTTTACCACGCCGGCAAGCTCAACGAGGACGTGCTGCGGTTGATTCGGTGGAACGTGCGCACCCCTGAGGAGGTGACCGGCGATATTCGCTCCCAGGTCGCGGCCAACCACGTCTGCGCCCGGAAGATCATCGAGATGATGATCGATGAGGGGTTGGGCACGTTGGATGACTTGGCCGACGAAATCATTTCCCGCACCGAGCGCAGCATGCGCGCCGCGATCACCCGGATCCCGGACGGCGTCTACCCTTACGAGGGGCTGATCGAAGGCGCCGGCAAGCGCAGAGACGTGAGCGTCCGGCTGAGCGTCGATGTCAAGGGCAGCGACATTCATGTGGATTTCAGCGGCACCTCGCCCCAGGTCGACTGGGGTGGAAATGTGGTCTACAACTTCACCTACGCTTACGTGTTCATGGCCATCAAGAGCGCCTTCGACCCGGACGTTCCGATCAACGAAGGCGCCATCCGGCCGGTAAGAATGACCGCCCCCGAGGGGTGCGTGGTCAATTGCCGGTTCCCGGCGGCGGTGGCCGCGCGCATGCAGATCGGCCACTTCATGACCGAGATGGTGTTCAAGGCCTTGGCCGCGGCAACCCCGGACAACATCATCGCGGGCAGCGGTGGGACCCCGGCGCAGACCAACATCTTCTACGGAAAGCGCCACAACGGAAAGCCCTGGCACACCATGATCATCCGCGGCGGGGGCCTGGGAGCGAGCAGCCGGATGGACGGCCACCATTGTGCGATTTTCCCGGCTAACGGCGCCAACACTCCGGTCGAAATCTTCGAGAGCGACACACCTTTGATCGTGGCCGAGCGCGGATTGATGGTCGACTCCGGCGGAGCCGGTCGGATGCGCGGCGGCCTGGGCCGCAAAATGGTGATCCGGGTCCCGGACGATGAACTGGGGCCCGATCCCCCGGTCACGGTGGCGGTGCAGGCCGGGCGGTTTCGATATCCACCCGAGGGCTTGTTCGGGGGCCGCCCGGGTTCCAAGGCCCAATTCGTGTGCAACCGGCAGCCGGCCGACCCGAGCGGGCTGACGTTCTGCGGCCGCGGGGATATGATGGAGTTCCACAGCGCCGGCGGAGGCGGCTACGGCAATCCCATCGAACGGGACCCCGAGGCGGTGGCATCCGATGTCCTGAACGGCTATGTAAGCATCGACAGGGCCCGGGAAGGCTATGGTGTGGTCCTATATCCGGACACCCTGAAAATCGACGCGGAAGCGACCGAAAGGCTGAGAGAAGACTTCGGAAGGCCGAATTCGGAAAGCGGAAAAACGACCTGATTCTTGGGAGCCCTAATATGGTTAAGACCTTCATGCCTCATTTCAAAAGCAGTGAGGAGTTGCGCGACCACCAGTTGAGGGGCTTGCAGTGGACCGTGTCCCATGCTTACAAGGGCTCGCCTTTCTACCGCAAGCGCTTCGACCACGCCGGCGTACGGCCGGCAGAGATCCGGTCGCTCGATGATCTGAGCCGGCTGCCTTTCACCAGCGCCGATGATTTACATGAAGACTACCCGTTTCCGCTGCTGTCGGTGCCGCAGAGCCAAGTGGTGCGCATCCACGCCTCGTCGGGCACCACCGGGAAGAAGAAGGTTCTAACTTACACCCAAAAGGACGTGGACGACTGGGCCCAATTCTTTGCTCGGTGCTACGAGATGGCCGGCCTCACGGTCGAGGACCGCATACAGATCGCGGTGGGCTACGGCTTGTGGACCGCCGGAGTGGGGTTTCAACTCGGGTGCGAGCGCTTCGGCGCCATGGCGATCCCGGTCGGCCCGGGGAACCTCGAAATGCAGTGCCAGTTTTTGGAGGACCTTCAATCCACGGTCATGTGCTGCACGGCATCGATGGGACTGCTGATGGCCGAGGAAGTGAACCGCCGTAGCCTCAGGAACAAGATCAAGCTCAAAAAGATGATCTTCGGCTCCGAGCGCAGCAGCGACGCAATGCGCCGCCGGATCAAGGAACTGCTGGGCCTTGAGGACATGTTCGACATCCCCGGCATGACCGAGCTGTACGGCCCCGGAACCGGCCTTGATTGCCACCGCCACGAAGGCATCCATTACTGGGCGGATTACTATATCCTGGAGATCATAGATCCCAACACGCTTGCGCCGGTGACTCCGGGCGAGATCGGGGAAATGGTGGTCACCACCCTGTGCAAAGAGGCGGCCCCGCTGATCCGTTACCGCACCCGCGACCTGACGCGGCTGATCCGGTCATCCTGCTCCTGCGGCAATCTGTTGCCGATGCACGACCGGATCCTGGGCCGGTCGGACGACATGATCATCTTTCGGGGGGTCAATATTTATCCATCTCAAATTGATCAGGTGCTGTCCGGGATCCCCGAGGCCAACTGCGAGTTTCAAGTCATCCTGGAGCGCAGAGAGGACGGCAAGGATCACATGACGGTACGGCTGGAGTGCTGCCACGGGTTGGATCCTGTCCGCAAGGCTGAACTGGCACGGCGGGCGGCCGAGCAGTTGCGCAATAGCATCATGGTGCGACCCGAGGTGGAAATTCTGGATTACTGCACGCTTCCGCGCTCGGAGCGCAAGTCCAAACGCATTTTCGACAACCGTCCCGTGTGAGGCCCGGGCCGCAACAGGGTCCGTATTCATTAATTGCTGGAGTAATTAGAGAAGATCATGCGCAAATTCACTTACCTCGTCCCCAACAGCCTGAACGAGGCCATATCGATGCACGAATCCCGGGACGGACGGGCCAAGTACGTCGCAGGAGGCACGGACGTACTCGTCAAGATCAAGGAAGGCAAACTGGCGCCGGAATGTCTGATTTCGCTCAAGCACATCATCGCCCAGGATCGGCCCTTCCTGAACACGGAAACCGGCGAGCTTTACATCGGCGCATTCATGACGCATCGATCGATCGAGCGTTCGAGCCTCGTACAACACCGGTACCCGATTCTGCACGATGCTGTGAAAAACATCGGCTCGGTGCAGATCCGCAATGTCGCCACCATCGGCGGCAATTTGGTGAATGCCGTTCCCTCGGCCGATGGCGCCATCCCCCTCATCGCCCTCGACGCCAAGGTCCACGTTTACGGGCCCAAGGGGTATCGGTGGGTCGACCTGGCTCGATTTTTCCTGGGACCGGGCCAGTGCGATATTCAGGGCGCCGAGATTCTGACGGAGATCATCATTCCGTCTTTGGCGCCGCGCACCGGCGGCGCTTACACCAAACACGGCCGCCGCGAGGCCATGGAATTGCCGATGCTGGGGGTCGGCGTTCTCTTCAGCCTTGAACCGGACATGGCCACTTGCGCCAAGGCGCGAATCTGCCTCGGCGTCGCTGCGCCCACCCCCTTCCGGGCAAGGGAGGCCGAAAAATACATCTCTGGTAAGGCGATTACAGAGGACACGCTGTCGGAAGCGGGCCGCATCGCCGCCGGCGAATCGCGGGTGCGTGACAGCATCCGTGGGGTGGCCTGGTATCGCCGGGAGATGGCGGGGGTGCTGGTCAAGCGCATGGGGCTGCTGGCCCTCGAGCGGGCCAGGGGGCTAATGGGTAACGAGGAATGAGTGATAAGTTATGTAATGAAGAAGGGTAAGATATGGCACGCGACATCACCTTTACCTTCAACGGCAACCGGATGGCGGCGCGGGTCGAGGATTACTGGACCCTGCTGTACTTCATCCGCGAGGAGCTGGGCTGCACGGGGACCAAGGAAGGGTGCGGCGGCGGCGAATGCGGAGCCTGCACCGTGATCATCGACGGGGCAGCGGTGAACTCCTGTCTTTACCTGGCCGTTGAGCTCGACGGCCGATCGCTGGTGACGATCGAAGGTCTGGCGGCGGCCGATGGCACGCTGCACCCACTTCAGAAAGCGTTCGTGGACCACGGCGGAATCCAGTGCGGGTTCTGTTCCCCGGGCATGATCCTGTCGGCCAAGGCGCTTCTCGATGAGAATCCGAACGCTTCCGATGAGGACATCAAGACGGCCATTGCCGGAAACCTTTGCCGCTGCACGGGATACGTCCAGATCATCGATTCGATCAAGAGCATGCGCGGCAAGGTGGAAGAGGGGCCGCGCGTGGTGGCCTGGCGCAGCGACGACAGCGAACGCTGACCGGAATGGCTGAAGGAGAAATGCGGGATGAATGGCCTGTGCACGGTAGGGAAACGAGTTGCCAAGGTGGACGCGGTCGACAAGGCCACCGGCCGCAGCCGCTATATCCAGGACCTCAAGCTGCCCGGCATGCTGTACGGGCGGATTTTATACAGCAAGTACGCCCACGCCCGGATCGTCAAGATCGATGTCTCCAGGGCCAGGGCTCTCCCGGGGGTGCGGGCGGTGCTGACCGGCGAAGACATCCCCGACATCCGGATGGGGGTCTACAAGGACAACCGTCCCTTGAAAAAAGGCAAGGTCTGCTCCTTCCGGGACGAAGTGGCCGCTGTTGCCGCCATTGACTCCGAGACCGCCCGGCAAGCCCTCAGCCTGGTAGACGTCGTTTATGAGCCCCTGCCGGCGGTGTTCGACCCCGAAGCGGCCATGCAGGAGGGGGCGCCGCTGGTGCATGAAGAGCACAAGACCAATGTACTGCGCCTGCCCTGGAAGCTGCACTACGGCGACGTGGAGGCTGCGCGCCGCGAAGCGGCCTTCGTGGTGAGCGACCGGTTCAGCACCACCTGGGTCACGCACTGCTGCATGGGCACCAGTGGGGCTATCGCTGAGTTCGATCCGGCCAACAACCTCACGATCCACTCCAACACGCAGATCCCCTCTCTGGCCCAGAAAGATTTTCAGGAGGCGCTGGCGGCCATGGGGCTTCCGAACCGGCGCGTGCGGGTGATCAAACCCTGCATAGGCGGCGGATTCGGCAGCAAGCTCGACACCTACGCCTACGAGTACATCGCCATCCTGCTGGCCTATCACGCCCGCGGGCCGGTGAAGATCGAGTTTGATCGTACCGAGGAGTTCAAAGCCACCTCCACGCGGCAGCCCACCATCACCACCATCTCCCAGGGCTGCGACCGCAACGGCCGACTCCTCTTCAGGGATGTGAAGATGATCCTCGACAACGGGGCCTACACCTCCTGGGGCGCCACGACTCCATCGGTGATGATGATGCCCATCACCACTCTTTACCGAGTGCCCAACGTTCGTTACGAAGCCCTGTGCGTTTACACCAACAACACCTATTCCCAGGCCATGCGGGGCTACGGTAACCCCCAGGCCACCTTCGCAATCGAAAGCACCATCGACATGCTGGCTGAAGTTGCCGGCATCGACCCACTGGAATTCCGGCGCATCAATGCCAACCAGTCGGGAGATGTTTCCTCCCAGGGGCTTCGCATCACCACCTGCGGGCTTATGGAGTGCATGGATGCCGTAAAGGCCGAACTGAATTGGGAACAGCCCCGGCCGCCGGGCGAGGGTGTGGGCATTGCCGCGCTGATCCACGTAGGCGGAGGGGCCCGGGTCTACAAGTCCGACGGTTGTGGAACCATCCTCAAGATGGACGACTTCGGTAAGGTCGACCTGTTCACCGGTGCTACCGACATGGGCCAGGGAGCCGACACCGTGATCGCCCAGATTGTAGCCGAGGAGCTGGGGTTGGGCATGGAGGACATCCATGTGATCCACTCGGATACCGACATCTGCCCCTGGGACGTGGGCTCCCATGCAAGCCGCACGACGTTTATCGCCGGGAACGCAGCGCTGGGAGCCGCGCGGAAAATCAAGTCCCGGATCCTTGAGATGGGCGCCAAGGAACTCTATGCGCCACTGGAGAAGCTGATGTTGCGCAACCGACACATTCAACACCTGGACGAGCCCGACCGAAGGGTTGAAATCGGCAAGCTGCTGCGCAAGGCCCACTTCAGCCACGGCGGCCAGATGCTCATGGCCGAGCACTTCTACGACCCGGCCAATGAGAACATGGGCAGGGATTTCCGGGGCAACATGTCCATGACCTACACCTTCGGCGCCCATGGCGTGCGCGTAAAAGTCGACGAAGAAACCGGCAAGGTGAAAATCCTGAAATATGTGGCCGCGCACGACGTGGGTAAGGCCATCAACCCCATGCTTCTGGAAGGCCAGGTTTACGGCGGCGTGATGATGGGCATCGGATATGCCTTGAGCGAACAGGTGATCCTGGAAAAGGGGGAGACCATGAACCCCAACTTCCGCGATTACAAGATTCTCACGGCTAAGGACCTGGTGCCCATCGAGGCGCCCGTGCTGGAAACCCACGACAAGGATGGTCCTTACGGCGCCAAGGGCATCGGTGAGCCGGGGTATGTGCCGTCCGCACCGGCCATTGCCAATGCCATTTACAACGCCGTCGGCGTGCGCATCAAAGACCTCCCGATGACACCCGAGCGGGTTCTGGCTGCCATCCGCGAAAAGAAAGGCTTGGACCTGTGCGGCAGGGAAAAAGGGATTGAAAGCGAACAAGTGTGCGTAATTGAGGAATGACGCCCGATGGGCAGGCGAGATGATCTCCGGGAGCCTCCCCTGAAGGGCAACGGCATTCCGTTTCAAAGTTCGTCTTACCCACCAACTCTTAACCCAAAAGGAGGACTACACCATGAAGATCAAAATGGCGAGGCTGTTGATCGGCGTACTGGCTGTCGGGGTAGTGTGGGGTGCACAGGCACCTGTTGCGGTTCACGCACAGGCCATCCAGCTCAAGTACGCCAATTTTCCACCTGCCCCTACCTTCCCGTGTGTGCAAATGGAGCGCTGGAAAACAGAGGTGGAGAAGCGCACGGGCGGCAAGGTCGCGGTTCAAACCTTTCCCGGGGGCACGCTGCTTGACGCCAAGAACATGATGGATGGCGTCATTGCAGGAACGGCCGATATCGGATGCCTCTCCATGGCCTACCAGCCGGGGCGCTTTATCGTGACCAACGCCACGGCTTTGCCGCTTGGCATTCCCAATGCGAAGGTCGGCAGCCTGGTTCTCTGGGATCTTTACGAGAAGTACAAACCCAAAGAGTTCGCCGATGTCAAAGTCCTGGCCATGTTCACGACGGCTCCCAACAACATCATGTCCAAGGTCGCGGTGAGAAAGCTGGAGGATCTCAAGGGGCTTGATCTGCGGGCCTCCGGCGGTGCGGCCGAGGTCCTGAGTGCGTGGGGGGCCAACCCCGTCGGGATGCCCATGCCGGAGACGGTGGAAGCCTTGCAGAAAGGCGTGGTCAAGGGTCTGTTTTCCTCCCTTGAGGTCATGAAAGATTTTAAATTCGCCGAAACCTGCAAGTATGTCACGATGACCGATACGTCGATCTACCCCTTTTCGGTCGTCATGAACCTAAAAAGCTGGGAGTCCCTGCCGGCGGATGTCAAGAAGGTTTTCGACGGTCTGCGGGTTGAGCAATCCGAGTGGACCGGCGTTTATATGGACAACCACGTGAAGGAAGCCATGGAGTGGTCGAAAACCACTCAGAAGGTGGACGTCGTCAACCTTTCCGCCCAGGAAAAAGAGGCCTGGAACGCCAGATTGCAGCCGCTGACGAACAAGTGGATCGTTGAAGCCAAGGCCAAAGATCTGCCCGCCGATCAGATCGTCGCGGATATCAAGACCCTGATCAAGAAATACAGCAAGTAATTCGGCGCTCGCAAGGATCCTGGACCAGCCGGGGGCAGGGATCCATGGCCCTGCCTCCCGCTTTTTGCCGGGTTCCGCCCGGCCCGCCTTGCTCTATGGCATCAACGTGTCAGGATACAACGGATGAATTTGCTCGACAGGCTCATTCGATACTTGAACCAATTCTTGATGATCGTTGCCGGGATTGCGTTGCTGGGCGTCATCGGGCTCACCGTGGGAAACATCTGGTCACGACTGTTCTGGGCTCCCATTAAGGGCTCCGTCGAGCTGATCGGGCTTCT
>JBLMXM010000364.1:0-6789 GCA_050257775.1 Hyphomicrobiales bacterium
AGGTCCATGGTGGAGGGCGTTTCCGGAACATACACCACACGGTCCTCGCGGCCAGCGAACTCCCAGGGATGGAGGCTGTCCGGAGAGAAGCGGAGCCTGTATCCCCTGGCGCCGGATTCGATGTCGTAGCCCATCTGCTGGAGCTTCTGGATGTGCTTCCAAACGGCCACCCGTGACGTGCCGAGCCGCGCGCATAGCGCGTTTCCCGAGATCACATCGCCGGATTCCCGAAGCAGCTTGAGGATTTGGGATTTCATGGCAGGTACGCACCGTTAACCTTAAGGCGCAGAGAGGTTAACGTTTACGCAGCAACAAGTCAAGAAGTTTGCTTCGCGCCCAGCGGAAGATCAACGCCAGCGCAGGGAAGACCAGCAGGAACCCAATTCTCGCCTGATAGCGGCCGAACACGCCACTGAGGTTGGACATGAAAAAGGCGTTGGCGGCAGCGGCGACCAGGGCGAACAACGCCAGCTGAATCAGAGGATCATCGCCGCGGCTTCTCCACCCGGCGATGCCGAACAGAAGACAGCTGAAAATCGACAGCCAGATGAGTGCGATGAAGGGCGCATCCATTTTCTTCAGGAGGCCTTCCAGGGCGCCGCTGGCCTGCCGGGACCTCAGGTAGGGTTGCACGTCTTCGGGGAAGGCGATCCGCAGATCCCCGGCGACAAACGAATCCGACCCGAAAGTTTCAAGCCCGTTGGACAGCTCCGGGAAGATCAGCAACTCCCCGGTGTTTCGAACCGCTGAAGCCACCTGCTCGTAAAACAGGTGTGCGTCCCCGCGCAAGCTGTAGCGGACAAGCTCACCGCATAGGCGGTTGTAGTTCGGCCAGTCGAGGCCGAGGCTGTAAAATCCCGCCCAGGTGAAACTCTGGTGATTCTGCGCACTCCAGGCCAGAACCTCTTCCTTCTGCCGGCACAGCTGGAAGTCCGGGTCTTCCCGGCATTTCAGTTCGAGGACCTCCGGATTGTCGTGCAGGATTCTCGAGGCCAGGAAAACAAACCCGTTCCCGGACCCGAACTTGATGCGGCCGCCGACCAAGTTGGCCGCCATAATTAGCGCGACGGCACCCAAGAGGCACGCCACGATCCGGACGACATATCGCAGCCTTTCGCGGGCGAGGGGCAGCATGGCGAGTGCAACGGTGCCGAAGGTGGGGAAGTTGCCGAAATGAGCGCCGCAGGAGAAGGCCAGCAACCCCGCAATCACGGGGTGGTAATGCCCTGCAGCGATAATAAATAGACTGATGAGCCCCGTCAGCGTCCACACGTCCGCCATGACCCAGCCGGAGAATAAACCCAATCCTGAGGCGATCACTGCCACGCACAGGGCGCCGGTATGCTGCCGCTTTAGAACACGGGACCACAGCAGCACGAGGGTGAAGGCGGTCGCGCCGCATTGGACCACGGCGTAGGCCCAGTTACCGCCCGCCCACGTGAACGGCCGCATGGCACAGCCGAGGACCGGGCTGCGAATTTCGTCCGGGCAGGCGCCGGAATACCCCCAAGAGTCCGGAAACAGGAAGGGGAACCCGTTAAGGATGGGGGCGATCAGCAGCAGGACGAAGATCAACGCCAGGGCGCCCCACTCCGAGATCCGCCAGTTCAAGGGTTCATGGGTCCACATGGGTGCGCTTACCGGCTCACGGAGTCTTTCCCGACATCCATGATGGCGCTTAGAAAAGCCGTGAGAAAAATCTGGACAGCGGCGGCCAGCAGGGTGATGCTCAATACCATCAGTCGCGTGGCCATCGCGCTTTCAAACGTTCCGAAGAATGCATCCCACCACTTGATAAAACACCAGGCCACCCCGCCGCAGCCCGCCGCAAATAATGCGAGCGCCACCAGTGCCAGGCGCTCCAGCGTCACATGATCCAGAAAATTCGCATAGCGCCGGTGCCGAGGCAGATACCCCTGGCGCGATGCATACCGCCGGACCAAAAGCGAGAAGGTAATGCTCTGCACCCCCACTATCAGGCACAGGCATCCGGCTATGAAGGTCTTGTTTTCAAAACCGACCCCGCCCAGCCAAAACGGCCCGGGAAAGAGCACAACCGCCACTGCCAAGCCCAGGGACAGGAAGACGACGCCGGGGTATAGAAACAGCCAGCGCGGCGAATAGGTCAGCAGGAACTTGAGATGCCGCCATCCATCCCTCCACGTGCGCAAGTGGGGCGGCCGCGAACGGCCGTCCGGCGCGAGCGTCGTGGCCACTTCCACCACCTTCAGGCCTTCCAGCGCCGCTCGCACCACCATCTCGCTCGCATATTCCATGCCCGCTGTGCGCAGCTCCAGGTCGCGGATGGCCTGGGCGTTGAACCCCCGCAACCCGCAGTGGAAATCGTGCACCTGGATCTTGAAGAGCACACGTCCGACGAAACTGAGCACCGGGTTCCCCAGCCAGCGGTGCAGCGGCGGCATAGCCCCGACTTTGACCCCGCCCTTAAAACGATTGCCCATGACCAGATCGGCCCCTCGTCTCAGCTCACCCAGGAAGCCATCCAGCTCAGCGAAATCATAGCTGTCGTCGGCATCGCCCATGATGATGAATCGCCCCCGGGCAGCCGCGATGCCGCCGCGCAAGGCTGCGCCATAACCCTTCTCGGAGACCTGCACGAGGCGTGCCCCCTTGGCGTCGGCGATCTGTCGGGACCCGTCGGTGCTCCCGTTATCAGCGACCAGAACCTCGCCATCCACTCCGGCGCGCTTTAGAAAACCCCAAGCCTTTTCGATGCAGGCGCCCACGGTTTCTGCCTCGTTCAGGCAGGGCATTAGAATGGTCAGCTCCATGCAATCATCTAAAGTGCGGCCAAAAGCCTTTCGTGGATATTGTCGAAGCCGCCGTTGGACATGATCAAGACGACATCGCCGCTCCGGCCGGAGTCGACGACAAAATTGATAATGCTCTCGGTATCCGGGAAGAACGCGGCAATCTTGCCCTGCCGTTGTAAATCCGCCACGAGATCCTCCGATGAAAAACGCTCTCCCTCGGGGATCTTCTCGAGCATGGAAGGCCGCCGGATGCAGATGACCTCCGCCCCATCGAACGCTCGCGGGTAGACCGACTGAAACACTTTGCGCATGCTGGAATTGGTCCGTGGTTCGAAGACGGCAATGAGACGCCGGCCAGGGTAGCCGCCCTTCACGGCAGCGATCGTCTCACGCACGGCGGTCGGGTGGTGGGCGAAATCGTCCATCACAAGGATGCCCCGGCGTTCACCCCGAACCTCCTGGCGGCGCTTGACCCCCTCGAAGCTTTCCAGCGCCTGGCCCGCAGCCGCAGCCGATATGCCCAGGTGGTCCGCAACGGCAATGACGGCCAGGGCATTGACCAGGTTGTGCGTCCCGATCATCCGGGTCCGGAAGCGGCCGAACTTTCTGCCCTGCCTGAACACATCCACGGACGTCCAGGGTGGGTCCACCCCGATTCTCCCTAAGCGCCAGTCCGAGCCCGGCCGTTGGCCATAGCGCCGGAGGATGACCCGGCTCTCGGCGATAACCTCATCGATCCGCTCATCGCCATCAAACGCTACCAGGAGGCTCTCGGCGCCCAAGCCCTCGACCAGGCGCCGGAAGGCGCTTTTCACATGTTCGAGGTCCCGGTAGATGTCGGCGTGGTCGAACTCAACACTGGTCAGCACCGTTGCCGCCGGCACGTAGTGGAGAAACTTGGGCCCCTTGTCGAAGAATGCCGTGTCGTATTCATCCCCTTCGATGACGACGACATCCCCGTTCCCCAGGCGATAGTTACTGTTGAAATTCGCGAGGATGCCGCCGATCACAAAAGAGGGGGCACAGCCGGCGGCCTGCAGCATCCATGCGAGCAAGGCCGATGTCGTGGTCTTGCCGTGGGTCCCGACCGTCATCAGGGTGTGCTTGCCGGATGCAACGAACCGGTTGACGGCCTGGGGCATGGAGCAGAACGGCAGGCCCAGGCGGTCGCATTCGACGGCCTCCGGGTTCGTCCGCGGCACCGCGTTGCCTACCACCACGAGGTCCGGCCGGTGCGCCAGGTGTTCGGCGCGGAATCCCTCCCGGATCGGAATGCCGCGCTCGGAAAGAAAGCGGCTCATGGGCGGGTAGATCTTCTGGTCGGAGCCCGTGACCTCGTAACCCAGGTCCTTGAGCATGCAAGCCAGAGCCCCCATGGCGGTGCCGCACACGGCGATCAGGTGGATCCGGCGCACGCTCGCCGGAATGAAATTCTTGGACATGTCCATAAAAAGCTCGAAACTCGAAGGCAGGGCACTAAGCAAGGGCAAGACGCAAAACTGAAAGCCCACCGATTCAAAAGCCCGGTGCCAATCCTTTGAGGCTTTCAGCTTTGATCTTTGGCTTCGCCTGCCTAGTTACGCATCCGTCCGAGCCCGGACAGCACCTTTTGGGCCGCCCGGATCGTGGCATCGATGTGTTCATCGGTATGAGCCGAGGACAGGAACAGCGCTTCGAACTGCGATGGCGCGATGTAGATCCCTTCCCAGCGCATGCCCTGGTAGAATTTCGAGAAAAGGGCCAGATCGCTCTTCTTGGCGTCATCGAAGCTCTTAACGGGTTCGGCGCAGAAGAACAGGCCGAGCATCGATCCCGCATGATCGACCTGCGCCGGAACGCCGGCTCCGGCAGCAGCCTCGGCAAGTCCGGCGCACAGTCGGGCGCTCTTCTTCTCAAGTCTTTCATAAAAGCCTTTTCTTTTCAGCTGGGCCAGGGTAGCGATGCCGGCTGCCATGGCCAGCGGGTTCCCGGAAAGGGTACCCGCCTGGTAAACCGGCCCCTGGGGCGCGACATGGATCATGATGTCCCGGCGACCGCCATAAGCTCCCACGGGCAGCCCGCCGCCGATGATCTTGCCGAAGCAGGACAAGTCCGGCGTGATAGCGTAGCGCGCCTGGGCCCCTCCATGGGCCACCCGAAACCCGGTCATTACCTCGTCGAAGATCAGGATGGCGCCGTGCTTCTCGGTGAGCCGGCGCAGCGCCTGAAGGAACCCTGGAACCGGGGCCACCAGCCCCATGTTGCCGGCGACCGGCTCCACAATGACGCCGGCGACCCGATCCCCCTGCTCGGCCATGATCTTCTCGAAGCAGGCGATGTCGTTATACGGCAGCGACAGGGTGTGGCCCGCCACGGACTTCGGCACACCGGGGCTTCCGGGAATCCCCAGGGTGGCCACCCCCGAGCCCGCCGCCACCAGCAGGGTATCCGCGTGACCGTGATAGCAGCCGTCGAACTTGATCACGGTGTCGCGCTGCGTGAACCCGCGTGCCAGCCGGACGGCGCTCATGGCGGCTTCGGTGCCGGAGTTGACCATGCGTACCATTTCGACCGACGGCACAGCCGCAATCACCAGCTGCGCCAGTTCGATCTCCAGGTCCGTCGGAGCGCCGAAGCTCATGCCGCGCTCGAGCACCTTGCGGACGGCCTTGACCACGGCCGGGTGGTTGTGCCCCAGAATCATCGGCCCCCAGGATCCGATGAAGTCGATGTAACGGTTGCCGTCGGCGTCGACGACGACGGCTCCTTCGGCCTTGCGGATAAACAACGGTTCCGCACCCACGGACTTGCAGGCCCGCACCGGGCTGTTGACCCCGCCGGGGATGATTTTCTGGGCGTCCTCGAAAAGCCGGAACGATTTCGTCGCAGGCTTCATGGTGTTGTCCTTTCGACCCGATATCGGTTATCATGTCGACGCTACGACTTCGAAAAAAAGCCAATCTCTGCGGTGCGCTTTCCCGCCCCGGGCAGAGCTGCCGCTGCGGCGTACTTTAAGTACGCTTCGCGCCACGAGAATCGCGCGCCTTGAGCTTGGCCTCTTTACAAAGTCATCAAAGCGGATGGCATTTTGCGAGTTTATCAAGTATCAGAAGGTAACCTAGCGGTCAAGAAAGAGAATGGGAAAAACCCGCTCACCGCACGACCTGGCTAAGATGCTCAGCTACGTTCTCGGCAGGCGGCCCGATGAATTCGGTCTGGTCCCCGACGCAGAGGGGTTTGTCCGACTGAAGGACCTCCTCAGGGCCCTGCACGAGGAGGATGGCTGGGGCTACGTCAACCTCTCCCACCTGAACGAGGTCCTGCTCAGCGTAACGAATGCACCCGTGGAGATCGTCGCAGGCCTGATCCGAGCCAGAAACCGTGTGGCCTCGGCTTTGGAAGTGCCAGAGCCCGATCCTCCAAGGCAGCTGTATGTCTGTGTCCGACGCAGGGCTTACCCGCATGTTTATGCGGAGGGAATTCGGCCCTCGTCGCATCCGCGCGTCGTGCTGGCCTCAGACCGCATGCTGGCTGAACGGTTGGGTCGCCGCATCGATTCGGATCCGGTCATCCTGGCCGTGAACGCTCCATCTGCGCTGGCGCAGGGCATCACGTTCGTACGGTTGGGCGAAAGCCTTTACACCGCCGAAGCCATTCCGCCCGATTGTTTCAGCGGTCCGCCGCTTCCAAAGGAAAAACCGGGTGAAGGCAGGAGCACGCAGCCACCGGAAGAGGCGCCTCGGCGGCCGTCAACGCCGGGTAGCTTCGCGATGGATTTGGGGAAGTCCGCCTCAGGGCACGTTCCCGCGTTCTTGAAGCGCCGAATGGAGAAGGGTAAAAAGATCGACCGCAAACGACTGAAAAGAGAAAAGTGGAGTCGGGAGAAGCCCCCTTGGCGAAATTAGAAATTGACAAGCCCATGTCAAATTGGTAAAGATCGCGATTGTCGTTGGAAGACGGGCTGCTAGCTCAACTAGGCAGAGCAAATGACTCTTAATCATTAGGTTACTGGTTCGATTCCAGTGCAGCCCACCAG
>JBLMXM010000365.1:0-25862 GCA_050257775.1 Hyphomicrobiales bacterium
CGGATGCACTACATCGATGACGCTTTAGGGATGTGCGCCGGGTTGTCCTCATTCCCTCTGAAGCCCCCGTATCATATCCACAATTACCCGAAATTCATCTCGGCGGGAGCCGGGTTCGACATGGATGAAGCCAAACTGACGCAAGCCGCCAAGAGGTATCGAACTCTGGTTAGAGCCGTTAATATCCGAAGGGGCATGCGGAGAAAGGATGACAAGCCGCCGGAGGATCATTGGAAGAAAAGATTCCCCGAGCTGGAAAAGGAACTCCTGGATACGTACTACAAATTGAAGGGGTGGAACAACGAGGGTATCCCGACCCGAGAGTCCCTGCATGAACTGGGCTTGGATTTCGTGAGCGAAGATCTAGTCCAGCGGGGGATCTTGACGGACAGCGCAGTTGAACCCTCCAAGAGCGCCGCGGTGTAAAAAGAGAATAAAATGAAAAGGTGGTAACCGTCATGGGTCAGAAAATAAAGAAGAAAGTCAAAACAATAAAAGTCGACGTTGACAAGTGCAATGGTTGCCGGGCCTGTGAGGTCATTTGCTCCGCCTTTCACTCCATGCCGAAATACAGCGGTAATAATCCGGAGAGGTCTCGCATCCGGGTGATTCGCGAACCGTTGAAGGACATCTATGTCCCGGTATACGCGGGCGAGCATGCCAAAGCCGAATGCATGGGCAGGGACAAGTATGTGATTGACGGAAAGGAATACGACGAGTGCGCCTTCTGCCGGGCGTCCTGCCCGTCCCGAGACCTTTTCAAGGAACCCGATTCCGGACTGCCCCTGAAATGCGACATGTGTGAAAGCGATCCGACACTAGAAAAGCCGATGTGCGTCCAGTGGTGCCTAAACGATGCCCTGATTTACGAAGAAAGGGAAGAAGAGGTTGAAGAGGAAGGAACGCAGGAAGAAATGGAGATCGGATTGGAAACCTTGGCAGAAAAGTTCGGATTGCAAAAGATAATGGATGCGGTTGCCCGAATGTCCATCTCCAAAAAAGGCGCCAACACCCAGGCCAAGAAAGAGGATTAAAAAAGGCAGTGGAAACTGTAGCCCCATTACAAGAGATTATCGACGTCATCAAATCGTCCGGCGGAGATGCTTTCAAACTGTGCTATCAATGCGGACTTTGTGACACGGTTTGTCCGTGGAACAGGGTGAGATCTTTCAGCATGCGCAGGATCATTCGAGAGGCCACGTTTGGTTTGACCGAGATCGAAAGCGACGAGATGTGGCGTTGCACGACCTGCGGAAATTGCCCTCGGCAGTGCCCCAGAGGAGTGAAGATAATTGAATCCGGGGTATCGCTGCGCCGGATCGCCACGGAATACGGGGTGTTTCCCACGCCGGTCCGTCCGATCCGCGGCATCAGCGCCAGCCTTGTCGGAGAAGGCAACCCCCTGAACGAGGAGCGAAAAAATAGAGGAAATTGGGCGGAAGGCCTGCCTGTAAAAGCTTTTTCCGAGGGGATGGAAATTCTGTATTTCCCCGGCTGCTACCTGAGCTATGACCCCAGAATGAAAAAGGTCGCCAAGGCTACAGCCCATATTCTCAACTTGGCTGGAGTGGATTTCGGCATACTAGGTCCCAAGGAGAGTTGCTGCGGCGAAAGCATCCGCAAGACCGGTGATGAGACCCTATTCAGGCGTCTGGCCAGGGAGAACATCAAAGCGTTTATCGACCATGGAGTGAAGAAAATTCTGGTTTCCTCCCCTCATTGCTACCACACCTTTAAAAACGAGTACCCCGAATTCAGGGTAAACTTCGAGGTGATTCATATCACCCAATATTTGCACCAGTTGATTGAAGCGGGAAGACTTAAGTTCACCCGTGAGTACGGAAAAAGAGTTGCGTATCACGACCCCTGTTACCTGGGACGACATAACGGCATATATGACGAGCCCCGGCAGGTTTTGAAGCATGTACCGGGTTTGGAACTGACCGAAATGGCTGACTCGCGGGCCGATAGTCTCTGCTGCGGAGGGGGCGGTGGCCGGATTTGGATGGAAACCCCAAAAGGTGAAAGATTCTCCGACCTCCGATTAGGGCAGGCGGTCGATTCCGGAGCCGAGGTGCTGGCCACATCCTGCCCGTATTGCATCACCCATTTTGAGGAAAGCCGGCTGACCCTGGAGAATGGTAAGGCCGTGGAGATCAAGGATATTACGGAGATACTCCAGGACGCGATTTAGACTGATAGAGGCGGATATAAATGGAAAAAGAACAAATCGAACAGGTTTGCAAAACTCTCGCAGACGGCAATTTCGGAGATGTTCTGGTGGTCGGTGGAGGGATCAGCGGCATCCAGGCCTCTCTGGATCTGGCCACGGCCGGTTTCAAGGTTTACCTGGTCGACCGGGCGCCGAGCATCGGGGGCCACATGGCCCAGTTGGACAAGACTTATCCCACAAACGACTGCTCCATGTGAATACTCTCGCCCAAACTGGTCGAGGTCGGCCGGCATCCCAATATAGAGGTCCTGACCTACACTGAGATTGACAGTGTAGATGGAGAGGCAGGAGACTTCAAGGTCACCCTGAATAAAAAACCCAGGTACGTTATAGAGGACAAATGCACGGGTTGTGCCACCTGTGTCGAGTACTGCCCGGTAAAGGTCCCTGATCCATACAACCAGGACCTATCATCGAATAAAGCCATTCACATATATTTTTCCCAAGCCGTTCCCCTGGTCACGTATATAGATGATAGCTGCCTTTACCTTAAAGAGAAGAAATGTTCTATTTGCGAAGGAGTCTGCAAGAACGAGGCCATAGATCTTCATCAAGAGCCGGAGAAGGTGGAAGTAAAAGTCGGGGCGATCATTCTCTCGCCGGGCTATCAGGCATTTGACCCCAAGGTGAGGGGTGACTTTGGCTACGGAAAGATGGAGAACGTGGTAACCAGCCTGGACTTCGAACGGCTGCTATGTGCCACGGGGCCTCACGAAGGTGAGGTGCTGCGCCCCTCCGACAAGAAGCATCCGCACAAGATAGCCTGGATCCAATGCGTCGGATCGAGGCAAGTTATACCGGGCGGCAACAGCTATTGCTCCGCCGTGTGCTGCACCTACACCCAGAAGCAGGTGATTCTGACCAAGGATCACGACGCAGAGGCAGAGTGTACGGTATTCCATAACGATATTCGTTCCTATGGCAAGGATTTCGAACGATTCTACCAGAGAGCAGAGAACCTCCCCGGGGTTCGATTTATCCGAAGCTACGTATCCATAGGCAAAGAGATCCCGGAAAGCAAGAATGTAACCATAAGATACTCCACTACCGGAGACGGCGTGAAGGAAGAGGAGTTCGATCTGGTGGTATTGTGCATTGGATTGAACCCGCCCGCCGGTGTAAAGGACCTTGGCAAAAAGTTCGGCATCGAACTGGATTCCCGGGGGTTCTGCAGGACCAATCCGTTTAATCCGATCGAGACCTCCCGCCCGGGAATATTTGTCAGCGGCGCGTTCCAGGGTCCTATGGACATCCCCGAGTCGGTCTTTACCGCCAGCGGCGCGGGCTCCCAATGTGGGGAACTCCTTGCCTACCGACGGGGGAAACTCTCCAAGGAAAGGCTGTATCCACCGGAAAAGGATGTCTCGGACGAGGAGCCCAGGATCGGGGTCTTTGTGTGTCATTGCGGGGCCAATATCGGCAGAGTGGTCGATGTTCCTTCCACCGTCGAATATGCCTTGACTCTGCCCAACGTGGTCTACGCCCAGGAACAGCTGTTCTCATGTGCGACTGATTCTGCCCATGCCATAACGGAGACCATCCGGGAAAAGGGGCTTAACCGGGTGGTGGTCGCGGCCTGCTCCCCCAGGACCCTCGAACCATTGTTCCGGGACACGCTTCGCGAGGCGGGAATCAATCAATATTTCTTCGACATGGCCAATATCAGGGAGCATTGCTCCTGGGTCCACTCCAAGGAAAAGGAGAATGCCACCGATAAGGCCAAAGACATTACCCGGATGTCGGTGGCACGGGTTTGCCATTTGGAGCCCTTGCAGGAAATCAATCTGCCTGTAAACCGGACGGCGTTGGTGGTGGGCGGAGGCATAGCCGGGATGACCTGTGCTCTGTCCATCGCCAACCAGGGACATGAGGTCTACCTGCTGGAAAAGAATGCCGATCTGGGAGGAACGGCACGAAGAATCCATTACACCCTGGATGGGACGGATGTTCAGGCCTATTTGCGCGATCTGGTGCGCAAGGTCTATCAGCACCCCTTAATCCATGCATATACCAATGCCATCATTACAGAGGCTACCGGTTATGTCGGCAATTTTGTAACCCAGGTGAAATCCGAAGGGAGAGTCATAGAGATCAAGCACGGAGCTGCCGTCATCGCGACCGGCGCAGATGAGTATAAGCCCACCGAATACCTTTATAGACAAGATGACCGGGTATTGACCCAGCTGGAGCTGGGAGAGCGAATCGCCCGCGGAGAAGAAAGCCTGATCAACTCCCAGGGTGTGGTGATGATCCAATGTGTCGGCTGCCGGCAAGAAGACCGCAATTACTGCGCCCGGGTGTGCTGCAGCCATGCCGTCAAGAACGCCCTGAAACTGAAACAGCTGAACCCCCGGATGAACGTCACCATTGTCTTCCGAGATATGCGGACGTATGGGTTCAGCGAGGACTATTACCGGGAAGCAGCAAATAAGGATGTAAAGTTCATCCGTTACGAGCCGGACCATAAACCCCAGGTGGAAGCCGTCGAGGAAGAAGGCCGGCCGGTTTTGAGGATTACCCTGCCCGATTACATTTTAGGCAAGCAGTTGGCCATAGATGCCGATTACCTGGTCCTGGCCGCTGCCGTTGTTCCTTCCGAAGGAAACCCGGAAATATCCCGACTATTCAAGGTCTCCCTGGGGCCGGACGGGTTTTTCAAAGAAGCCCATGTCAAATTAAGACCGGTCGAGTTTGGTACAGACGGCGTTTATCTTTGCGGGCTGGCTCACTATCCTAAGCATATACCGGAAGCGATCAACCAGGCTTATGGAGCGGCCAGCCGGGTGTTAAGCCTGCTCTCCCATGATACCGTCACCGTCTCGGGTTCTGTTTGCGAGGTGGATGAAAAGAAGTGTATGGGGTGCGGGGCCTGTATCTCAGCCTGCACCTACGCTGCCATAGAGTTTCGCAAGACACGAGAGGGCAAAAAAGCCGTGGTGAATCCGGTTCTTTGCAAAGGAGATGGCCTATGCAACGCCAAGTGCCCAACAGGGGCGATCTATCTAAAGCACTTTACCGATGAAGACCTCTTGAGCCAAATTGATGCGGCGGTAGAAGATGCGCGGAAGCACAAGAGTGAATAAAGCCGGCATATCCCCTTCGAACAAAGGAGTCGCGAACCGATGAGTGGCGGATTCGAATTTAAACCACGAATATTGGGTTTCGTTTGCCATTGGTGAGCATACGGCGCTGCTGACCTGGCTGGAGTTTCCAGACTGCAATATTCAACTGAAATCAGGCTGATTCGCGTCATGTGTTCCGGTAGAGTGGACCTGGAATTCATACTCCGGGCTTTCTCAAACGGAATGGATGGGGTGTTTATCGGTGGTTGCCGTTTGAACGAATGCAATTATGTTACGCACGGGAATTACCATGCCCTCAACATGGTGCTTCTATGCAGGAAAATAATGGAGCACATCGGGCTGAACCCCGCAAGGCTAAGTATTGAATTCATGTCCTCCGGTGAAGGAATTCTTTTTACCGAAGTGGTCAATGGTTTTTGCAAGACGATAAGGGCACTGGGGCCGCTCGGCCAAGCCGAAGGCATCGACACAGATAAATTGAAGTCCAGACTTCAAGACGTCCGAAAGCTGATCCCCTACATCAAAATCGTGAAGAGGAAGAAGTTGGCGTCACGTCTTGAGAACGAAGCAGCATATGAAGGATTTTTCACCCGCGACGAGATCGACCGGTTGTTCAGTGACGTCGTCTCGTACTATATCGATCCGGATAAGTGCCAAGCCTGCATGATTTGCCATAAGAGATGTCCGGCCGAGGCGATTACGGGCGGCAAGAACCTGATTCATGTCATCGACCAGGAGAAATGCATAAAATGCGGAACATGCTTTGACGCCTGTCCTCCTCGGTTCGGTGCGGTGCAGAAGATTTCCGGAAAGCCTGTCCCACCCCCCATTTCCGAAGAAGAAAGAATGATCGTTAGAAAAAGCAAGGACAAGTCAGGAGCCGTATGAACGAGCGCAGGATTAAGATCAGGCTCATGAAGGCTGACGATTTCGAAGCGGTGGTACGGATCGACGAGAAAGTGCTCAAAGCCTCCCGGCCGGAGTACTATAAATTGAAGTTCGAAAAGCTTTTTCAATCCAAAGACTATTTGCCCGCGTCGCTGGTGGCAGAGGGAGAGGATGGAACGGTGTTGGGTTTTGTAATGGGGGAGCTCTATATGGGGCAATATGGGATTTCCCAGGAGAAGGCGACCCTGGATACGATCGGCGTCGATCCCCATTTCCAGCATAAGGGCATCGGCAAGCGGTTGATCCACGAATTCATGGACCATTTGAGAACGCTCGGCGTACAAAAGATAAACACATTGGTCGACTGGAATGATTCCAGACTGATACACTTTTTCAGCGCGAACCAATTCAGCCCCTCTAAAACCTTCAACCTGGAACGAAGCATTTGAATGGCACCGGAAAAAATACTGAATTTTATGAAGTGATTCGCTATGAAGGGGGGAGTCGCCGGACCGGTTCTCACGAATTGATCGGGGAAGAGCCCCTTTTAATCCGCATCGATGGGAAGCCCTATTCAGTGGTAATGAGAACCCCCGGCGAAGAGATATTCCACGCGGCGGGGTTCTGTCTCGGCGAGGGAATCGCCGACTCTCCGGATGATTTCCTAACCATTGGATATTGCAGGGATCTGGATGCGAATGTTATCGATGTCCGGCTCAAACCCGCACGGCGCGAAAAGATTCAAGCTCTCCTTGAGCGAAGGGGTTTTGTGAGCCAGACCAGTTGCGGCATTTGCGGCAAGGAGATGGTCAAGGACCTTTATCAGATATTAACTCCAGCAGAAAATGGCTTTAAAGTCGGCATCAACCGGATTTTCGATTGCATCACCAAGCTTTCGGAAAACCAGAAGTACTACCAGAAAACCCGGGGGGCGCACGCCGCCATGCTTTTTGACCATCAGCTGGAGATGGTCTCCTTTGCCGAGGATGTAGGGCGTCATAGCGCCTTGGATAAGGCAATCGGGAAAGTTTTTATGACCGGGAAGCTGCCCGAAGCCGTTCTCCTGGTTCTATCATCACGGATAAGCTACGAATTAGTCCAAAAAGCCGCCCGAGCGCATCTGCCAATCATGATCGGCATGTCAAGACCGACCGCCCTCGCAGCCGATATGGGACGGGCGCTCAACATGACCCTCGCCTGTGCGGACAAGGAATCGGGACTAATATTTTTTTGCGGCGAAAACCGCATAGTTTCTTGATTTGACCTGATCCGATCAGAGTCTCGCCCCAGATATCCTCACTATGCACCTCAGGGCCAACTGCGCCACCTGTATGAGAGCTGAGTCACCCAACGCTCGTAAGGCCGGCGGCCTGTCCTTTTGGCCATAGACCAAAAAGACAGGATTGCGCCAGTGTTTGGGTGTTAAACCCGCGCCTGCCTCCAAAGCGTGCGGAGTTTGCACGGCAGGACTCAACGTGGCCTTTTCAGCAGCATCTGCGCTTGTTCCGGCGTAATCGTTCCGTCCGTGACCGCTTTGTCGATCAGGCTTTTCATAAGCTCACGCCGCTGGGCGAATTGATCCATCTGGGCAAGAATCTGGGTCTTTTGATCGACGGTCAGATAACTGCCTTCGACAAGCCTTCCCAGCAGGTCCTGGACCTTCGCATGCATCCCGTCGGAAAACGCTTTCCGGTCGACCTGGAACTCCGCCAGCACGGCCGGCAGCCGCTGTTCCTCCAGTTTCTTGCGGATGACCTCAACCGGCTGTTTCGCGATTTCAGCGACCGTTTGTGCCGCCATGTTTTCACGCACATACCGCATCAGCAGCCACGGCCCGCCCTTGCCTTGGCTCCGCTGGATCCCATAACCCGGGATAGATTGATCCTGGGGAGCGGCTGTGTCAGCGGAAACGTAGAGAACCAGGCCTGCCAAAACCATGAATACGGCAATTAGTGGTAGAATCTTTTTCATACTATCCTCCTTCAGAAACTCTGAACACCCCTGACGGGAGTCTTCCTGCTTCGGGCATCAACAATAGCAACCGATTGTGGAGGAATTATGAAGCAAGGATGTGAAGGCTGCGAGTTTTTTTGAGACCAGCAGGTCCATAGCCAAGATCATGTGAGGAAATGATGGAGATGTTGTGAATGCCGGGCCGCGGTGTTTGATCCGGCCCGATAAATATATTAACTTGTTTTCCATAGCAAGGTCAGATGATCCATGGCGGCCAAGTGGTAACCGACACGAATGAAAATCAAGCTTGCCTATAAAATTTTCCTGGCCTTCCTGGTGACATCCATATCGGCAGTAGCCCTGATGGCGGGAACCATGCAGTTTTATGTGTCCCGCCATTTTGCAGATTATGTCAACCAGACCGTCCTGACCAGACTCGGATTGCTGACGGCGGAACTGTCAGCTGAATATCAGGTGCGCCATAGTTGGGAACGGCTAAGGGCCGATCCGAGTCTGTGGAATACCACGCTGCAATCGATTCTTTCGCGCAGCGACCTCGACCGGGCAGGACTTTATAACAGGCCCCTCGCACCGTCCGAGCCGGCGGTTCGCGAGCCGAAGGCGGGGCGACTTCCCAGCCGCCTTTTTCGGATTTCACGCGGGCTGGCCCTGTTTGATGAAAGCAAACAGATGGTCGCTGGAGGTCTGCCCGACAGCGCGTCAGAGAATTATACGCTGCAGGAAATCATTGCGGATGGCCGGATCATTGGATGGCTAGGCCTTCACAAAAGGCAGCAATTGGCTGACCCGTTGGTGGTGGCGTTCATCAAGAACCAATCCATGGCCTTTTACCTGGTCGGCGCCGGCATCCTGGTACTGGCCGCCATTGCCTCCTTTCTGCTGTCCAAGCATTTTTCGGCACCGGTGCAACGACTCACCGAGGGGACGAAGTCCCTCGCGGAGTTCAAGTTCGACACCCGGATCGAGGTGCATACCAAGGACGAGATAGGCCAGCTGGCGGCCGATTTCAACCGCATGGCCCAGACCCTGCAAAATTATGAAATCATGCGCCGGCAGTGGATTTCGGACATCTCCCATGAGTTGCGAACACCTCTGGTGGTCTTGCGGGGGGAAATCGAGGCTCTGCAGGACGGTGTGCGAAGTCTGAACAAGGGGACCCTGGAATCCCTGCACTCCGAGATCCTTCGCCTGAGCAAGCTCGTGGATGGACTGCACCAACTGTCGCTGGCGGACTCCCAATGCCTGCTCGCGCAAAAGCAGCCGATCCGGCCGCTGAGGGTTCTGGCTGAGATGGTTGACCATTTTCGCAGCCGTTTTGAACGCAGGCAGATATCCCTGGCCTTTGATATCAGCGAGGCCGGCGAGCTTTTCATCCAAGGAGATGCGGATCGCCTGGCCCAGCTATTTTCCAACCTGCTGGAAAATACGCTCCAGTACACCGATTCACCGGGGTCGCTCAAGATCTACGAACGGCACAGCGCAGGCGAGCTGACCATCTACTTTGAAGACTCAGCGCCCGGCGTGCCGGAAGAAGCTCTTGAGCGGCTGTTCGACCGATTGTATCGCGTCGATCCATCAAGAAATCGCCGACTGGGTGGCAGCGGCCTGGGCCTAGCCATCTGCAAACAGATAGTTGAATCTCATGGCGGGAAAATAACGGCGGCACCGGCTGACGCCGGAGGACTGCTGATCCGGATCGAACTCCCTCTGACGGCTGGTGCCGACCGCCATTAAAAGGCTCTCAGATGACCCATGAACACATCTTGATCGTTGAAGATGAGCAAAAAATTTCGGATTTACTGCGCGATTACTTGAAGGGCGCCGGGTTTAAGGTCTCCTGCCAGAACCGTGGCGGCCAGGTGGTGAGCTACGTCCGAAAAAATCCGCCCGCGCTGATCCTGCTGGACATCATGCTGCCTGATGCGGACGGCATGGACATCTGTCGGGATATTCGAAAATTCTCGAATATCCCCATCCTGATGATCACGGCCCGCGTCGACGAAGTGGATCGACTCATCGGCCTCGAACTGGGAGCCGATGACTACATCTGCAAGCCTTTCAGCCCGAGAGAGGTGGTAGCACGTGTGAAGGCCGTGCTGAGGAGGGCCGGCCCCGTCGAGCCGGCTGCCCAACTGGTCGTCGGCGACCTCACACTGGATGCGGCGGTGCATCGGGCCTGCGTGGGTGGAGACATCCTGGACCTGACCCCCAGTGAGTTCAGCTTGCTGAAAGTCCTGATGAGCTATCCGGATCGGGTTTTCACGAGAAGTGAGCTTCTGGACAAGGTCCAGGGATATCAATTCGAGGGCTATGACCGGACCATAGATACCCACATCAAGAATCTGCGCAAGAAAATCGCGGAAAGGCTGCCAGGGCGTGAAATCATTCACACGGTGTACGGGGTCGGCTACAAATTAACGGTATCGGCGCACGAGGCTACCCTGCAAGCAACCCGAAAGCTGCCTGAACCTGAATAACCGGATTGTCCCCTGCGGAAAACCGTCGATCTCACGGGCCGGCCATACATTCGGCAGAGGGGTTCTGTGCCCTCTTTTCATGTAAACGGTTTTTAAATTCCACCGTCAAATAATATCAAAGCAATAAAGACAGCTTTGTCCAAGCCAGGGCCGAAGGTGATAGCCATGAAAACTGCTGTTGTAATTCTGGTTACAATGGGGCTGCTTCTGGCAATGCCCATGGCTGGGCATGCCGGGAACAGCAGCACCCGCTATTTCTTCGGATTCAATGTGGGGATACCGTTGTACGGGGGTCCGGCCTATGCCCCTGGGCCCTACTACTGGGGCCCGCCGGCCTATTATTACGCCCCGCCGCCGGTGGTGGTTGTCCCGCAGCAGCCCCAGACGTATGTTCAGCGAAATCATTCGGAATCGGATTATTGGTACTACTGTCAGAATCCCCAGGGCTACTATCCTTATATTAAAACATGCCCAGGCGGATGGATGAAGGTGGTGCCTGAAACCGTTCCCCCAGGCAGATGAGGAAGGCCTCAGAGTAATGAAACCGAAAAGAGTTGCAGGGATTCTGTTTGCCGTGATGATGCTCGCCGGTTGCGCGACGATCCCGCCGGGGCCGAGTGTTCTGGTGTTGCCCGGCAACGGCAAGTCCTTCGACACGTTCCAGGCCGACGACTCCGTGTGTCGTCAGTGGGCACAGAACCAGACCGGTTGGAATGCCAACAAGACCGTCAACGAAAATCTGGCGGGAGGGGCGATTGCCGGTGGGGCGTTGGGAGCGGCTGCGGGTGCATTAGTCGGTGCGGCTTCCGGCAACGTGGGCCGGGCGCTGCCATTGGAGCAGGCGCGGGTCTTCTGGGAGGTGCGGCCTTAGGTTCGACCCAAGCGTTTGGCGCCGGCGGAGAAGTCTAGCGGCGCTACGACAATGCCTACCAGCAGTGCATGTATGCGAAGGGAAACCAGATTCCAGGTCATGTGCAACAAGCATCCGGTCGTTCAACAACTCCTCCGCCACCCCCGCCACCGGCCTACACTCCTGACCCTGCGCTTTCACCGCGTCCGCCCGGAGCAAATCTTGCTCCGTCTGCGACCCCGACATCCTAAGAGACTATTCCTTTGCAAGTGCCTTCCGAATGGCCGCGGCAATTTCATTAACCAATATCGGTTTCATGACGCAGGCCTTGATCCCTCGTTGCTTCGCCCGCTGAGGGTCCATGGCCTGGCTGTAGCCGGTGCAGATGATGACCGGAAGACCCGGCCTTATCCGCATCAACTCCCTGGCCAGCACGTCCCCGGTCATTCCGGGCATCGTCTGATCCGTGATGACGAGATCAAAACGATCGGGCTTGGCTGTAAATAGGGCCAACGCCTCGATCGAACTGGTGCGCGAAACGACATCGTAGCCCAGCCGTTCCAGCACTTTTTGGCCGATATCGACCAGCATCTTTTCGTCATCCACAAACAAGATTCGTTCAGAGCCACCCTCAGGAATCTCGGCCTGCTTCGGCAGCATTGAGGAGGGCTGGTCGACTCTGGGCAGATAGACATGAAACGCGGCACCATGGCCCGGGCTGCTTTCAACCTCTATTGTCCCACCTGATTTCCGGACGATCCCATGAACGACCGCAAGACCCAAACCCGTGCCGACCCCCTTCTCCTTGGTTGTGAAGTATGGGTCGAAAATCCGTTTCATAACCTCCGGTGACATTCCAACCCCGGTGTCCTTGACGGAGATCCGGATGCATGGCCCGGCTTCCAGGCCAATGGAGTCATTTTTGAGGGCGTGATCGATTTCGGCATTCTGTACCTCAATCTCCAGGACACCTCCGGTTTCACCCATCGCATGCACGGCATTGGTGCAAAGGTTCATGATGATCTGATGCAGTTCGACCGAATTGGCCAGAACAGCCCCAGACCTCTCATCGATGCGGGTTTTAATTTCTATCGTGGTCGGTATGGTGGCTCGCAGGAATTTTGCAGCTTCCCTGGCGATCGTTCCAACCCTGACGGGCATCCGCTCCTCATCGGTCTGCCGGCTGAACGCGAGAATCTGTTTGACAAGGTCCTTGGCCCGGTTCGAGGCTTTCAGGGCTTCCCTCAGTTCATCGATACCGCTTTCGGCACCCGCGTTGAGCATGGCCAGCTCGATATACCCGATGATGGCCGATAGGATGTTGTTGAAATCGTGCGCAATGCCGCCGGCCAAGGCTCCGATGGCTTCCATTTTCTGCGCTTGCTGGAGCTGGGTTTCGAGCTTCTTCTTCTCCTCCTGGGCTCGTTGCGTCGCCGTTAAATCAATGAGAATTCCCCTGACGCCGGTTGCGGTCGGCCCGCTCATCACTCGATCGGCGTGAACGCCTACGGGGAATCGGGTCCCATCTTTTCTAACGGCCGTATAGTCCTGCCGGCCCAATCTTTGGCCTTGGATGTTGAGCATGATGTCAAAGGCCACGCGCTCCCTATCCTCTGCAATAAATGCGTCCAGCACACTAAAGCCTTTCGCAATTTCCTCCGGAGTATAGCCGAACAGCTCATAACCGGTGTGGTTGAGGTAAGTCAGATTCCCGCTTAAATCCACTTCGAAAATAACCTGAGGCAGTGATTCGGCCAGCTCTCTGTACTTTTTCTCGGTTTCTCTCAGTTGTTCTTCCGCCCTCTTGCGTTCGGTGATATCGCGGAAGACTCCGAACAGCTCGGTCTCGCCTTGATACTGAACCGGCACCCCGGTGGACTCGACGTGCACCACCTGCCCATCCAGAGCCACGATGCGATGTTCGCGGGGAGGGGCAATCCATTTTTCATTCATCCCTCTTCTGATCCGGTCGACTGATTCGGATCGGTCATCCGGGTGAACCAAGTCCAAATAGCGCTTACCGATCAATTCTCCAGCGTGGCTCGCTCGGAATAGCTTGAGCGCAGCCGGATTCGCGTAAATAATTATGTCACCGGAGCGCACCAGAATGGCATCGGTCGAGGACTCGACGATTTGGCGGTGTCGCTCTTCGCTTTCGCGCAGTGCGTCTTCGGCCTGCTTGCGTTCGGTGATGTCGCGGGTAATCGATAAGATGATATCTTCCTGCCCCACTCTAAACACACGCGCCGACATTAATCCGGTCAAGATCTGCCCGTCTTTCCGGCGGAATTTGGCTTCCAATTGAACAAAACCATCTTTTCTCAATCCGGCGACCAGGCGCTCTCTATCGCCCGGGTCATCCCAAAGCCCCAGCTCTAGAGCTGTTTTCCCGATGGCTTCCTCCTGGGTGTATCCCGTTGACTTCGTGGACCCCTCGTTGAACTCAATAATCTTTGCATCCGAGAGCCTGCTGAGGATTATCGAGTCCGGGCTGGTTTGGAATGCCAGGCGGAACTTCTCCTCACTCTGCCGAAGGGCGGTTTCAGAATCCGGACTAGTGGTATCGCACTGGTCAATGCTTTCGGCCTGGGAAGCCTTCAGTTGCTGCTGTCTTGGGGCTTCGGCTCGGAGGTGATCGGCCTGACCGCGCATGCGGTCGGTTTCACTTGTCATTTTCAGGTTCTCCGGTGGTCTTGGAACACGACCTGTGGAAATCCAATTTGTTGATATTGTACTACATTTCCTGGTTTAAATAAAAGTGTTACCGCTTTCTACTCGTTTTCTCACGGATAAGACCGCCTCCCTTGTACCCTCTTGCATACGTTGGTAGATTCGGTCAGTCATTTTCCCGGTCAACTCGAACTTCAATCGATCGCAAGAATCGGGTGGCATCGGGCTGCCGGGATGATTACTCTGTTTCCTCCCGGATGGTAACACCTTCATGAGAGCTATCTCGGCGAAGGAGGGTATAAAATGGTTAATCTGCTTGAGAGTCTTGGCAAGCTGACGATAGGATTCCTGGGGATACTGGGGCCGATTGTCCTTCTGATGATGTTTCTGCATGTTCGCGACCAGCGGGAATCCATGCTTTACGCAATCGTACTGGTAGAATTGAACCTGCCTCAGCTACGGGGATTGTCCACGGTGAAGATCAAAAGCAGGCCGCTCTGGGCGGATACGGTCGTGGTCGACCTGTGGAACTGTTCGCGGGAGCGCGTGTGGGAGGTCATCGAGACGCTTTCCACCAAGCTTCCACCACGCATTCGCCTCGAGGTCAACGGCTTCACCGACTGCCGGGTGAGGTCCACCTGGAAACTGACCGTTATGCGCACCCACCCCTTCGTTTCCTATTGCCCCATCTGATCGGCCTCGAGTCTAAAGTCTACAGCGGAGCTAGGGCCCCTCGTCGAAGCCCAGGCATGCCATGCGATCCTCGATGCACCTCGGTTCTAAGCTACTTCGTCATCTGTCAGGACACGGAGTACAACATGTTCGGCCTCTGGGGGGCAAACGAAAGCGCAAAATAGATGCTTGATAGATTCGTCGGCGAGTCTATAAGACCGGTGCCCGGAACCGGGGATACTTCGGCCATGGCGATCGGCGAACCCGGGCTTCCGCGCAAGTTCGTGTGGCGGGACCGGACGATCACAATTGTCGCCGTACTACGGACGTGGCGGGAAACCGGACGATGCCGGAACGGCAGCCGCGAGCGCTATGTTCGCAAACACTGGTACGAAGTGGCCACGATCCCAGGCGGCACGATGAGGCTTTATTTCGACCGGCATCCTCGCTCTGGAAGAAGACGCAACACCGCGAGATGGTGGTTGTTCAGCATCAGTGGTGCCGCAGCTGACCCTGAAGGCCGTCAAAGCTGAAATCGCCATTCGGGCCTTCAGGGCACGCTACGTTGCTATAATCCACTGATGATAATCTCGACCCGACGATTCATGGCCCTCCCTTCCTGAGTGTCATTGCCCGCCACCGGGTCCTCTTTTCCGAACCAGCGGGTGTCCAACCGGCTGGGATCGATCTTGAAGTGGGATTCCAGGTATCCCGCCGCCGCCTCGGATCGACGTTGAGAAAGACCCATATTGTACTGCTCTGATCCGATCGAGTCCGTGAACCCGCTCAAGGTGGCAGTTGCCGCGGGCTGCGATTGCAGGAACTGGCCGACCTGATCGAGCTCCTCTGCTGCTTGCGAGCTGATGGCAGTCCTGTTGAAATCAAAATGAATGTTCTCGACGTTAAGCCCTTTGATCATTCTCTCCGATCGGCTCGCAACGGTCTGCTCGGTCTTCAGCGTGAAAAGTGGCGCCAAGGCATAAAGCGGATCGGTCATATAGGCGTTGAAAGGAATAACCTCAGAGCAGTTGTTGGCTTTGGCCATGTCCCTGACCTGCTTCATCTGCTCCGGGGTCTCCGAATAGTCGAAAATCATGAAGCAGACATCGTATTTTCGGGCCAACTCCGCCATCCTGTCGCTGGGATCCTTTAGGCCATTCCGCTGCGGGTCATACCCACCGTCACTGAAGATGTAGACAATGGTCTTGCCCCGTACGTCACTTAAAACACCCTCCAGCCCGTTCAGTCCCTCTACCAGAGGGGTGCGGCCTGAGGGTTGTGCCGGCAATTGGTTTATCGCATCCCCAAACCGGGCACGGTCATACCTCTGCATGGGATACTCTTCTTTCCAGGGGATGAACGTGTACAGGCCGGCGTTGTAGTCGAGCGCGGGGATGTGCGCATTTTCAGCTACAAGCGTCTCTTTCGCCATCTCGTACTTGCTCTTGTGCAGTTTCCGATAAGGGGTGGCCATGGAACTCGAGGAGTCCACTAGAAAGACGATGTTGTCCGCCGTTTTGACGGCAACTTCCTTGGTCGTCACGTCTTGTTTGGTTTGCTCTACCGATATGACATTTGCAGCTCGAACCCAGCCGCCGATGGCGAGGACAACCGCCACGGCCAGGCTCCACAACATGGCTTTCCTTTTCATAACGTCACCTCTTTCAACCGAATGCAACGTCAGCCGGCGAGTTCGCGGGGATGGAGGGGAAGATCAGGTGTTCTCGGACAGACGCTGTTGCGACTTGTCGACGATCGGGTCGCCGGCATCACGAAGGTCGGCTATTTTGGAAATGCAGGCGCTGCGGCCTGTCTCATTCCTCTAAGCATTTGCCGTGGAGATGGCAATAGGGTGTAGTGTGTATTTCGACGAACCGGAGGCAGCCGTACCCCGGACAGCGTCCCACTTGATCGGCAGTCTCTGGCCGGTGGAGTACCCGCAAGCGCCACAGGATGCATGAGCATTTTCAGAGACGCGTCACCCTGCTGCGGGCGGGACCGCGGGGCGCCCGATGCACTCTTGGAACCTCATCCGGCGGATAGCAGCGCCAGGGTTTCCTGGCGGATTCGGGTCTTCAACAGCCAGATGTTGAGAAGCCCGAACACGGTGGCGGTGAACCAGCATCCGAAAAGTAGCGGGTAGAGCGGGATTTCGATTAGGACGATCAGATAATTCGGATGCTTGATCCAGCGGTAGGGCCCCCGATGGACGAGGGGCGCCCCGCGCATGACCAGGATCCTGGTGTTCCAGAACCGCCCCAGGGCGACGACGCACCAGTAGCGCAGGCTTTGGAGTGCGATGGCGACAGCAGCCACCCCGCGCAAGTCTATCAGGGGGATGGCCGACCGGAGCCACGCCTCCAATGCAAATGCCAGGAACCACAGTGCATGAACGCAAAAGATGACCCTGGAAAAGCCTCTGGCATGTTCCTGCCCGCCCCGCCGCCGGATCCATTTTTCATTCCGGCGGGCAATGAGCACTTCAACCATTCGCTCCAGCCCCAGCAGGCTCAAAAAGATGTAGGGCCAGGCTTGAGGGGGCATCACAAACACCGGGCCAGAGCCATCTCCGAAAAGAATCCCGGGCCCAGCGCCGTGCTCAGCACCCAGTCTCCTTTCCGGTAGTCGCTCGAGTGCAGGAAGTGCTCGAGGACAAACAGGACCGTTGCGCTGGACATGTTGCCGAATGCAGCCAGCACCGCCCGCATGCTCTTTAGCTGCCATTCTTCGAGTCCCAGCGCCTGTTTATACGCTTCGATCACCTTGGCCCCACCCGGATGAGCAAGAAAATAGCGGATGTCCTTGAGGGACAATCCATGCCGTTCGAGGAACTCCATGACAGCCGGGCGAGCCGATTGCTGGACGATATCCGGGATGCTCTTGGAAAAAACCACCTTGAGACCCTTATCGGCGATCTCCCATCCCATGACATCCAGGGAATCTTCCCAGGTCACCGAACCGGTTCCCGCGATGGAGAGCCCGTGAACGGGGTGTTGAATCCCGGCATGTCGATCACCCACCAGCAGCACGGCGCCGCAGCCATCACCGAACAGGGAGGCGGCTATAAAGTTGCTCTTGCTGAGATCATTCCGGATGAAGGTCAACCCGCACAGCTCGAGGCAGACGACCAGCGCGGTTTTCTCCGGATAGGCTCTCAGCCAATCGGCGGCGCGCCCGATTCCGGCAATCCCGCCGCCGCATCCCAGCCCCCAAATGGGTGTTCGCAGGATGGCCCCGTTAAATTTCAAGCGGTTGAACAGGTGGGCGTCCAGGCTGGGAGTCGCAATACCGGTGCTGGAGATGAAAAAGATATGGTCAACATCCCGAGGTGAAATGCCGGCGGACCGGCACACGGCAGACACGGCGCTTTCGGCCAACTCAAGGCCTTTCTCGAGATAGATCCGGTTCTTCTGGGCAAAACCGTGATCCGCTTCAAACCAATTCATGTCGACGCAAAAATACCGCTCCCGGACGGTCGTGTTGGCGAACACGGTCTGCATCTGGGCAACGTCGAAGCTGGCGGCGTTGAACAGCTGCCCTGCCAGGCGCCGAACATCGTTCTGGGAGAATTTATGTGGGGGGACCGCCGTACTGACGGATAGGATAGAAGGCATGGGCCTCCTTGGCTTGCAGTGCTGCTCGTCCAGGGAAATAGGCGGCGGGCGCTAAAGCTTAATCTAGCGACCAATCCATGAGTTGTAAAGCATGCCCACCTACCAATCGATATCTTCTGCAGAAGTCTGACGCTGCCGCCAAAAGGCCGGTCTCGGCGTTGTGCTTCATCTCCCTGTCGCTGCGGCGTGTGGCCTGGCACTCCGAGAGGTTGGAACTATCAAAGCAGGAGAAATCGCCGATTCATCTCCAGTGCCGCTTTATTGGGGTCAGTCCTGGTGATCATTGGCGCTGCCCGGAGGGCGGCCGGCGACGAGAGCCAGATCACCGCAAGCTCGCTTTTCAAGTTTGCCGGCGGTGTGGCCTTCGCGCATGATCCACGAAGGGGATCCCCCATTTTGGATGAATCGCAACGGGTCAGCATCAGCCTTTCTCATCGTGGTCCCTAATTATCTATGTGAAATCAATACTGCGTTCGATGTAGGAATCGTATTCTTTCAGGACCGGTGAATATTCCTGGTCCATCAGCGGTGACGAAATCAAGAAGTCGGCGGTCGAACGATTGCACGCGATAGGGATGTTGTACAACACGGCAATACGCAGCAGCGCTTTGACGTCGACGTCATGAGGGTGCGGTGTCATGGGATCCCACAAAAAGATGATCAGATCGACCTGTCCCTCGGTGATCATGGCTCCCAACTGCTGATCGCCACCGAGCGGTCCGGATTTCAGCTTGGTGATCGAATATCTAAAATTATCCTCTCCCAGCTTCTTCTTGAGGGCTTTTTCAACCAGTTTCCCCGTTGTGCCCGTACAAATCAAATGATGCTTGACCAAGGGAGTGTAATTCCATTCCACCCATTCAATAAGGTCTTTTTTCCGATTGTCATGAGCAACCAGTGCGATGTTTTTTATTTCTTTCATGGGGCCTCTCAATTCTCGCTTCCTTGTACCTGTTGGCGGCAAGATCAGCCGGGCGCCAGACGGGATCAGTATGCATTGGCATTTGGCATGTCAACTCGATTCCCGGATCAGGAGGGTTAGAAAAAAATAAGAAGAAACCCCTTGACAGGATTTTTTAAAACTGTAAACTCAGTATCAACTGGAAAACAGAAATGAAGACCAGAACCCTTTATACCAGCGATCGGAATCTCAAACGCTGTTCATGGTGGTGGCGGGCCAATCCTACGGGGTAGCCTGCGCGACCGAAGCAAAATAGACTGAACCAAAGGATCGTGGGCGACTCCATAAGGCCCGCGGTCCTTTTTTTGTGTTTCACAAGGGCTGTGGGAAGTCTCCCACGGCCCTTTCGATTTTCTCAGATACCCAAAATGGAGGGCTTATGATTCTCAGCCGCTTCCCTGAAAAGGGCCAGTACCTGAGGCTCGCCGAATCGTACCGCGTGGTGCCGGTGTGCACCCAGATCATCGCCGACACCCTGACCCCGGTCTCCCTCCTCGGACGGTTCTACGAGGGCAATGGGCCGATCTTCCTGCTGGAGAGTGTCGAAGGCGGCGAGCGCTGGGCGCGGTATAGTTTCCTGGGGTTCTCCGCCCACCTGATCGTGCGGGTCTTCGCCGACCGGGTGGACGTCGAGGAGGCCGGCCGCCTCCGCAGCATTCCCCACCGCGGCAACCCGTTCCAGGTGCTGCGCGATGTTCTGGCCCCCTTTCGGCCGGCCGACGTCTTCGGCCTGCCCCGGTTCTGGGGCGGGTTGGTGGGACAGCTCAACTACGAGATGGTGTCCTTCATCGAGGCCATCCCGCATCGCTGGCCGGCGGACAAGCCGCTGGCCTGCTTCATGGCGCCCGAGACGGTCCTGATTTTCGACAATGCCCGCCACACCCTGCTGCTCGTGGCGCTCACCTTCCCGAACGGCAACCCCGAGCGCGATTGGGTCGAAGCCGAAGAGCGTCTGGAGCGCGTGCTGGAGAAAACCGCCGCCCCGCTGCCTCGCAAAACCGTCGCCGCCAACGGCCGGCCGGATCTCGCCTCGCCGGTCGGCGCGGAGGATTTCCGATCCCGGGTGCAGACCGTCAAGAATCACATCCGGGCCGGCGACGTAATCCAGACCGTTATCTCTCAGCCCTTCATCAGCGACCAGGCGCCGGACCCTTGGCGGCTTTACCGGGCCATGCGTTACATCAACCCGTCGCCCTACCTGTTTTTCCTGCACCTTGACGACACCGTGCTGGTCGGCTCTTCGCCGGAGACCATGGTGCGGCTCGAGAACGGCATCGCCACCCTAAGGCCCATCGCGGGCACACGGCCGCGCGGCCGCACCGAGCAGGAAGACCGGCAGTTCGCCGACGAACTGCTGAAGGACGAAAAGGAGCGGGCCGAACACCTCATGCTGGTGGATCTGGGCCGCAACGACCTGGGCCGGGTCGCCGAGATCGGCTCAGTGCAGGTGACCGATCTGATGGTGGTTGAACGCTACTCCCATGTGATGCACCTGGTGTCCAATATCCGCTGCGACATGCGCTCGGGCCTGGACGCCTGGGACCTGCTGGCGGCCACCTTCCCGGCCGGGACTCTTTCGGGGGCACCCAAGGTGCGCGCCATGGAGATCATTGCCGAACTGGAGGGCGAGCCTCGCGGGCCATACGGCGGCGCAGCGGGATACCTGTCCTTCAGCGGCAACATGGACATGGCCATCACCATTCGAACGGCCAGCATCATGGACGGAAAACTCACGGTGCGGGCCGGGGCCGGCATCGTGGCCGACTCGGACCCCGAACGCGAGCGCGTAGAAACCGTGAACAAGGCCAAGGCCTTTCAGCAAGCACTGGAACTGACGGCCCAAAGTCGTTTTTAACGGTAGATAAAGGAGGCCCAGCATGCTGGTCATGATCGACAACTTCGATTCCTTCACCTACAACCTGTATCAGTATCTGATGCAGATGGGCGCCGAGGTGCGCGTGGCCCGCAACAACAGCCTGACCCTGGATGACCTCGACGCTCTCAACCCGCGGGGCCTGGTCATCTCCCCGGGCCCCGGCCGGCCGGAAGACGCCGGCATCACCGTCGCCGCCATCGAGCGCTTTTCGGGGCGCATCCCGATCCTCGGCGTCTGCCTGGGCCACCAGGCCATCGCCCTTGCCTTCGGCGGCAAGGTGGTGGCGGCCCGGCGGCTGATGCACGGCAAGACCTCCCCGGTGACGGCCGACGGCCGGGAACTGTTCCAAGGGGTCCAGAGCCCGTTCCAGGCCATGCGCTACCACTCGCTCGCCGTCGATCGCGACTCGCTGCCCGCGTGCCTGCAGGTTACCGCCGAAGCCGAGGACGGGGAGATCATGGGCGTGCGCCACCGCAGCCATCCCACCGAGGGTCTGCAGTTCCACCCCGAATCCATTATGACCACGGTCGGAAAACGCCTGCTGCGCAACTTTCTGAAAATGACCCACCAGACTCTCTATGCATAGGTTTTTCAGAAAGTTGAATTTTGTTGCAACTGCATATTCTCGTGGGAGCGGCTTTCTATCCGCGAGAATCGAGGCCGAAAGCCTCACTTACGGTTCATTTCTAAATTGAGATGGCGATATGCGCCAACTTACCAGGAGGACGCATCCATGTTTCGTGAGAACCTGCGCAAGATCACCCGGCGTGAAAACCTGCGCGATGACGAGATGGCCGACATGATCGGTGAGATCTTCTCAGGCACCCTTTCAGACGCCCTGATCGGTGCCTTTATGGCCGCGCTCTCCACCAAGGGTGAAACCTTCGAGGAGCTGGCCGGCGCGGCGCGCGCCATGCGCCGCAAGGCCGCCCGCATCCAGGTTTCAGCTTCCGCAGTGGTGGACACCTGCGGCACGGGTGGGGATGGCACGGGCACCTTCAACATCTCGACCACCACTGCCTTTGTGGTGGCCGGATGCGGGGTAACGGTAGCCAAGCACGGCAACCGTTCCATTTCCAGCCGCTGCGGCAGTGCGGATCTTATCGAGGCGCTGGGCGTCAACCTCAACGCCTCGCCTGACTTGGTGGAGGAGGCTGTCCGGGAAATTGGCATCGGCTTTCTCTTCGCTCCCCTCTACCACGGCGCCATGAAGCACGCGGCCGCAGCGCGCAAAGAACTGGGGATCCGCAGCATCTTCAACATGCTTGGTCCACTCACCAACCCGGCCGGCGCCAACTGCCAGCTGCTCGGGGTTTATGCCCCCCAGTTGACCGAAATGTTCGCCGAGGCCTTGCGGTTGCTCGGCTCCCGGCGCGCCCTGGTCGTTCACGGCCACGACGGCTTGGACGAGATCTCGGCGTGCGCCGCGACCCGCGTGACCGAACTGAAGGACGGTCTTATCCGCACTTACGACATCGCTCCGGAGAGATATCTGGGGCGGCGTGCGCAGCCGGCCGAGGTCGCCGGCGGCGACCCCTCGTTCAATGCGGCGGTCACCCGCCGTGTCCTGGACGGCGAGAAGGGGGGCGCGCGCGAGGTCGTGTTGCTCAATGCAGCCGCGGCGTTGATGGCCGCCGGCGCGGCTGAAAGTTTCGAGGACGGGATGCGGCTTGCCGCCACATCCATCGACTCCGGAACCGCCCGCCGCAAACTGGAACTTCTGGTGCAATTCACCCGGCAGGCTGGATAAAGGAGCTGCGAGGGTTCAAGGTTCAGGAGAAAATACATCAACTCCCTGAACTCCGAACCATGAACCCTGAATCCCTTGATGTATGCAGGCAGGAGCCACCCATGGCATCCGACATTCTCGATCGCATTGTTCAGGCCAAGCAGGTGGAGGTGCAGGCCGCCCGGCAGGAGATCCCGCTGAATCGGTTGCGCGAGATCGCCGAGGCGCGGAACAATATCCGGCCGTTCTTCGACGCTCTCAAGGCCCCGGGGCCGTCGGGCGTGAACATCATCGCCGAGGTCAAACGGGCCTCGCCGTCCAAGGGGACGATCAGCAACAGTCTCGATCCTGGCCGTCTGGCCGCATCCTATGCGGCCGGTGGCGCCGCGGCGGTCTCGGTTCTGACGGAGCGAAGTTTTTTTCTCGGCTCGCCGGAAGACCTCCAGAAGGCCCGAATGGCCTGCGCGCTTCCCGTCCTGCGCAAGGATTTCATCTTCTGCGACTACCAGATCTACGAATCCGCGGCCATCGGAGCCGACGCCGTTTTACTGATCGTGAGAATCCTGTCGGAAAGCGAGCTGACCGGCTTGATTGATCTGGCCACCCGTTTAGGTCTTGCGGCTCTTGTCGAAGTGTATTCCGAGGCGGAGCTGAAGGCGGCGGAACACGCCGGCGCGCGGTTGATCGGCATTAACAACCGCGACCTCAGCTCGTTTGAAACCGACCTGGATCGCACGCTGCGCCTGGTGCCGCTGATGAGGCCGGGGCAGGTGGCTGTGGCCGCCAGCGGGATCAGCAGCCGGGAGGACATCCGAAGCTACCAGGCGCAGGGCGTGTTCAACTTCCTGATCGGCGAACACCTGGTGCGTTCAGAAGACCCTGCGGGTCTTCTAAAAATGCTCCAAGGGAGCAAGGAATAAGGAATGATGTCAGTAAGTCATTCCAAAGGTGCGACAGCCGTGCAGAGTTTCCCGGCCATTCAGGTTAAGGTGTGCGGGTTGACCCGGGCGGATGAGGCCGCGGCCTGCGCGCAGGCCGGCGCCCGGGCCATCGGCTGCGTCTTTTATCCAAAAAGCCCGCGCCGGGTCGATGACTCCGCGGCCGGCGCCATCCGCCGTGCGTTGCCCCCCGATGTGCTCTGCGTGGGGGTGTTTGTCGACGAGTCGTTCGACACCATCATGTCCAGCGTGAGCCGCACCGGCTTCACGGCCGTCCAGCTTCACGGCCGCGAGACGCCCGAGCTCGTGCAGCAGCTGCGCGGAGAGGGACTATTCGTCATCAAGGCGCTCTTTGCCGGCCGAGCGCCCGGAATCGAGGCGGCGCCGCAATACTCGACCTCAGCTTTCCTGGTGGAGTGCGGCCGGGGGGCGCTTCCCGGGGGCAACGCGCAGACCTGGGAGTGGAGCAAGGCGGCTCCCTTGGGCAAGCGTCATCCTCTCATCCTGGCGGGAGGGCTGACGCCTGAAAATGCTGCGCAGGCCGCTGACGAGGCATCCCCGGATGCGATCGACGTCAGTTCAGGCGTAGAAGCGAGCCCCGGGCGCAAAGACATCCGCAAAGTCATACAATTTATCGCAGCCGTGTCATCGGCCAACGCAAGGAGGACGATCTTCTTATGATTACACCGCAACCGTCTCTACCTAAGGCGGGCCGCATGCCGGACGCCGCCGGCCACTACGGCCCCTTCGGCGGCCGCTACGTGGCGGAAACCCTGATGCCGGCCATCCTCGAACTGGAGGCGTCCTACCGCCGCATCAGTATAGAAGCGGAGTTTCAAAAAGAGCTCGCCCGGCTGCTGCAGGATTTTGCCGGCCGGCCGACCCCCCTGTTTCCCGCCGAACGCCTGACGGCCGATATCGGCGGGGCGGCCATCTATCTCAAACGCGAAGACCTGGCGCACACGGGCGCCCACAAGATCAACAACACCGTCGGCCAGGCGCTGCTGGCCCGGTGGATGGGCAAGCGCAAACTCATCGCCGAAACCGGCGCGGGCCAGCATGGCGTGGCCACCGCCACCACTGCCGCTCTCTTCGGCATGGAATGCCGGATCTTCATGGGAGTGGAGGACATCCGCCGCCAAGCCCCCAACGTTCAGCGCATGCAACTGCTGGGGGCCGAGGTGGTGCCGGTATCCTCCGGCTCCGGGACCCTGAAGGATGCCATGAACGAAGCCATGCGCTATTGGGTGGAAGCCGTTGCCGACACCTTTTACGTCATCGGCTCGGTGGCCGGGCCGCACCCCTATCCCATGATGGTGCGGGACTTCCAGCAGGTCATCGGCGTCGAGGTCAGGCGCCAGATGCAGACGGGCTGCGGGCGGCTGCCGGATGCGCTCATTGCGTGCGTCGGCGGCGGCAGCAATGCCATGGGGCTCTTCTACCCGTTTCTGCAAGACGCCGTGGAGCTGATCGGAGTGGAGGCGGCCGGCAAGGGCATCGGCACCCGGCAGCACGCCGCGGCCCTGGGCGCAGGCACCGTCGGTGTGCTGCACGGCTCCAAGTCTTACGTGCTGCAGGATGGCAACGGCCAGATCCAGGAGGCACACTCCATCTCGGCCGGCCTGGACTATCCCGGCGTCGGACCCGAACACGCTTTTCTGAAGGAAACCCGGCGCGCCCGCTACGTCTCCGTGACGGACGACGAGGCCCTGCAGGCCTTCCGGACGCTGTGCCGGCTGGAGGGAATCATCCCGGCCCTCGAAAGCGCTCACGCCCTGGCGTGGGCCATGCAGGAAGCCCGCCGGCGCCCGAAGCAGGACCTGCTGGTGGTCAACCTCTCGGGGCGCGGCGACAAAGACCTCGGGATCGTAGCCCAGAGCCTGCAGGACCTGCAGCC
>JBLMXM010000366.1:0-2696 GCA_050257775.1 Hyphomicrobiales bacterium
ACGCACGACGGACGGATCGCTCAGCGCGCCTTCGGCGGCCACACCCGCGGTTTCGGGAAGGCTCCGGTGAAGCGGGCTTGCTATGCCGCGGACCGCACCGGCCGGGTCATCCTGGATACGCTCTGGGAACAGGGCCTGCGCAAGGGCATCGACTTTTTCGATGAATTTCACGTGCTGTCCCTAATGATGGACGACGCCGGCTGCTTCGGGGTCGTCGCCTACGAGTTGGCAACTGGCGAGATCGTCGCCTTCCACAGCAAGGCGGTCCTTCTGGCCACCGGGGGGGCCGGCAAAATCTACAAGACCACGTCCAATGCACTCGCCTCGACCGGGGACGGGATGGCGCTGGCCTACCGGGCCGGCGCGCCCCTTGAGGACATGGAATTCGTGCAGTTCCACCCGACCGGAATTTACAAGCTCGGGATTCTCATCAGCGAGGCCGCCCGCGGCGAGGGAGGGGTCCTGCGCAACGGCGCGGGTGAGCGGTTCATGGAGCGTTACGCCCCGGTGATCAAGGATCTGGCCCCGCGCGACCTGGTGTCGCGCTGCATCCTGGATGAAATCCGCGCCGGCCGCGGCATCAACGGCAAAGATTATGTACACTTGGATCTCACCCACCTGGGTCCGGACGTCCTCGGTCACAAGCTGGCCGAGATCGTCGGCTTCGCCCGGACCTATGCGGGCGTCGACGCCGCGGCCGAGCCGATCCCGGTCCAGCCGACCTGCCACTACATGATGGGCGGCATCGCCGCCGACGCCGACGGGCACGCGATCGCCGACGCCGCCGGAACGCCGCTGACCGGGCTCTTCGCCGCCGGGGAATGTGCCTGCGTGTCGGTGCACGGCGCCAACCGGCTCGGGTGCAATTCCCTGCTGGACACCCTGGTGTTCGGCCGGCGCGCGGGTGCCGCAATGCGCGACTTCATCCGCAGCGTCAAGCCGCGCAAGCCTTATGGCGCGCCCCGGAAGCAGGCGGCCCAGCGGCTGGCGAAGCTCATGGCGGGCGACGGTCCGGAGAAGATCGGCGCCATTATGGCTGAAATGCAGGAGACGATGATGGAGCACGTTTCGGTGTTTCGGCATGCGAAGGGCTTGGAAACTGCATTGGCCAAGATCCGGGAGCTTAAGGCGCGCAGCATGCGCATTTCGATCCTGGACAAGGGCCGCTGTTTCAACCGCAACCTGCTGGAAGCCATCGAACTCGGCCATTTGCTCGACCTGGCCGAGGTCATTACCGCCGGGGCGTTGCACCGCCGGGAGAGCCGCGGGGCGCACTGGCGCGAGGATTTCGCCAAGCGCGACGATCAGAACTTTCTCCAGCACACCATGGCGCGGCTGAGCGGGGAGGGCCCGCAGATCTTCTCAAAGCCGGTCACCATCACGCGGTTTCAGCCCCGGGAAAGGACGTACTGACATGGAGTGCACGTTTGCGGTCTACCGCTTCGATCCGGCGGCCGACCGGAAGGCCAGGTACCAGCACTACACGGTCTCGGCCGAGCCCACCGACAAGATCCTGGATTGCCTGAACCGGATCCGCTGGGAACAGGACCCGACCCTGGCCTACCGGGCCTCGTGCTCGCACGGCATCTGCGGTTCGGATGCCATGGTCATCAACGGCCGCGTGGCGCTGGCCTGCCAGAAGCTGGTGCGGGATTTCCGCACCGCCAACAACTTCGTGATCGAACCGCTGCCCGTATTCAAGGTCGTCAAGGATCTGGTCGTCGACCTGGGGCCTTTTTTTGAGAAGTATCGCGCGGTGCGACCGTACCTGATCACCAACGGGGACGCCCCGGAAAAAGAGCGGCTGCAGGAGGACGAGAACCAGCAATTCATCGAGCCGGCCCTGCGCTGCATCCTCTGTGCGTCGTGCACGGCGGCCTGTCCCATTATGAGGGTCAACCCCGATTATCTCGGACCGGCCGCACTGCTGCGGGCCTTTCGCTACATCTGTGATTCCCGCGACACCGTTCCCCTGGAGCGGTTGAAAGCATTGGACAGCGAGGACGGGATCTGGGGGTGCAAGAGCATGTGGTGGTGCACCGAGGTCTGCCCCAAGGGCATCCCGGTCACCAAGTGCCTGGGGCAGATCAAGCGCCTGCTGAAGAAGGGGGATGCCCAGGCCTGACGATAGGAGATGCTGAAAGCTGAAAGTTCGAAGATGAAAGTTGACCGGATGGTAGCTTTTCCTTTGAGCTTTGAGCCTCGAGCCTCAAGCTCACGTTGTCTTGCCCGCGGGCGTGATCCGGGGATTTGAAATCAGTTCTAATGTTGGAGGATTACATGAAGACCTTGAGAACCCTGTCCGCAGCGGCCATTCCCGCAGCCCTCGAGAAGGCGCGGTGCTATCGCTTTCTGAACGAGCCCACCGAGGCGGAAAGCATTTGCCGGGATGTGCTGGACGTCGAGCCGGACAACCAGGAGGCCCTGATCACCCTGTTGCTGGCCTTGACGGACCAGTTCAGGCGTGAGCTGGAACCGCAGTTCAGCGAGGCCCGCGGGATAGTGCCGCGTCTGAAAAGCGAGTACTGCCGACGGTATTACGAGGGGATTGTGTGCGAACGCCGCGCCAAGGCGCATCTGGACCGCGGAGGACCGGGCTCAGGCACCCTGGCGTATGAATGGCTGAACACGGCCATGAAGCATTACGATAACGCCCTGAAACTGCGACTGGCCGGCAACGATGACGCCGTTTTGCG
>JBLMXM010000367.1:0-2954 GCA_050257775.1 Hyphomicrobiales bacterium
GTTATGACATCGTTGAAGGCGCTTACCGCGGGGTCGCGGCTCCTCCGGGAACACCGGATGCAGTCATCAAGTACCTTGCCAACGCCTTCGACAAGGTCATGAAGGACCCGGAGGTCCAGAAAAAGATGGACCAGAACGGCTTCAAGACGGAGTACATGGGGCCGGAGGATTCCCTGGCGTTGGTGAAGAAAAAAATGATCGAATACGAGGCGATTATGAAGGAATTGGGCCGGCTCAAATAGGGGCGAAAATTGGTGGGTGTAAGCTCAATCCGGTGGACTGGACGGCTGGCGTGCTGGCGCCCTGACCGATATCACAGCGCTCTGGGGGGGTTCAAATCTGATTATCTCAAGGACGGAACCCGACGCGGGCCTAAAGGGGTGCGGCGCACGCGCCCGTTGAGGCCCTTCCGGCGGTTACTTCGGCTGCGGCACGACTCGCAGATAGGGTTTCAGCGTCTTCCAACCCTTCGGGAACTGCTTCTGCGCCTCTTCGTTTGAGACCGACGGGAGGATGATCACGTTCTCGCCCTGGCGCCAGTTCACAGGAGTCGCGACCTTGTGCTTGGCGGTGAGCTGCATCGAGTCGAGCACCCGCAGCACTTCGTCGAAGTTGCGGCCTGTGCTCATCGGGTAGGTGAGGATCAACTTGATCTTCTTGTCGGGCCCGATGACGAACACCGAGCGAATCGTCGCATTGTCGGCTGCCGTCCGCCCCGAGCAGTCACCTTCCGTCTCCGGATGGATCATGTCATAGAGCTTGGCCACCATGAGCTCTGTGTCACCGATGATCGGGTAGTTCGGCGCGGCGCCTTGCGTCTCCTCGATGTCCTTCGCCCACCTGGTGTGGTCACTGACCTTGTCGATGCTCAACCCGATAACCTTGCACCCGCGCCGATCGAATTCGGGCTTGAGGCGCGCCATATAGCCCAGTTCGGTCGTGCACACCGGTGTGAAATCCTTGGGGTGCGAGAACAGAATCGCCCACTTGTCGCCGATCCACTCGTGGAAGTTGATCGGTCCCTCCGTCGTCATCGCCTTGAAATCGGGTGCCGTGTCGCCAATGCGCAGTCCCATAGTTTATTCCTCCCCGGCGAGAAGTATCCGTTCGAAAGCTAAGAATTACCCCTGCCGCTTCGGGGTTTTTGACAGGTCGTTTAGCCCTCCGTAACTCGCTAAGTGAAAGTCAACGGCGGATTCGGCAAATCTGGTAGGTAGGTCAAAATGTAGATTGACAGCCTGTCCGACAATGGGGGGAATCATGTATTTTTCATCGGGCATAGCATATCCGGCAAACCTGAAAAGAAGCTGTTAGGGCGAGAGGCACAATGGTTTGATATTTCAATAATATAATTGGCGGCCATTACAAAGCTTTCCAAGCCTGGCACCCAAAGAGTTTGGTTCGATCTCATCAGCCTTCCTCGCTAAGGCCGTTTTCCCGAACTTCGGCGCATACCGTCTCCGTCGATTCGGCCCGTACCGGTTTGGGCAGTAGGTGTTTGGGTAGAAAGGCGATGCCGGCGATCAGGGTTGGCACCACCGCGCTGCCTATAACCGCGGTCACTAAGAATGAATACTGCTCCTGGGTCACGATGCCGTGGGAGAAGCCGTAAAGCGCCGAGATCGTCCCGAAGGTCAGGCCGGTGGACATCAAAAGCGTGTAGTACCACCGCTCGTTGCGCTCTTTCCGGAACATCCCGATGATCGGGAACAGGCCGAAGATCTTCGAGACGACTTTGCCGCCCAATAGAACAACCAGTACCAGGGGCGCGGAAATGAGGGCCGGCAAAGAGACGAGCGTACCGGCACGCAGAAAATAGAACGGTGTGAGAAACCCCACCGTCAGGGTACGCAGCCGGTGCACCCAGACGATGTCACGCGCGGCGCTCCCGGCCAATATCATCCCGGCAATATAGGCCGGCAACACGGCCTCGCTTCCAGACCAAATCGCCAGAGCCCCCAACCCGAATAGAACGAGCATGATCCATTTCGTGCGGATGGCGGCCGTCCGGTAGGCGTAAAGCTTGGTCAGCCGAGACGTCACCAGCGGAAGGAGCGCCAGGCCGACTACGCTGACGATAATAAAAACGATGGTTTTGTAGTCGAACTGTGCAAACAACAGACCCAGGGCAATCACCGTCCCCAGGTCGTTGATGAAGCAGGCCCCCAGGATCCCCTTGCCGAATCCCGTACGGTTGAAACCGGTCTCGAGCATCACGGCGTAAACGACCGCCATGGAGGTGGTGGACAGGGCGATACCTCCCAGCCAGCTCGCCTGCGGATCCCAGCCGAGCACATACCGTGCCACCGCCGCGCAACCCAAAAACGGGCCCAGAAAGCCAACCACACCCACGATCGTCACCTCTTTCCATTTCATGCGGATCACCTCGGGCTCCAGTTCGGCGCCCGCCAGAAACGTCAGCATGACAGCCCCTGATGAGGCTAAAAATTTAAGCCAGTCGTGGTGGGCGCCGAGCGACTCCATCATTCCAAGGGAGCCAGCCACGGCCGCAGCCGCCACTCCAATGCAGATCTCGATCAGGGCGATGGAAATGCGCAAGTGGTAGGCGATGACAGCGGAGACAACGGCGAGCGAGAGCCATACAGCGGCGGTCGTGAAGAACTGCTCCATGACGAAATCCTCCTTCAAGTGAGTGAATGGGCCTGGCGCACCCATAAAAAAACCCGCCTTGCGGCGGGTTGCACCGGTCAGCCGATGTCTCCGCCGCTGCATGGGCCGCGCGGCAGGAGTCATCAGCCTGGAATAGGCGCTTGTACGGGGGACTCCATCCCCTCTAGTTTTATTTAAACAGCAACACCCCCGATTGTCAATCGCCTCTTTACAATTGCAAGCAGAGCCTTGGCGAATCCTCAAGCAAAAGATATAGGACTACCTCAGGAAAACCGTAAATCTGCTCCTCTCCAATTATCTATACCGGGAAAAAGCCGAGGGAC
>JBLMXM010000368.1:0-3910 GCA_050257775.1 Hyphomicrobiales bacterium
CCGGAATGTCCAGCTCGACGGCCACGGCGATGCTGGCAGTCGCGTTGTAGACATTGTGGATACCCGGCAGGTTCATCGACCGGGTTCCCTTCTATGGCCTGGCCGTGCTCTGCCTGGACAACGAACCCATCCAGGACCTGATCCCGCAGATCAAGAAGCGCACCACCACCTACGGCATGAGCCCCCAGGCTGATTTCCAGATCCGCAACGTCATCTTCGAGGGCCGTCGCAGCCGTTTCAGCGTATACCGGCACCGCCGAAAACTGGGGCGCTTCAAGCTGAACCTGCCGGGTATCCACAATGTCTACAACGCGACTGCCAGCATCGCCGTGGCCGTCGAGCTGGACATTCCGGTTGCCCGGATCCAGTCGGCCCTGCAGGACCTCGCGGGGGTGCAGCGGCGTCTGGAAGTCAAGGGCGAGGTCAACGGGGTGATCGTCGTGGACGACTACGGCCACCACCCCACCGAGATCAAGATGACCCTGCAGGCCGCCCGGGAATGCTGGCCCGGACGTCGGATGGTGGTAGTGTTTCAGCCCCACCGCTATACGCGCACCAGGGCCCTGTTCGATGAGTTCTCGCGGGCATTCTACCAGTCGGATGTCCTGGTGGTGCTGCCGATTTATGCCGCCAGCGAGGACCCTATCGAAGGCGTCAGCGCCCAGGCCCTGTGTGCAGGCATCAAGGCCCACGGCCACAAGCAGGTGACCTGCGTTGACGGGATCCCTGCCGCCGTGGCGCATCTCCGCCCCCGGTTGGCTCCGGGTGATTTGCTGCTCACGCTGGGCGCCGGTGATGTCTGGAAAGCCGGCGCCGAGATTCTGAAGGGGGTGTAAGTGCCAGCAGGGTTGAACGACAGACCCAGGAGGCGGGTCCCATGACAGCCGCCGGACGCTTCACAGCTCGCGGCTCCTTATCCCGCCATGCCCCGCGCCGGAATGTCAGCCGGCGGGCCACGGCCGCCCGTCGCCGGGTCTGGCTCGGGCGGTGGATATCCCTGTTCTGGGCTGCCAGCGGGGCTGCTCTCGTGGTCTTTGTCGGATTTTTCTTCATCTTCATCCACGACGTTCTGACTCAAAGCGAACACTTCAAGGCCCGCACCATCCAGATCGAAGGGGGCCAACGCCTGAGCGCCAAGACCCTGGCCTCGGTCGCCGGCGTTCGCGAGGGCATCAACGTGCTGAGCGTCAACCTGTCGGCGGCCCGCCGCCGGCTTTTGGCCCATCCGTGGATCGCAGAGGCCGAGGTTAGACGGGAGATCCCGGCGACGCTCTACATCCGCGTCCGCGAACACGTGCCGGCGGCGATCGTGGATGTGGGCAAGAAGTTCTTGTTGAACACCCGCGGGGAGGTTTTCAAGGAGTGGGAGGCCGGAGATCCCGAAGAGCTGCCGGTGGTGAGCGGGCTCAAGATTACGGATCTGCGGGTGGCCGACCGCTCCGGCGCGACGGCGGCGCTCCCGTTCGCGGCGCCCGGATCGGGGGCGACCCCCCTGGCCGCGCTCAGCCGGTCTATGGAGGCGGTCCTGCAGGTTCTCACCCTGGGCAGTGAGCGCGGCAGTGTCCTGTCCACCCGATCGATCCGATCGATCCGGGTGGACCGCGAGCTGGGCATCACGGTGCAGGCCTTCGATCAGGGCAAATCGATCCGCCTGGGGTATGACGACTTTGCCTCCAAGTTCCGGCTGCTCGCGGATCTGCTGGCGTTTCTCAAAAGCCAGCCCGGCCTGACGGACTTCGACCGAATCGACCTCACCGATGCGAACCGGGTGATCGTGAATCCCGTCAAGGCGGAGCTGCCGGTGAGAATAGGCCCCAAAGGAGGTTGAACGCATGCAGCGCAAGGAAGACATCGTCGTCGGGCTGGACATTGGCACAACCAAGATCTGCGCCGTGGTGGGCGAAGTATCCGGTAACGCCGTCAACATCATCGGGATCGGGACGCACCCCTCGGTCGGCCTGCGCAAGGGAGTCGTGGTCAACATCGAGTCGACGGTCGAGTCCATCAAGAAGGCCGTGGAGGAGGCCGAACTTATGGCGGGCTGCGAGATCTCCTCCGTGTACACCGGAATCGCCGGCGGCCACATCACGGGCTTCAACAGCCGCGGCATTGTGGCCATCAAGGGCACCGAGATTACCCCTCAGGACGTGGAGCGGGTGATCGACGCCGCCCGCGCGGTGGCGATTCCGATGGACCGCGAGGTGATCCACGTGCTGCCCCAGGAATACATCGTCGACGACCAGCCCGGCATCCAGAACCCGGTGGGCATGGCCGGCGTTCGGTTGGAGGCGAAGATCCACATCGTGACCGGCGCAGTGGCTTCCGCCCACAACCTGGTGAAATGCGCCAACCGCTCGGGGCTCGACGTGTGCGACATCGTGCTCGAATGCCTGGCCTCCGGCGAGACCGTGCTCTCCGAGGAGGAAAAGCAGCTCGGCACCGCCCTGCTCGACCTGGGAGGCGGCACCACGGACCTGGCCGTGTTTTCGGGCAAGAACATCAAGCACACCTTCGTGCTGGCGCTCGGCGGGGACAACCTGACCAACGACATCGCCATCGGCCTGCGCTGCCCGCATCCCGAGGCGGAAAAGATCAAGAAGAAATTCGGCAGCTGCATCGCCCGGAGCATCCATGCCGACGAGACCATCGAGGTGCCGGGCGTGAGCGGCCGGGAGGCACGCAAGCTCCGACGCCAGATCCTGGGCGAGATCCTGGAGCCGCGCATGGAGGAGATCTTCTCACTGGTCAACCGTGAGATTTATCGGGCCAACATGGAAAACCTGGTCCCCTCGGGGATGGTTCTCACGGGCGGCACGGCCCTTCTGGAGGGTGTCACCGAGGTCGCCGAGTCGGTTTTCAGCCTGCCGACCCGCATCGGCACGCCCCAGGGAATCAAGGGGCTGGTGGACGTGGTGAACAACCCCATGTACGCCACCGGCGTGGGTCTGGTGCTCTACGGCGTGCGCCACCAGCAGACGGAGAAAAAGAAGTTCCGCATCCGCGACAAACACATTTTCAACCGGCTGATGACGCGCATGAAACGCTGGTTCAAGGACGTCGTTTAACAACGACGTCCGTTTTAAGTTTTACGTTTCAGGTTTTAAGCAAAACCAAAAGGGAAGCCAGAAGAAACAAGGTTCATGGAGTCCGGCCGTCGAGGCCAGAGGCAACCTCTTAACACTTAAAACCTAACACTTAACACGGTCTTTTAAGGCAGGAGGGCAAGCGATGTTCACGTACGTAGACAACGAAAAGTCGGCAAAAATCAAGGTGATCGGAGTCGGCGGCGCGGGCGGCAACGCCATCAACAACATGATCCGCTCCGGCCTGCAGGGGGTCAAATTCATCGCCGCCAACACCGACGCCCAGGCCCTGGAGATCTCCAAGGCGGACCTCCGTATCCAGCTGGGCGAGAGCATCACCGAGGGACTGGGAGCCGGGGCCAACCCCCAGATCGGCCGGGATGCCGCACTGGAGACCGCCGAGCAGATCCGCACCGCCCTGCGGGACAGCCACATGGTCTTCATCACGGCCGGGCTGGGCGGAGGCACCGGAACCGGTGCGACCCCGGTTATCGCGGACATCTGCCGCGAGTTGGGTGCACTGACGGTGGCCGTCGTGACGAAACCCTTTTCCTTCGAAGGCAAGAAGCGCGGTGCGATCGCCGAGCAGGGGCTGGCCGAGCTCAAGAAGGTGGTTGACACCGCCATCACCATCCCCAACGACCGCCTGCGCGCGCTGGCCTCCAAGAAGGCGACCCTGATGGAAATGTTCATGAAGGCCGACGAGATCCTGCTACACGCCGTCAAGGGGATCACCGACCTCATCATGATGCCGGGCCTGGTCAACCTCGACTTCGCCGACGTTCGCACCACCATGTCCAAGGCCGGCATGGCGTTGATGGGGGTCG
>JBLMXM010000369.1:0-3246 GCA_050257775.1 Hyphomicrobiales bacterium
TGCCCCTGCGAGTGGGCGTGTTCGGAGCAGAACCCTGGTCAACGGCCATGCGCCAGGAAATCGAGGAACGTATGGGCATCAAGGCCCAGGAGGCCTACGGCCTGACAGAGATCGGCGGCCCGGGTGTCGGGTATGACTGTGTGGCCCAGGACGGCATTCACCTGAACGAAGATCATTTCCTGGCGGAGATCGTCGACCCCCAGACTCTCGAGCCGCTGCCGTTGGGGGAAAGGGGCGAGCTGGTCTTCACTTCCCTGCAGCGCCGCGCCATGCCCATGCTGCGCTACCGCACCAAGGACATAACCCGCCTGCGCCGCGAAAAATGCCGCTGTGGCCGCACCTTTATCAAAATGGACAAGATCTTCGGCCGCTCCGACGACATGCTGATTATCAGCGGAGTCAACGTGTTCCCCTCTCAAATCGAATCTCTTCTGCTGGAAATCGCCGAAGTGGAGCCCCAATATCGACTGGTGGTCCGCAAGAAGGGGTATCTGGACCAGCTTATCGTCCAGGTAGAGGGCAAGAAGGAAATCTACGACGCCGGGCCGGAAAAACGACTGGAAGTCGCCGCCAAGGTCACCGCACACATCAAGGGCATGATGGGCATCGGCGTCGATGTGGAACTGGTTGAGCCGAAATTCATCAACCGCAGTGAAGGCAAGGCCCTGCGGGTGGTTGACGAACGCCCCAAGCAACTGCGTTGACCGGCCCGGTCCTCCGGGCCAGGCCGTGTACGGATTTTTTCTCTTTGGGCCTTGGTCTGTGGGCTTATACGCGGAGGTCATCTTCATGAAAAATCCGTCCGATTTTCAACCCCGCCGGTTTGCGGTCGTCGGCGCGGGTCCGGTAGGCTGTATCGTGGCGGCCTTCCTGGCCAAGGGGGGCTACGAGGTCAGCCTGTGCGATGTGGTCCCCGCGCTCCTGGCCCCGGCGCTCGACCCGGGCATCCGCCTGGAAGGCGCCGAAGCCTTCCAGCAGAAGATCACCCGCACCTGTGTCGCCATCGATGACCTGGCGCAATACGATCCTGAGGTGATTTTCATCACCGTCAAGGCCAATGCCCTGCCGCTGATCGCTTCCGCGATAGAGGGCTTTTACAAGGAGGGCATGTATGTGATCAGCTGGCAAAACGGAATCGACACGGAGCTTGAACTCACCAAAACTCTCGGAAGGCCGCCCGTCATGCGCGCCGTGGTCAACTACGGCTGCTCCCTAGTGGAACCCGGCCACGTTCGCCTTCCGTTCCATCACCCGCCGCATTATATTCAAGCGCTGGATCCGAATTCCAAAGGGGCCACAGTGGCGGTGGCCCAGGCGCTGACCCGATGCGGGCTGACCACGGAAGACACTCAGCAGATCATCTCCATGGTCTGGCGCAAGGCCGTACTGAATGCCTGCATGAACCCCGTGTGCGCGGTGACGGGCCTCACCATGAACCGTGCCATGAACGATCCCATCGTCTTTCAGATTGTGAATGCCCTGATCAAGGAGTGCACTCAGGTGGCGCGGGCCAACGAGATCAGCCTGGGTTGGGACTTCTACCCCCACGCCATTGATTACATGAGCAAGGCCGGTGATCACAAACCCTCCATGCTGATGGACATCGAAGCCGCCCGCCGCACCGAAGTGGATTTCATCAACGGCAAGTTCGTCGAGTACGGCCAGCGGGCCGGAGTGGATACCCCGTTCAACCAAACCATGCTCGCGCTGGTTAAAGGCCTGGAGACCAGCTTTGAGCTCAAAAAAAGCCGCTGAGGCGCCCGTCGGAGGCCCTTGCACCGTGATCGCAGAGCCAGTCTATGTCGGCGTGGATGTCGGCGCGTCGCGCACCAAGGTGGCGGTCCTCGACGGGTCGAAACGCCTGATCGGCCACGCTGTTCAGAAATCGGGCACCGATTTTGCTGCAACCGCCGACCAGTGCCTGGAGCGGTCGCTGCAGATGGCCGGGCTCAGCGAAAGCGCCATCGCCAACGCCTTCTCGACCGGTTACGGCCGGAGCAACGTGACCTTTGCCCGGGACACGCGCACCGAGATCGGTTGTCACGCCGCCGGCTGCTATCACTATTTCCCGATGGCCATCACCATCATCGATATCGGCGGCCAGGACAACAAGGTGATCAAGCTGGACGAGAAAGGCCGCCGCACCAGCTTCAAGATGAACCGCAAGTGTGCCGCTGGCACCGGCGCGTTCCTGGAGGAGATGTCCGCACGGCTCGACATCCCGCTGGAACGGATGAATGATTTAGCCTCCCGCTCAACCGACATGGTGAAACTGGGCAGCTTCTGCACGGTCTTCTCGGCAACAGAGGTCTTGGAGAACATCCGCCACGGTAAGAAGATCGAAGACATCGTCAAAGGGGTCTTCTTTTCGGTCATCCGCCGGGTGGTGGAAATGGACTCCATGACCGCCAGCGTCGTCATGACCGGAGGAGTGGTGGCCCACAACCGCTACCTCGTCCGCATGATGGAAGAGTTGATCGGGAAATCAATACTGGTCCCGGAAGAGCCTCAGCTGACGGGTGCCATCGGAGCTGCGCTATATGCGATGACCGGCTCCAACGAACGCGAGTGACTGAATATCCTTTGCACGGACCTTCGAAAATAACAAATCAAACCCCATCGGAACCAGGGAGGATGTATCATGCCTGAAGAGAAGAAACCTGCCCGAAAAAAGATCGCCGCGGCGGCGGACCTCAACAATTTCATGCGCGATTACTACCTCGAGCTGGATGCCGCCGCCCAGAAGGGTGCACCCAAGATCGCCTGGTGCACCAGCGTAGGCCCCGCCGAAATCCTGCGGGCTTTCGGCTTTTTGGTTTACTTTCCGGAGACGCATTCCGCCATGCTCGGAGCCACCCGCATGGCTACGGAGTTCATACCTGAAGCGAACGCCATAGGCTATTCCCCCGACATTTGCTCCTATCTCACCGCTGACATCGGGGCTTTTCTGAAGGGTGTCACACCCCTGGAAAAGGCCTTCAACATTAAGAGCATCCCGAAGCCGGACGTCCTGGTGTTCAACACCAATCAATGCCGGGACGTCCAGGACTGGTTCAACTGGTACGGGGAAAAATTCGACGCACCGGTGCTGGGCGTACACACCTATCGCGGCGTGGGTGAGGTGACCGACAAGCATATTTACTCGATTGCCAAACAGCTGGAGGCCCTCATTCCTCCCCTGGAGAAAATCTCCGGTAAGAAATTCCAGCTGGATGACCTGAAGCGGACGGTCGCCCTCTCCCGGGA
>JBLMXM010000370.1:0-3064 GCA_050257775.1 Hyphomicrobiales bacterium
TTGAATCAGATACTGCTGCTCGGTCTCATCCGGTTTCACATAGACCAGGACCTGGCCTTCATCCGGTGCACATTCTTTCAGCTTCCCGTGAGCAATCCTGAAACTCTGCTTCAGCATCGTATCCGGCCCTTCGCCCTGATCCGAATCAACTCCGCCCCTCGGGGGTCTTTCGCAGAGGGCGGAATCCCTGGATGCGCGGCAGATCGCGGTCCAATGCGGCGGCAAGCCTTCCAGGGGGATTATCGCCCTAATCAGAAATCCATTAAGCCCTTATTAATGAGGCCGCCTTGTCAAGTCAAGCTGAAATCAGGCCCACTGACGGCCCCCGGGCGAGTGTTGATCACGTCCGGGGGCGGGGCGAGGAGGCAAGCCATATTTATCGGCGCAGCGGCGCATCCGGAAACTGCACGGTGTTTTTCCTTGACGACCCGGTTGATAATGCGGAAAATCGAGTCGGCGCCGAAAACGCAGCTGATGTTCTGAATCGCCTCTGGGACGGAACCGGCCGGGATGGACCGGCCCGGCAAGCAAAAGGAAATATCGAGCGATGACCAAGAAAGAACGCATTCTGATGGCCATGCGGGGCGAGACGCCGGATATGCTGCCCTACACGCCCCGCTTCGATCTCTGGTACAACGCCAACTCCTACCGGGGCACCCTGCCCAAGCGCCACCAGGGCCGCACCCACGATGAAATCGCCCGCGCCGAAGGCTGGGCGCTTCACAAGGTCATCCCGGAGCTACTGGAGGTGGTCGATCCCCAGGAAAACCTGACCCGCGGCATCGGCCTCTACAGCCTGAAGGAAAACGGTTACAAAATCAATTTCTCGCCCAACGTCAAGTTGGAGGTCACGAGGGATCGCCGGGGTGATGAGCAAGCCACGCGAGTGGAGTATCACACCCCCAAAGGTGTCGTCAGCACCAAGGAAGTGATCAACGAGGAAATGCGCCAGGCGGGCGTGTCCATCACCTGGGTGCAGGAGCACGCCGTCAAGCGTCCCGCGGATTATGACATCTGGGCCTACATCTTCGAGAACATAACCGTGACGCCGGACTACGATCGCTATCGAGCCTGGCAGCAACGCATCGGCGACGATGGCGTGGCCGTGATGATGGGCACTTTTTCCGCCGCGCCCATCCATCACATCCAGCGCGACTTTCTGGACGCCACCGAATTCTTTTTCCATTACAAGGATTACCAAAAAGAAATGCGGCGCCTGGCCGACGCCATCGGCGAGGTCTACGAGCAGATCCTCAGGGTGGTGGGCGATTCGCCGGCTGAGGCCGTCCTCTGGGGGGCCAATTACGACGACATGATCACCTACCCGCCGTACTTTCAAAAGGAGCTGAGCCCCTGGCTGCGTAAGGCCTCGGAGTACCTGGCGTCCAAGGGCAAGCTGGTCATCTGCCATTGCGACGGCGAGAACCAGGGCCTCATCGATCTCATAGCCGACTCCGGTATGCACGTAGCCGAAGCGGTCTGCTGTGCGCCCATGACCAAGCTGCCCATCGAAACCTACTACGAACGCTGGTGCAAGTCCGGCAAACTGACCCTCATGGGTGGTCTGGTCCAATCGCTGCTCTCTCCCGCCACGGCCAGCCTGGATGATCTCACTTCCTATCTCGACCGCTTCTTTAAAGCCGTAGCGCCGGGCAACCGTATCATCATGAGCGTGGCCGACACCACCCCGCCCAATGCCGACTTCGACCGCCTGGTTCTGATCGGCGAACGCATCCACAAGGAGGGACGGCTGCCGCTTCAGGCCGGCGGGGTGCGGCCCTTGACCGAAGTGCAGTTAAAAGCCGCCGCCGATCGGGTCGCCCCGAAAACGGTTCCGGATAAAGTCTTCAAGCAGGTGCATGCGGACGTGCTCAGCGGCAACGATACCGCCATCAAGGCGCATGTTCAGGAACTCCTGAACCAGCGCGTGAACGCCAAGGACATCCTCAAGCGGGGCATGCTGACGGCCATGGAGGTGATCGGCGGACGCTTTCGCGACGGCACGGTATTCATCCCCGAGGTCCTGCTGTCCGCCCGCGCCATGAACGAGGCTCTGGCCGTGCTGGAACCCCATCTGGCCAAGGAAAAGAAGGACGCCAGCGGGAAGGTTCTCATCGGGACGGTGCGCGGCGACCTGCACGACATCGGCAAGAACATGGTGGCCACCATGCTGCGCGGGGTCGGCTTCGAGGTGGTGGACCTGGGCATCAACATTCCGGTGGATGACTTCGTCAAGTATGTCGAACAGCATCGGCCCGACATTCTGGGAATGTCCGCCCTGCTTACGACCACCATGCCCGAGATGAGAAAAGTCATCGATGCGCTCTCGGCCCGCGGCCTGCGGGACAAGGTCAAGGTCATGGTGGGCGGGGCACCGGTCAACGAGAAGTTCGCCCGCGACATCGGCGCCGACGGCTACGGCGCGGATGCCGGTTCCAGTGTCGATCTGGCCCGGAAGCTACTGAAACGGTGACCACGATGAAAACCGCAGAGCACGTTGTGCTGGTGGCCTGCCAGGTCATGGAGCCCGAACTCGAAGGGCTGCGCAAAGACCGCTGCCACGTGGAGATCCGGTACCTCGAGCAGAGCCTGCACCGAACGCCTCAAAAAATGGCCGGTCGGGTTCAGAGCCTGATTGATGAAGTGGCGGATACCGCCGACCGAATCGTGCTCGGCTACGGACTATGCTCCAACGGGATTTTGGGCGTGCGGGCGCGCCAGCAGGAGTTGATCATTCCCCGGTGCCATGACTGCATCAGCTTCTTCCTGGGCTCCCCCGAGGCTTATCGGAAAGATTTCGACGCTCATCCCGGCACTTACTATCTCACGCCCGGCTGGCTGGCCGAGCGCAAGGACCCGCTGGGAATCATCGAAGACGACTATGTCCGGAGGGTCGGCCGCGAGATGGCAGTGTGGGCGATGAAGGAAGAGCTGAAACACTACCGGCGCATCGCCCTGATCAATACGGGTGTGGCGGACATGGAGCCCTTGAGGAAGCGAGCCCGGGAGAATGCGGATTTCTTCAACATGAACTACGAGGAAATCGAAGGGATCAGCCTCGAGT
>JBLMXM010000371.1:0-17075 GCA_050257775.1 Hyphomicrobiales bacterium
GTTTCGATTTCAACGACAACTCCATAAAAAACGGCATCCTTTTTCTGGTAGCCGCTGCACTGGAAATGCTGGGGACTGAAAGAGCTGACAGCTGAAGGGTAGATTATGAAGTTAACCGACCAGGAGCAGCGCATTCTCGATGGCGGGGAGGGCGAGATCAAGGCCATGGCGATGTCCTATCTCGTCAAACTCGGCAACGCCTTTGACGGCCGGGAGATGGTGGACATCCATTACGCCCACATGAGCTCAGGGTCGGCCCTGCGGGAAGGCGAAATCGATTACCTCGAAGAGCTGGCGGACAAGGGAGCCCGGGTAATCGTGCCGACGACGAGCGAAGTCATCCCGGTCGACCTGCGGGACCCGGAAGCCATCAAGGTCCCGCCGGATTTGGTGGAAGAGCACCTGCGGCTTCAACTTATCCAGAGACGGATGGGTATCGTTTCCACATACACGTGTGTTCCTTTCACGCAGGGCTATGTGCCTGCCAAGGGGACTTACATTGCCAGCATGGAAAGCGCCGCCATCATCTATTTCAATTCCGTGCTCGGCGCCAAGACCAACCGTTGCGGCTACTTCGTTCTATATGCCGCGCTGGTCGGCAAATACCCCAAGATCGGCTACCTTCTCGATGAAAACCGGAAGGGCACTCATCTGGTCAAGGTTGATGCCCAGCTGAGAAGCACGACTGATTTTGGAGCCTTGGGCTATCACGTGGGCAGCCTTGTGGGCAGTGGTGTTCCGGTGTTTGAAGGCCTCTCCCAGCCCAGACAGGAGCACCTGATGCTGCTGGGCGCCGCCTTGGCCACGGCCGGCACGGTGGCTGTTTACCACATTTCCGGGGTCACCCCGGAAGCTCCAACGACCGCCGCCGTTTATGACCAGGCAGCCGGCCGCGACGTCATCACGGTGACCGACAGGGATGTCCGCCGCATTTACGAAAAGCTGCATAGCGCCAAGAGTTCAACACCGGATTTCGTTTTCCTGGGTTGTCCGCAATACACGGTAGAGCAGATCCGGGCGGTTGCCGAGTTGATCAGAGGCCGCAAGGTGCACGAAAATACCACCCTGTGGGTGGGGACCAACCGAATGGCTTTCGCCATGGCTGAACGCATGGGGTACTTGGAAACCATAAAAAAGGCAGGTGGGGTGCTCGTGTGCGACACCTGCCCCATGCTCAGTTTTCTGCGACGGGATGCCTTGTCGAAGCGTGGAATAAACGGACCCTATTTCAAAACAATGCTGACCGATTCGCCCAAACAGGCCAAGTACGCTCGCGACACCATGGGGTGCGATATCATCCTCGACCGCCTCGAAGGCTGTGTCGAAGCTGCCGTAAAAGGTCGCTGGGAGGAAGGCAACTGATGATGCGAGTAAGAATTAAATGCAAGGGCATCCTGCCGGGGAAGGCGGCCGGCCGAGCCATGGTGCTGCCCAACCCCATATCGTTCCAGGGGGAAATCGACGAGGAGGGCACCATCGTGGTCAGTGGACACCCCTATGCCGGCGAAAGCGTCAGCGGAAGAGTTATGATTTATCCCGAGGCCAAGGGTTCTTCCGGCGGATGCATGATGCTGCGCCTCCTGGCCAAGAGGGGGAAGAAGCCGGCCGCGATCGTCAACACCCGGCATCTGGACGCCAACCTGGTGGAAGGGGCCATCCTGGCCGACATCCCCATGCTCTGTTATCCGGAGGAAAATATCTATGATCGCATCACCACCGGCGATTGGGTCGAAGTGGACGGGGAATCGGGCCTCATCCTGAAACTCGAATAAAGCGGGTTTCCTAACCCCGTCTGACGCCCGGGGGCGGTGTTGCAGCTCTCTCGAAATGCTCACAACCAATCGAGGTCGCTCCGCTTTCGATTCGACCTGCGCCTTGCCCGCAGGCGTGATCCGAGGTTTTTAAACCAGTTTCAAATGATGCCGGAAATTGATGAAAGTCATGGCAGCGCAACGACGCAACGATCAGAAATCAGGAAGGGAGGAAATCGAGTATGGGTAAATCATCCTTGAAGCCGTGCAAATGGAAACTGGCCGTCATCCTGACGCTGTTGACCGTGATGATCCCGTTCGCCTCTGCAGCCGCGGCTCCTCCGGAGAAGGTCGTCAAATGGGCCAACGGCGACTGGAAGAGCCTGGACCCGGCCTTTGTCACGGGCGCGCTTGAGTCCTATGTCGTCATGAATATCTTCAGCGGATTGGTCACATGGAATTACGGATCGGTGGAAATCATCCCGGACCTCGCCACATCCTGGACGATTTCTCCGGACGGCACGGTGTACACGTTCAAGCTCAGGCAGGGGGTGAAATTCCACAAAGGCTTCGGCGAGTGCACCGCCGAGGACGTCAAGTATTCCTTCGATCGTATCCTGGATCCGAAAACAGGAGCCTATCTGGCCAAGAACTACAAGATGATCAAAGAGGTCAAGGTCGTAGACAAGTACACGGTTCAGTTCACACTGGATGGCCCCTATGGCCCCTTTCTGATGCTCATGGTTCCCTTCAAGGCGACGGGGATCGTCAAGAAGGAAGCGGTTGAGAAATTCGGCGACAAGTTCGGGTTGAACCCTGTGGGGACCGGGCCCTTCGAATGGGTCAGCGGGAACCCACGGGCTGATGTCGTTCTCAAGGCCTTCGATGAGTACTACGGGGGCCGGCCGAAGCTCGACAAGGTCGTATTCCCCCACATCGTCGATGATTCCACCTCTTACGTGGCTTTCGAAGGCAAAGACCTCGACATGGTGAATGTCCAGGATCCTGAGATCTTGAAGCGATACAAGGCCGATCCGAAAATTGAAATTCAGTCGCGGGCCGGGCTCAACATCAACTACCTGGTCATGAACACCCAGGAGAAACCGTTCAGCGAGCTCAAGGTCAGGCAGGCGGTGGCCCACGCCATCAACCAGAAGGCCTTGATCGATACCGTCCTCCAGGGTCTGGCCACTCCTTTGACGGGGCCGATTCCCAATGACTGCGACTACTACGAGCCCAATGTCACCCAGTATCCTTACGATCCCGCCAAGGCCAAGAAGCTTCTGGCCGAGGCCGGATACCCCAACGGCTTTGACACCACGATCTACACCTTCATCTGGGGGCCGGCGGTTTCGGTAGTCACGGCGATACAGGGCATGTTGAAAGAAGTGGGGATAAATGCCAAGATCCAGGCGGATGAACCCAGCGCCAACTTCGAGAAGGTGTCGACCGGCAAGACGCCGATCGGCCTGTTCCGGCTGACCCGGCCGCCTGAACCGAATGACTACCTGTTTGTCCAACTGCACCCGGACAGCTTCCCCCAGTGGAATTTCGGGCACTATAACAACCCGAAAGTGACCGAGCTGATGGCCCAAGGCCTGAAGGTGACCGACCCGGCTAAGCGCAAGGACATCTATTCGCAGATCCAGAAAACCGTGAAGGATGATTGCCCCAACATCTGGCTGTACAGCGACAAGGTCACCGTGGCCTATCACAATTACGTGAAAGGATTCAAACTGGATCCTCTCTGGACCAAGAGGATGTTCCCTGTAAACATCGAGAAATAGACCATTTAAGACGAGCAGAGCCCGGGAGCCGGCATGGATCGGTCGCGCCAATGCCGGCTCCCCGGGCCCCGTCCGACCGCATTCCCTCCCTATCGTGTGCGAGTGGTCCCGTGTCGGCGCCCTCCTCAACCGCAAGCCCGATGTTTCAGATGACATCGTAAGGCCGCCGTGCGATGACGTATGTGATCAAAAGACTGCTGCTGTTCATTCCCACCCTGATCGGCGTGATCACTCTGGTGTTCCTGATCCTGCACGCCACGCCCGGCGGTCCGGCCATACGGGTGCTGGGGGAGCATGCCACACGGGAATCTATCGCGGAGTTCGAAAAAAAAATGGGGTTGGATCGGCCCCTGGCCGAGCAGTATTTCGATTTTCTGCTCGATTATGCTCGAGGTGATTTCGGCAAATCCTACCGGTCGGGCGAAGAGGTGTTGGAGCAGATCCTGAACGAGCTGCCCTACACCTTTCACCTCGCCCTGGCCGGCATGATCATCGCGGTGATATTCGGAGTCGGGATCGGGGTCATATCGGCCATCAAACCCAACAGTCTGATCGACAACCTGGGCAGGATATTCGCTCTGATGGGGGTATCGATGCCGGTATTCTGGTCGGGTATGATCCTGATCATTATTTTTTCGCTGCACTTGCGCTGGTTCCCCATCATCGGGGCTGGGAATCGAGATGATATCCTCGATATCTTGTATCGTCTGGTGCTGCCGGCCTTTACGGTCGGGTTTTTCAGCACCGGGGTTATCATGCGGATGACCCGATCGAGCATGCTGGAGGTGCTTGACCAGGAATACATCCGGACGGCCTTCAGCAAGGGGCTGGGGGACGGGGTGGTCTATCTGAAGCACGCCCTGCGCAATGCCGCCATCCCCATTGTCACCATCATCGGCTTGAGCTTTGGCGGCCTGCTGGGCGGGGCGGTCTTGACCGAGACCGTCTTTGCCCGCCATGGCATCGGGAAATTTATGGTGGATTCCATCATCTGGAAGGATTATCCCGCCGCCCAGGGATGTATTTTCGTTATTTCCGTAATGTTCCTCGTGATCAACCTGATCACCGATCTGACCTACGGCCTGCTTGACCCTCGAATCAGGCGCGAATAGGCAACGGGCTGGGAAACGGCACCATGTCGTCCGCATTCAAGATGCTGACCAAGAGCCCCACCGCAACGGCGGGATGTATCATCGTGGCGGTGGTGGGTATTTCGGCCCTATGCGCACCCTGGATCGCCCCTTACGACCCCTTGGCGACAGACCTTTACGCCCGTCTGCAGCCGCCCAGTCTTCAACACCCGCTCGGCACCGACAACCTGGGGCGGGACCTGTTGAGCCGGATCATATGGGGGGCCAGAGTGTCCTTGAAAGTGGGCGTCATATCGGTGGGCATCGGCATGACCGCCGGAGTGCTGATTGGGTTGATCGGGGCGTATTTCGGCGGGTTCACCGAAAAAAGCATTTTCAGCTTCGTGGACCTGCTGCTGTCGATCCCCTCGCTCTTGCTGGCCTTGGCCGTTGTCGCCACATTAGGCCCGGGCATCGTCCAGGTGATGGTGGCGGTCGGGATCTCCCTGGTGCCGGCCTTTGCCCGGGTGACCCGCGGCTCAGTCTTGACCGTCAAGGAGCAGAATTACGTCACGGCGGCCCGGGCGCTCGGCGCTTCGCATTTCGACATCATGCTGCGCCATATTCTTCCCAATGTCCTGACGCCCATCATCGTCTTGGCAACCTTGAACTGCGCCTTCGCATTGATCATGGAAGCCGCACTAAGCTTTTTGGGCATAGGGGTTCAGCCTCCGGACCCAACATGGGGATCCATCCTGAGCGAGGGGCAGACCACCATCCGGACCGCGTCCTGGGTGTCGATATTCTCAGGCCTGTCCATCACCGTTACGGTCATGGGTTTTAATCTGCTCGGAGACGGCCTGAGGGACATACTTGACCCGAATATGCGCCGGATCGTGCAATCGAGATAGAACGCCGCACGGGGCAAATTGCCGTCTTCGCGCGGGGGGAGGTTCAGAAGTTGGGTTTGGATACCGGGTCGACCATCCTGCAGGTCTGCAACCTCAAGACGTATTTTTATACGATCGACGGGGTCGCCAAGGCGGTGGATGACGTTTCCTTCCACCTGGACCGCGGAGCAACGTTGGGGCTGGTCGGGGAGTCGGGCTGCGGCAAGAGCGTGTCGGCCCTTTCGGTCATGCGGCTTATCAAGAGCCCTCCCGGCAGAATCGTCCAAGGGCAAATTCGTTACGAGGGCGCTGACCTCCTCGGGATCCCCATCAAGGAAATGAAAACCATTCGGGGCAAGAAGATTTCCATGATCTTCCAGGAGCCGATGACCTCCCTCAATCCTGTTTTTACCATCGGGACCCAGATCTCCGAGATGGTTGCCCTGCATGAGGGTCTTAACAAGAAAGAGAGTTGGAACCGGGCGGTGGAGATGATCGCCAAGGTTCAGATCCCATCCCCGGAAAAGCGGGCGCACGAGTATCCGCACCAACTCTCGGGAGGCATGAGACAACGGGCCATGATTGCCATGGCCCTTTCCTGCAATCCGGGGGTGCTGATCGCCGACGAACCGACCACCGCTCTGGATGTGACGGTTCAAGCCCAGATCCTTGATCTCATGCTGCAGCTCAGGGATGAGTTCGGGACGGCCATTCTTCTCATTACGCATGACTTGGGAGTGATCGCGGAAGTCGCCAGGCGAATCGTCGTCATGTACGCCGGGAAAGTGGTCGAGGAAGGCGAGACGTTGGACCTCTTCGAACAGCCCCGCCATCCTTATACAATCGGGTTGCTCAGATCCATTCCACGGATGACGGAGCGGTCAGTAAACGGTCGGCAACGCCTTCAGGAAATCAGGGGGGTCGTTCCCAGTCTCTACCAGTTGCCGATCGGCTGCAGCTTTTATCCCAGGTGTTCCCAGTCCCTGCGGGTCTGCTCGGAAGATGCTCCCCAGCTTGTCGAGATTGGAAGGCGGCACAAGGTTCGCTGCCATCTATTCTCCCCCGGCCCCGAGGAATAGCAGGATGCAGGCGGAGCTGCTCACGGTTGCAGATTTAAGAGTACATTTCCCGGTTCGGAAAGGTCTCTGGACGCGGCATAAGAGCTGGGTTCACGCCGTGGACGGGGTGTCTTTTTCTTTGAGAGCCGGGGAGACTCTGGGCATCGTGGGTGAAAGCGGCTGCGGCAAGACCACCACGGGGATGGCCGTCATGCGGCTCATCCAGTCGACCGGCGGGAAGATCACCTTCCAGGGCCGGGACATTACCCGGGTGCCTTATTCCCATCTGCGGGAAATGCGGAAGGAGATGCAGCTCATCTTTCAGGACCCTTACTCCTCCCTCAACCCAAGGATGACCTTAAACCAGATTATCAACGAACCCATGAGGATTCACGGTGCTTACAGGGGCGCGGAAAGGGCGGAGCGCATCGCTTATCTTCTGGAAAAGGTGGGGCTTACGCCCGAGCAGGGAAAGCGCTATCCGCACGAATTCAGCGGCGGGCAGCGCCAGCGCGCGGGGATCGCTCGTGCCCTGGCGCTGAATCCGAAAGTCGTCATCGGGGATGAACCCGTGTCAGCCCTGGACGTCTCCATCCAGGCACAGATATTAAACCTTCTCCTGGACCTTCAGAAAGAATTCCACCTCGCCTACATCATCATCGCGCATGATTTAGCCGTGGTTCATTACATCTGTGATCGAATCGCGGTGATGTACCTGGGGCGCATCGTGGAGATCGCTTCCTACAACGAGCTTTACACCAACCCCAAACATCCTTACGCCCAGGCCCTGCTTTCCGCCAGACCGGTGCCGGACCCGAGAGTGCAACGCAAAGGCTCAATTGTGAGAGGAGATGTGCCGAGCCCGATTTCGCCCCCCACGGGCTGCCATTTCCACCCGCGCTGCTCAAACCGGATGAAGGGTTGCGACCGGAATGTCCCGGTGCTGAGGGATTTGGGAGCAGGCCATCAGGTGGCATGTCATCTGTACGGTGCGTGAGCCCTGCCAGCAGCCGGCTGCCGTTTATGCGGCTTGCCGGTTGCGCCAATCGAGAGCGATTTCAGTGCAGGTTGCGAACCAGACATCGCTGTGGCCGGCAATGGTTTGTATCAGCTTCTCCACCATTTTCAATCGGTGGTACCGCCCGATCACCTGCGGGTGCATGGTGAGAACGAATATCCCTTCGTTCAGGCGGGCCCCCTCAAATCCAGTGGCCCATATATCGTAGATTTTATCCGGCGCCGCCATCCCCGTGTAATAAACAGGTGCGAAGGTGAAAAAGAAATGGGCCGCATCGTCCAATTCCCACGATACCGGTATCTCGATAATTTCAGTTTGTTTCTGCTTATCCACAACCCAGTACGGCCGGAAATCGTCCGCCATCATGCTGCTATCGTAAAGAAACCCGTGTTGCCGAAGCAGCCCAATGGTGTTGTGGCTTAGGTCCCAGGCGGGCGACCGGTAGCCTCTCGGCTCACTTCCGGTGAGTCTTGCAAGCGATTCGATGCCCGTTCTAAGAATCCTTTCCTCTTCTACCAAGCTGAGCTTCGCCGGATTTTCGTGGAGATCTCCGTGATGCCCGATTTCGTGTCCCCTGACGTGGATTTCTTTCACCACATCAGGATGGCGGCGGGCGGTATCCGCAGGCACGAAAAACGTGGCTTTAATGTCGTACCGATCCAGGAGCGTCAAAATGCGCGGCACCCCGACGCGTGCGCCGTACTCCCCTCTGGACATGAAACTGGGTGTCGTGAGGTTCTTCATTACCCAGAGCGATTCGGCATCGAAGTCAAAACACAAGGCCACTGCACATCTTTGATCATGGTTCCACATCGATTCCCTCCCACAGGCTCCACGGTTGCTGAATTGCCATACAGACCCCGGAAAAAGAGATGGTGCGGAATAGACCACACGGGCGGTGCGGACGTCAAGTACGGATCAAAACGTCCGCAATGGCCCGTTGCTTTGAGTTCTTCAGCCGGTCAGCGGTTCGGCGAGAGTCCCCAGCAGGCTGGTGGCATCGGCTTCAACTACCCGTACGGCGACTGCCCGTTTCATCAACGCATCTGCGCCTTCAAACAGGATCGGCAGGTAGTTGGAGGAAACGCCTTTCAGCAGGCCGGTCTTGGGGTCGCGTCTGCTCTCGGTCAGCACCTGCACATTCTGGCCCATAAAGCTGCGATGGAAGGCGAGCCGTTTACGGCGGCCGAGTTGGCGCAGGCGGGTGCAGCGCTGCTTGATCCTCTCCGCCGGCACGCGGTCGGGGAAGGCATGCGCGGCAGTGCCCGGCCGCGCCGAGAAGGGGAAGACGTGTAAATACGATACCGGCAAGTCTTGGATCAGCTGAAACGTGTTTTGGAAGGCCGTTTCCGTCTCGCCCGGAAAACCGGCCAGGACATCCACACCGATGGCCGCGTTCGGCATGAGCCGGCGGATCTTCTGGATGAGAGCGCTGAAGACCTCGGGGGAATAGGGCCGCCCCATGAGTTTCAGGATGTCGCCGTCGCCGCTCTGCAGGGGGATGTGGAAGTGGCGGCAGAACCGGCCGGAGCCGGCCACCAGGGTGACGATCTCGTCGGTCAGCTCGAGGGGTTCGATGGAACTCAGCCTCACCCGCGCCGGGGTTTTCAGGGCCTCGATTTGCTGGAGGAGTTCCAGCAGGCTGCTGCGCGGATGCAGATCACGGCCGTAGAACCCGATGTGGATGCCCGTCAGCACCACTTCATGGAAGCCTTGCGCCGCGAGGCGCTCCATGCCCGCGAGCACGGCTTGAAGGGGCATGCTGCGGCTGCGCCCGCGGGCGTAAGGCACGATGCAATAGGTACAGAACGCGTCGCAGCCGTCCTGGATCTTTAAGAACGGTCGGGTGCGGCCGGTGGCCGCGTCGGAAGACCAGGCCGCGGGGGCGCGAGAGGCCTCTCCGGGGCTGCTCAAGATGGTCGGCCGATCGCACTTAACGAGCCCGCATGCACGGATGATCTCGGGCAGGCGGGACTTGCCGGCCTGGTCGACGATGCAGTCGAGGCCCTTGATTTTCATAAGGGCTTGGGGGTCGGTTTCGGCGTAGCATCCGGTTACTGCGACGCAGGCCCGGGGATTGGCACGGATGGCCTGGCGCAGGGCCTGGCGCGACTGCGTGGCCGCCTTTTGGGTTACGGTGCAGGTGTTGACCAGGCAGAAGTCGGCCTCTTCCGGCGAATCGGCGGGCTGCCAGTCCGGTCCGGCCAGACGGCCGGCAATGGCTTCGGACTCGGCCTGATTGACCTTGCACCCGAGTGTGATGATTTTGAATTTCTTCATGCTTTTGTAATGAAGCCCCCTCCCAGCACCTCATCCCCGTCATAGAACACCGCCGCCTGGCCCGGGGTGACGGCCGACTGAGGGGAGTCGAAACTGACCTGCGCGCTGTCCTCGCTCAACGGGGTCAGGGTGGCCGGTGATTCCCGGGTGCGGTATCTCACGCGGGCTTGGACCCGGACAGGCTCCTGGGGCGGCAGATGGACCCAGTTGATGCGCGCCACCCGGCACTCGGCAGCCAGCAGATCCTTCTTTGGGCCCACGACCAGCCGGTTGCGGGCTGTATCCAGGCGCACCACATAATAAGGCGCGGCTGCCGGGCAGTTGATCCCGCGCCGCTGGCCGATGGTGAACGCATGCAGTCCCCGGTGTTCTCCGATGACCTCCCCGCCGGTGGTCTCGATCAGGCCGGGTTCGGTAAGACGGTTGCTCAGGCCGGCAATGAACTGCGAGTAATTCGATTCGCCCTTGATGAAACAAACATCCTGGCTCTCGCTCGAAGCCGCCGGCTTCAGCCCGCGCCGGGCGGCAATCTGCCTGACGGCCGCCTTGGTGAGGGCGCCCAGTGGAAAGCGGGCCTTAGCCAACTGGGCCTGAGTGAGGCGGGCCAGGAAATAGGATTGGTCTTTGCGGGAGTCGACGCCCTTCAGCAGGCGATATCGGCCGGAAGATTCCCGCTGCACAATGGCGTAATGGCCGGTGGCGATCTCGTCGGCGCCCAGGCCTTGCGCAAACCGCAGCAGCACCCCGAACTTGATGGACGGGTTGCAGACCACGCAGGGGTTCGGAGTCTCTCCTGCCAGATACGTGCTGGAGAAGTAATCGACCACGTTCCGTCTGAAATCAGCGCTCAGGTCGACGACATGCACCGGAATCCCCACCTGCTCGCCGATGGATTGCACGGCCGGCGCACTGGAGTCAGCGGGCGCAGTTTCAAACCCGGTCAGGAAGTGGAGGCCGATAACATTCGGGTGGTCCTGCTTGAGAAGGTGGGCGGCGACCATGGAATCCACGCCGCCGCTGACGGCAACGGCTATCGTGTGGTTCATTCTTGCCATACAAACCGCGTGACCTGCGCGCGGTTGCAAGTTCAACGTTGAAGCACTGGCGTGCTCTTGGTTTTTCGGAAGCGTCAAGCCGCCCTATTCACGGGCGGCCGTTGACTCCATGAAGGCATCCCGGATGGGCCGGACTTCCATGGCGCGCGGCGGGCAGGCGGGCACGCACAGCTCACAGATGCTGCATTTCTCCTGGTCGAAGACGACTTCCATTTCCGGGCGCTTTATCGACAGAGCCCCGGTCGGGCACACCGCCGTGCAGGCCCCGCAGTGGGTGCACCGGGTGGCCACGCGCTTCACCTCCCGGGAGGCATTCTGGACCCTGATGCCGCTTTCCTTCAGAAATTTCACGCCGTCGCGGAAGTTCTTCCTGGAGCCGGACAGCTCCATGACCATCACGCCTTCCTTGCCCGGCAGAATGGCTGCGTTCAGAATGTTGAAGACCAGGTCGAAGTCCTTGGTCAAATGATAGACCACCGGCTTCTGCGCGACTTCACTGGAAAATCGCAGGACGAGGATCTTGGAATACACACCTAACCTCCCGTGGGACACATTGATTTAAGTGGAATTTAAATGGATTTCGTCGCAGTGTCAACCGCCGTCACACCGGGTGGCAGCGGGCCGCACGGCAGGGGAAGAATTGATTGCTGCCGGAATTGCTACTATATTATTAGTTGGGAAGCGGCGTCATTCACCCTGAATCGCTTTACGTATCGGCACTCTTAACGGCAACATGGCCATGAACGCATTCGCCTACCGCACGACCGGGCTTGCCATAAAAGCCATCTCCAATCTCTCCAAGGCCCGCATTCACCTGCACGGCGAGGAAAATATCCCCGGCGGGCCGATGATCTTCGTCATCAATCATTTCACGCGGATCGAGACCTTTCTGCTGCCCTACCTGATCCACCAGCTGACCCATGTTCCGGTGTGGTCGCTGGCGGATGCCGAATTCTTCCGGGGTTCCTTCGGCCGCTTTCTGGACCAGGTGGGAGCGGTATCCACCAGGGATCCCGACCGCGACCGGTTGATCGTGAAGACGCTGCTTACCGGCGAGGCGAACTGGATCATATTCCCGGAAGGCGGCATGGTGAAGAACATGAAAATCATGGATAAGGGCCGGTTCACGATCTCATGGGCGGGGGGAAAACGGCCGCCGCACACTGGGGCCGCCACTCTCGGGATCCGTACCGAGTTTTACCGGGAGAGGCTGCGGTGCGTGTCGGCGAGCAATCCCCTCGAATGCGATCGACTCATGCGGTGGTTCAACATCGAGACGCTCGATCCCGTGCTGGAGCGTTCGACCCATATCGTGCCGGTCAATGTAACCTATTATCCCGTCCGGGCGCGTGAAAACATCCTGCTCGGCATCGCCCGCCGCCTGGTGGACGACCTGCCCGATCGCCTGCTCGAAGAACTCATGACCGAAGGGTCCATGCTGCTGTCGGGCGTCGACGTCGATGTCCGGTTCGGACAGCCCATACCGGTTGGAGAGAGCCTGAAGCGGGTGGCCATCTCCCGGGACATCTGTTCCCCCTCGCATCTTGGCGTTGACGACCCCATCGCTTCGCGAAGCGTCATGCGCCGGGAGGCCATGGCATTGATGAACCGCTATATGTCCGCCATTTACGGCATGACCACCGTCAACCACGACCACCTGTTCGCCTCGCTGCTGCGGCTGACCCCTTACGCGCGGATCGATCGGGCCGACCTGTGCCGCCGGGTTTTCCTGCTGGCGAAATACCTCCGGGAAACGAACGCACTTCATCTCCATCGTGAACTTGCGGATGATCAGGTTCACCTCTTGGTGGACGACCCGCACGGCACCGTTCGGGACTTTGTCTCTCTGGCTCTTGAAAAAGGCAACCTGAAGCAGCGGGATGGGCATTACGTCAAAGATCGCAAATCCTTTACCTCGCCCTATCGCTTTCAACGGGCTCGCATCGAAAACCCCGTGGATGTCATGGCGAACGCCGTGGTTCCGCTCCAGGAGCTTCAACGCCGTGCACGCCGGGTCGCCCGCCTTCCCAGCTTCTGGGTCCGCCGCAAGGTGAGGGACCACTTGTTGAAGGAGGCCCTGGAGGAGTTTGAAGCGGATTATCGCCGGTACCAAGTTCAGGACGAATCCAAGCCGATGGAGGTAGGCCGTCCGTTCCTGGTGCCCGGACGGTCCAGGGACCTCGGTGTCGTCCTTTCCCACGGGTACCTGGCCGCCCCACTCGAGGTGCGGGGGTTGGCCGAATTCCTCGGCCGGAAAGGCTATTGGGTCTATGCTCCCCGGTTGCGCGGCCATGGCACCTCCCCTGAAGACCTGGCCTCGCGCAGCTACCAGGATTGGGTAGGCTCCGTCGATCGCGGTTATGCCATCATGAGCAGCATTTGCCGGCGGGTTGCGGTGGGCGGCTTTTCCACGGGGGCAGGTCTTGTGTTGAATCTGGCCGCCCGGGTGGATAATCTGGCCGGTGTTATCGCGGTGTCGGCGCCGATGCGCTTGAAAGATTTCAACGCCCGGTTTGCTCCCGCGGTGGACGCCTGGAACCGATTCATGGTCATGGCGGGTCGCCCCGGCGCCCAAATGGAGTTCGTTGAAAACCGTCCCGAGAATCCCCAGATCAACTACCTGCGGAACCCCGTCTCCGGTGTGCGGGAAATCGAACGCCTGATGGATGACCTCGAGCCGCGCCTGGGAGGCATCCAGATCCCAGCTCTTGTAATTCAATCCAGCAGCGACCCGGTGGTCGACCCCCGCGGATCGGAAAAAATTTTCAGGCTGCTCGGCGGCCGCGACAAGAAATATGTTGTTTTCAGCTTGAACCGCCACGGCATCCTCTTGGGGGAGCGCTCCGAGGCGGTCTACCAAACCATCAGCGACTTCCTGCAGCAATTACGGTAACCCTCTCCTAACTTATTATCTAGCTGTAATAATTTGAAATACAGCATGAATTGCCAAGCAGATTTTTGACAGGCCTCCTGAACTATTGTAGAATTAATGTAGACATCGATACGCTTTTCATCCTTAACGAGAAGCGGTCGGCAGGGCGCGGAAGAGAGGTAGGCCAGTTGAAGCTGAAGGGGATCATCTGGGCACTAGCTTTTATGTCATGGGCGGCGGGCGGATGCGTGTCCAAGCCCCCGTACACGGTCTCAGTGGCCGAAGAAAAGGCGGTCATGCAATGCACGTACATCGACACCATCGCGGAGAACTCCGATATGGGGGCCATTCAGATCCACCCTAAGCTGACATACGACGCTCGTGACAAAGTGCTGCGCAGGGCCGAAATGTTGAAGGCCACCCACGTCGTCTGGCTGGGCGATTATCCGTTCGGCGCTGCCGCGATGGCTTATTATTGCGGCGATTAAACCTCGGCAAACACTCACGTAGGAGAGTTGATGGAATTTATGGGGCTTGATACACTTTCGAACGCAGGCAAGCGCAAAATGTACAACACCACCCTCGATGCGGATCTGATTCGGAAGATCAAGATTCTTGCCGCCCAGCTTGAGAAGCGGCAGAACGATCTGCTCGAGGAAGCCATTAAGGATCTGCTCAAGAAATACAATCTCCAAGCCGGTTGAGACGGTGCACCTTTTTCTGATGATCGGCTTTGCGCGCCATGCTGAAAAACAATACTGAAAAACGATCCTGTGCTCGGCTCAACCATCAGGCCCAGATCACGCTGGAGAGCTTCGAGGTCGGCGTGATGCACGAGGCCCGGATGTACAACTACAGCAAGTCGGGCCTGTACTTCGAGTCGGATTTTTACCTGGTCCCGGGGACCGAAATCTTTGTCGGGATCAGCAATTCGCCCTACACCTCTCAAGCAGGGGTGTATGAATGCTATCGATCGGTCATCAAGTGGCGCAAATTCTTGGAAAATTCCGCCTTTGACTACGGGTATGGGATTGAAATCAAAGGCAGAGTCCCCTGCCGGCCAAGAGCCGGGAAAACAGGTGAATCCCGGAAGCACCCGCGCAAATCGTGCTCCATTCCCACCGTGATCCAGAGCAATGGCCGCAAGACCCGCGGGGTCATAAGAAACGTGAGCCACGGAGGGGTGTTTATCAACTGCTCCGGCGACCTATTTACAGGACAGCGTGTCTTCCTGACGATCCCCCTCAAGATGAAGCAGAAACTGGTCACCCGGGCCGGCGAAATCGTCTGGCGCAGCCAGAATGGACTCGGCATCAAGTTTGAGGACCAGGCTGCCGACGCCTCGCCGCCCACCCCTTAGGCCATACCGAAGTATCTACCCCCATTGATTGAGCTTTGTGCTGCCGGTTGACTCGTGTCGGCCGACACATTAGGTTAGCTCAAGTCCCATGAACACCTTCGCGGCCATCGTTCTCACCTCTCTGGTGCTGGAGTTCGCGCTGCACCTCATCGCGGACGGGCTGAACCTGAACGCCTCGCAGCAGGATATACCTCTGCCCTTGAAGGGGATCTACGATCCGGAGCGTTACCGAAAGGCCCAAGCGTATCTGCGCGCGCGAACCCGGTGGGGGTGGTGCTCCGGGGCTTTCTTCCTCGCCGTCACGTTAGGTTTTTGGTTCAGCGGAGGGTTCGGCTTTCTCGACGCCTGGGTGCGTTCATTCGCGCCGGGGCCGATGGCGGCCGGCTTGGTCTATATCGGGTCCATCGTACTGTTGCGTGCCATCCTGTCCATGCCGTTTCGCGCGTATGCCATCTTTGGAATCGAGAATCGTTTCGGATTCAATACAACCGGGTGGAAGACCTTCGTTCTGGACGGGATCAAGACCGCGCTGTTGTCCCTGGCTCTGGGGATGCCGGTGCTGGCCCTGATCCTCTGGTTGTTCGAATACGCCGGATCTTTTTCATGGTTTTATTGCTGGGTTGGGGTTTCTCTTTTCGTGTTTTGCGTGCAATGGGTAGCCCCACGCTGGATACTCCCCTTGTTCAATACATACGCACCGCTCGAAACCGGGAGCCTCCGGTCCGCCATCCAGCACTACGCCCGCTCGGTGCACTTCCCGCTGGAAAACATCTTCATCATGGACGGGTCACGCCGCACAACCAAAGGCAACGCTTTCTTCACCGGTTTCGGCCGGCACCGCCGGGCCGCCCTATTCGACACCCTCGTTGCGGCACACTCGATTCCGGAGTTGGTAGCAGTCTTCGCTCACGAGGTAGGCCATTACAAGAAACACCACACGATCATATCGATGGGACTGGGTGTTCTTCAAACCGGGATACTTTTTTTTCTATTCTCCCGGGTTGTATCGAGGCATGGGCTGTTTCACGCCTTTGGCGTAGAACAGCCTTCCGTTTACGCTGGCCTGGTGTTTTTCGCTCTCCTATATGCCCCGCTTGATTTGGTGCTCAGCTTGCTGTTGAACGCCTTGTCCCGCAAGCATGAATTAGAAGCGGATCGTTTCGCCGTGGAGACCACCGGCGACCGGCAAAGCCTTGTGGATGCGCTTAAGAAACTCTCCTCTCACAACCTCTCCCATCTGACGCCGCATCCCTTTTACGTGAGCTTGAATTACACCCACCCGCCACTGCTGGATCGCATCCGGGCGATTCGGGAGATAGCGGCCTAGTGGTGCGTCCTTTAAACGGTTCTTACCGGCAGAGACAGCATAAGGCTTCGTGCGGCAGCAGGAACTTGACCAATTCGAATCACCACATCCGATATTCGAAACAACCCCGAAACCCAAAATTCCAAACCGTGGCGGCGGGTATAAAATTTGGGTCATTTGAATGTTGGAGTTTGTGTGGAGCTTCAGGCTTCGAATTTCGGATTTAGCCGATTGAGCAGGCTCCTGCCGTGCACCGGCGTCATGGCAATCTATTCCTCGGACAACGCACTACTGGATGCTGATGGACTCGCGGTTTCGGACAGGGGCAGCCAGGCTGAGAAAATGGTCGTTTTCCGCGAACATCAGGTGTTGGGCGCTCATCTTCTCCAGGAATGCGATTATCTTGTCGGCGGCCACGTGGGGGAAGCGTTCGATGACGTGCTTCAGCGGACGGTGGTGTCCGCAGAAGAGGTAGATCTGGCGGGAGGCTCCCTCCAGCCGGTGGTTGGCCGTGTCGCCGCCGGGGTGGCGCTCGCGGATGATCATGAACTCGCCGCCGTCGCGAAAGCTCAGGATCGGTTCGTCCAGCCGGCCGGCCTGGAGCCTCCAATAGAACGCGGCCCAGGCT
>JBLMXM010000372.1:0-10980 GCA_050257775.1 Hyphomicrobiales bacterium
TGCCTGCTGGTCATCCTGGGGTCCCATGCGCAGTCCATCATCAACCGGCTGCAAGAAGCCAAACAGAAACTGAACGAGTCCGAGGAACTCTGGCGCTCGCTGGTGGAAACCGCGCCGGACACCATCATGACGCTGGACCAGGCCGGGGTGATTCGTTTCATCAACCATCCGCTGGCCGAGATGCCGCCGGGGAGAGTGACCGGCCGGCCGCTGTACGACCTGCTTCCCAAAGACTACCGGGAGACCGCGGAGGAAATCGTCAGAAGCGTTTTCCAGACGGGCCAGACCGACATGTTCGAGGTGCTCATGAAGGACGGCCGCAACCCGGCCTGGTATACCTTCCGGGTGGGTCCGCTGCGCCTCGACCGCCGGGTCATTGCCGCCACCATTATCTCGACCAACACAACCGAATTCAAGCGGGCCGAAGAGCTCACACGCTACAAGGAGCTTTTCGAAAACGTGGGCGACAGCGTCTTCATCCTGAACCAAAAGGGCATCATCATGGAATGCAATGACCGGGTCCAGGAGAGTATCGGTCATACCACTTCCGAACTGGTGTCCGTCCCCATCAGTCAACTGGTTGCGCCCGACGATGTCGGCATTGTCCGCGTCATGCTTCAACAAGCCTTGAGCCGGGAGGAGTCCCGCTTCGAGCTCAACTTTAAAACCAAGAGCGACAGCGCCATCCCCTTTGAAATCAGCTGCCGTCATGTCATTTATCTGGGCGAACCCTGCTTTCTGTGCGTAGCCCGGAATATCACCCAGACCAAGCTGCTGCAGAACCAATTGATCCGTTCCGAGCGGCTGGCCGCTACCGGACAGCTGGCCGCCTCCATCGCCCATGAAATCAACTCCCCCCTGCAGGGTATCACGGCGCTGTTGAACGTCCTGCGCTCGACTTACAGCAGCGATGACTACCTGCAACGCAAGCTGGAGCTGATCAAGAGCGCCTTCAACAGCATCCGCGACACGGTCAAGAACCTGATCGATCTGAACCGTCCGGGCAAGGAGAAAAAGCAGCTGACCGATGTGAACCAGGTCATTGAGAACACCGTGGCATTGGTCAAGAGCCTGCTTAAGAAAAACCTGATTACAGCTCATCTGGACCTGAGTGCCAAGCGCTCGACGTTTTTTGCATCCCCCCAGCAGATGGGCCAAATCGTCATGAACCTGATCAACAACGCCGTAGAAGCCATCACCGGCATGCCCGGCTATGTCGAGCGCGCCCATCTGTCTCAAGGAGGCGGAGGCAGCATCGCCATCCGGACCTACAACCGCGACGGGGAGTTCGTGATCGAGTTGCGGGACAGCGGTCCGGGCATTCCCTCGGCCGAGATCAACCGCATCTTCGATCCTTTTTTTACAAGCAAGAAACCAATGGGGATGGGCGTCGGATTGGCCATATGCTACGGCATCGTCGAGGAGCACCACGGTAAAATCACGGCCGGCAACGCGCCGGGAGGCGGGGCCGTGTTTACCATCGCTTTGCCCCTTCGGCAGGAAAATCGCGAGGCGTAGGCCTTTACTCGGCGTAGGGTTTGCCGCACTCCTTGCAGCGGCCGTCCGGCCCGATCACACCGATGCAGTTCTCATCGCTGCACAGCCGCCGGCTTTCCCATTCCTCGTCCGGGCCGGCCGCCTCATCCGGCCGGGAAGCTGGGCTGGCCGTCTCGATGGGAGGCGCCGGTGCGGGCCGGGGAAGCTCGACGGCGACCCCGCCGTCGAAGGGTTTGCCGCATTCCTTGCAGCGGCCGTCCGGCCCGATCACACCGATGCAGTTCTCGTCGCTGCACAATCTGCGGTTGTTCCATTCCGTATCGTGCGCAGGTGCGGGGCTGGCATCCGCGTCTTTGACTTCGAGTGTCATCATCTCACCTCTTGATAATCCCATAAGACCTCATCCGATCCGATGACGTTGCAACCCGGATCAATGCCCGAGGACGGCCCGGAGATCTTTCAGGCTTTGAATGTGATGATCCGCCGCGAGTGCCGGGTTGCGATAGGCCACGAAGGGAACCCCGGCGGCCCGGGCGGTGCTTTCGTCCACCTCCGAGTCACCGACAAACAGGGACTGGAGGGGGGCGGCCTCGAACTGCGCCAGGATCTTGAACAGCGCGTCCGGGAAAGGCTTCGGCCGTTTCACGTCGAGTGAGGTCACCACGAGATCGAAGCGATCCACGAGCCCGAACTCCTCCAGCAGGCGACTCATCGTATTGGTGCGATTGGTGGCGATGGCGGTCTTGAATTTCCCGCGCATCCAATCCAGCAACTCGATCAGATGAGGCTCCATTTTCAGATGCTTGAGAAATCCGCCGTAGTCGATCGTCTGGCGGAACGCGTCGGCTGCCTGCCGCTGCGCCTCATCTTCAAAAAGACGTTCCAGCGCCTGCTGAACGCTGTGAGCGTGAACGAAGAGCAGCTGCTCCGCGTCCATGGGCGGATGGTTGAAGTGCTGCAGAATGTGATTGTAGTAATGGCGGTTCGCCTCCAGGGTGTCGAACAGCACGCCGTCGCAGTCGAACGCCACCACGCGCACGTTCATCATCTCACTGGGCTTTCTTCTCCGCTGGAGGCGGCGGCCGGAGATAGACAAAGACGCGCACGTCAAGCTCCGGCTGTAGCGGGCTGTCGGTTTTCAGGACTACCGTGTCGTTGTAGGAGCCTGCCTCGGCTTTGGCATTTTCAACCAAAAGCGCATAAGCGGTCTTGCCGCCCTCTTGGACTTCGCTCAAGCTAACGTTGAGCCGCCCGTCGCGCGCCTGGGCGTTGGTCACCTTGAAGGGGTACTTGTCCTCGGGCACGATGCTGACGGTGCCCTGCAGCTTCTCGCCGGCTATTCCGCGCAGGTTCAACGTGCGGGGATTGATCGCGACAAACCGTTCCACCGGGCCGGCGATCGCCAGCTGGACCACAGGTTCTTTGGGATCGTTGGTCAGAACTTCGGCGGATTTTTCCAACCTTCTTCCGCCGTAGCCGGTTGTGTCAACCTTGATGGTTATTTTTCCCTCGCCACCGGGAGGGACCTGTCTCGGGAAGGAGACAGCTGCGCACCCTCAGCCGGTCCGCACATTGTCGATGGTCAGGGGCACGGTGCCTCGGTTGGCCACCACAAAGTCATGAACGACCTTGACACCGTCGATCACCGGCTGAAACTCAAAAACTTTTTCCGGGAAATACACGGCCGGAGAGCCGCCGGTGGCTAAATTGGGCTGCGCCGGGGCAGGGAGGCTGAACGCCCAGCCCATCAACGTCGCCAAGAGCAATCCGTAAACCGTCATTCGCCTTAAACGCATATTGTGGTCTCCCCTCTCATAGAGATGCATATCTTAAAATTTTAGGTTGAGGTCCGGGCAAAGTCAAGGCGCCGTCGCGCCGGGCCATCCCCCGCTGGATTCTCACGGTAATGGCATACTGTTTCCGATTTAGACTTCTGACTAATGAGCCGAAGTCGTCACATCATAAAAAGCGGGTCCACATCGATGATCACGCGGTTGGATCCGGCAGTGAACACCTGGGGATGGTCGGCGATCAACAGGTCGACAAACTGGTGCAGCGCCGTGCCTTGGGCGGATTTCAGCAGGATCTGCCAGCGGAAGTGGCCTGCGATGCGGGAGAGCGGGGCTTCGATCGGCCCCATGATGTCCAGTACGCCGAAGCGTTCGGAATCCAAAGCCTTGATCGAACGGCAGTGTCCCCCCACCGCCTCCGCCAGTTGGCGGGTTCGCTGCATGTCGCGACCGGAAATCCGCAGCTGAATCATGCGCGCCAGCGGCGGGTAGCCAAGGGCCTTACGGAAACCGATCTCCTGGGCATAAAACGCCTCGAAGTCCTGGTTGCTCGCCGCCCGGATGCTGAAATGCTCGGGATTGTAGGTTTGCAGAATGACCCGGCCGGGCTGCTCCCCTCGCCCGGCCCGGCCGGCCACCTGGGCCAGCAATTGAAAGGTCCGCTCCCCGGCCCGGAAATCCGGAAAGCTGAGCGACAGATCGGCACAGATGATGCCGACCAGGGTGATGTCCGGGAAATCGTGGCCCTTGGCCACCATCTGCGTCCCCACCAGCACGTCGATGGTTTTTTCGCGCAGGCCCTTCAATAACCTCACCATATCGCCCTTTCGCCGGGTAGTGTCACGGTCCATCCGGTCGATGCGGGCCTGCGGGAAAAGGGCCCGGACGGCGGCTTCCACCTTCTCGGTACCCATGCCCAGTCGCTTGATCTGGTTGGCGCCGCAGGTCGCGCAGACCGCCGTGGCCGGCCGGCTGAACCCGCAGTAGTGACAGCGGTAGGCGTTGGCCGCCTCGTGCAGGGTGAGCGAGATGTCGCAGTGCCGGCACCGCAGGGCGCTGCCGCAAGCGGCGCAGACCGGAAAGCTGGCAAAGCCCCGGCGGTTCAGGAACAGCAGCGTCTGCTCACCCCGCTCCAGGGTCTCAGCCATGGCCCGTTTGAGCTCAGCGCTGATAAAACGCCCGGGGCCGCGCAGGTCCCTGCATTGTCGCAAATCCACCACCCGGATCTCGGGCAGGGGCCGCGCTTCGATGCGCTGGGGCAGGGTCAGCTCCGTGTATTTGCCCGTCTTCACGTTGTAATTGGACTGCAGCGAAGGAGTGGCCGAGCCGAGCAAAGCCACGGCTCGGAGCTGCTGCGCCCGCACCACTGCAAGATCCCGCGCGCTGTAGTGCAGGCCGCCCTCCTGTTTGTAGGAGGCATCGTGCTCTTCGTCGACAATGATGACGCCAAGGTTGCCGAAAGGGGCAAAAACCGCCGAACGGACACCGATCGCAATTCGTGCCTCTTGTCGCAGGATCCGGGCCCACTGGTCGAGACGCTCGCCTTGGGAAAGCCCGCTGTGCAACACCGCCACGGTCTCCCCGAATCGGGCTCGGAACCGCCTTTCAGTCTGAGTGATGAGGGCAATTTCAGGCACCAGGACCAGCACGGAATGGCCGGCGGCCACCGCTTCAGCGGCCACTCGCATGTAGACCTCGGTCTTGCCGCTGCCGGTGACGCCTTTCAGCAGGAAGGTGCGAAAACCCTTTCCCAGCGAAGCGCAAACGGCGTTCACCACCGCTGCCTGCGCATCCGTGAGGGCGGGCGCCGAATCAGGGGGAATGGCCTCGCCGAAAGGGTCCCGATAGAGCCTGCGGCTGAAGGTTTCCAAGTGCCCCGCCTGCTCCAGCGCGCGCAGGTGCGCAGCTGACCGGGGAACGCGCGCGGCCAGCTCACGAACCGGCACTTCCCCGGCGGAAGCGAGCGCATCCAGAATGGCTCGTTTCTTCGGAGAAAGCCCCTCGTCCGCTCGCGTCACGGATGCCGGCCGCACCCAGCGCTCCCGCCGTGGCTTGGCGGAGCCGCCCCGCAGAAGCACGTGTCGCTCGAGGGCCCCCCGGCGTTCCAGGGCGGAGAACAGCGTCGCCGGCACCTCCTGGCCCACCCGCAGGCGAAGCTCGCGCACCGTGAGGCGTCCGTGCGCAAGCTGGCGCAGGATTCGTTCCTCGAGGCCGGGCAGCGTTGCGGCGTTCAGCTCGCTGAGCCCTTTCTCCGTGATACTGAACGCCACGGACTCGAAGAGAGTCAGGCCGCCCGGTAGAGCGGTCTGGATGACATCGCCCAGGGGGTGTTTATAATACTCAGCGGTCCAGCGAAAGAACGGGATCATGGCGGGAGGAAAAATGGGGCTTTCGTCGAGAACATCCAGGATGGGTTTGATATCCCTCGGTTCCGGAGAGCACCCCGGCCCCAGGATGTAGCCCGTGGCCCGACGGCGGCCGAAGGGCGCCAGCACCCGTTTTCCGGTGCCGGCCTCAGGTATGAGCAGCTCCGGCACTCCGTAGGTGAAAGTGCCGCGCACCGGCATGGCCACAGCCACTTCAATAAGGGTTTCAGCAGGGATGATCAAAGTCAACCTATTGAAATTCAACTGAATCCTGAATAAATTTGAAATCGTTCCCGATTTCGGGGTATAATATGTTTTAGTGTCGATACATGCAACAGGTTCCACGACAGGACCTGGGGCATTGGCGAAAAAGCTTGATCATGAGGAGGATGCAATGTCAGGATTTAAGCCTAACTGGTTGGCGGTTGTCTTGGTGGCCGCCCTGATGATCGGCCCGCTGGGGTCGGTCGCATTCGCGGATGAATACATGGAACGCGAAAAACCCACCGGCGGCATGATGATGTGGGACGCCTTGGCCATGCGCCCGATCGGCATCTGCGCCACGGCTGTCGGCGCGGTGGTCTGGCTGGTCAGCTACCCCTTCGCCGCCTTGGGCGGCAATACCGACGAGTCCACGCAGAAATTGGTTGTGGAACCTTTCGACTGGACTTTCCAGCGCCCGTTGGGGGAGTTCTGACGGGCACGGTCTTGTCCCGTCCTCATGCCCTTCGGCTGTTGACAATGCCAGAGCGATGGCTTTGTGAATAGTCCAATTTCGGCGTCGCGCCTTCCCGCTGCCGGTGGGGTTGTCGCTGCGGTCCCGCCAACGGCGGGGTATGCATCACTCCACTCTCGTCTGAGGGGTGACGCGCCGAAGCCGACCCGCTGCTTTTGAGGGGAACTTGGCCTTATTACCAAGCCACCGAATGGGATAACTTCTTACGAGTTCATTCAGACCCAGCCGCCGCACACGCGGGCTGACGGCCTGAAGCGTGTTCCTGTATACCATGAATCCGTCCCAGACGGCAGACAGACCGAAGCGCGAGGTCGCCCGCCATCCAAAAAAATCCTCTCTGCCGATGGTCAAGCTCGAAAAAGACCTGAAAGAGGCCATCCTGATCTTAATGGCCTATGTCCGGCAGGCCACCGGAACCGAACCTTCGCAGGAGGAAATCGCCGCGGTCTTAAAGTCCCATTTTACTCTTGATGAAGTGACCAACCAGATCAACTACCTGAAGAAAAGGCCGCGGAAGGACCAGTCCGCCGGAAGCGATTCTTCCCGGGCCCCCCTCGCGTTCAGAATCAACCTGAGGTTCGGTCCGCCGAAAAATACGCTGGCTCGGGCGGGGCTGTTCAGCCCGGCGATCGCTGAAGGCATCGCCCGCATGCGGAAACACGCCGAGACCATGTTGGGCGAGCCCCCCAGCGATGAGGACATCGCCCTCAGCCTGAAGAGCACCTTCATCCTGAGCGAGCTCAAGAACCAGATCGTCCATGCCCGCAATCATCCGCGCAAGCTGCCTGCTTGACCCCCCCTTTCCCAGCCGCGTTTCATCATTATCTTCAGCACAAATTTCTTCCATCGCAAGGCCCGTCGCAAGGGCATTCAACCTGGAAAAGGAGGCTCCCCATGAAAAAATCCTGTCTTTGGCTCGCAACGTTTCTGGTGATCACCCTGCAGTTTATCACGTCAGGCTACGCCGCCCAGCAAGTATCCATATCCCCTCGCGATCGCTTGGCCGAAGCGTACGGCATTCAAAAGTTCAACACCGTCGAAGAACTACGCTACACGTTCAATGTCAAGCTTCCCGACCGGACCGTCAGCCGCAGTTGGTCCTGGGAGCCTAAAAAAGACCGGGTAACCTTCAACGGGACGGCCGAACAGGGAGGAACGGTTACCTACTACCGCTCGGTTCTGGCGCAGCAGCCGACCGAACAGGTGAAGAAGGTGGACCCTTCATTCGTCAACGACAACTACTGGCTGATCTTCCCGCTGAGGTTGTTCTGGGACCGGTCTGCTGCGGTCACGGCCTACCAGGCCCCGGTGAAGCTGCCGATCGGGACAGGCCAAGCCAAGAGGCTCGTAGTCAAGTACCCCGACAACGAGGGCTACACCCCGGGGGATGTCTATGAACTCTTCGTCGACAAGTCCTACCGGATTGTGCAGTGGATCTACCGCAAGGGGGGAGACCCCAAGCCGACCCGGATCACCACCTGGGAGGACTACAAGAAAGTGGGTCCGCTCACGTTGTCTCTTGACCGCCACAGTCCGGACGGCGTATTCCGGGTGTGGTTTACCGATGTCGCGGTCCGTGTCTCCGGAAAATCAGACTGGGTCATGCCTAAATAACAAGGAGTCAGCTGCTGATGATCAATCACATCGTGGTGATGAAATTCAAACCGGGGGTGACCGAAGAAGCCATCCGGGACCTTGAAACATCCCTGGACCAACTGCCCAACAAAATCATGGAAATCAAGATGTACGAGTTCGGGAGGGACGTCCTGCGGTCGCCGCGCTCCTACGACTTCGGCTTAACCGCCCTGTTCGCCAATGCGGCGGCTCTTGAGCGCTACCAGAACCACCCGGAGCACTTGCCCGTGATTGCAAAGGTCAAGGCCATGTGCGAGAACGTGGTCACGGTGGATTTCCACGGATCGGATGCCAGCTCGACGGACGCCGGCCCGCCAGCCTGGGAGCGGGATCCGTTTGAGAAGCTGAAGCTGTGAGTCGCGGTGGAATTCCCGAGCCGGACGGAGGCCTCTGGATGAATCGTATCCTCTCCTTATTGCTGGTGCTGCTCCTCGTGGCGGGCTGTTGGGCCGGATCCGAAGACACCTCCACCGCCAGGATCCAATGGGTTCCGGATTTGTCCGAAGGGCTACGGCAGGCCAAGGAAACCGGCAAGCCGGCGATGCTCTTCTTTACCGCGGACTGGTGCGCCCCCTGCCTGGAGCTGAAGAAACACGTTTTTTCGGACAAGCGGGTGATCGAAACTTCCTCGCGACTGGTGAACATTTACGTCGATGTGGACAAAAATTACGACGCGATAGCCGCTTACAAGGTTCGGGGCATCCCGGCCATCTTCTTTTCGACCCCCGGCGGTGAAATCGTCGAGCGGATTATCGGCGGCCGCCCTGTCGCCAGATTGGTCGAACAGATGACGGCCATAGCGGATAAATACACGCGCTGAAACTTCGGTCCCATGACCTCCCCGCCGACAAACGAGACTTGGGTTTGGGTGATCGTACAGAATGCGGATGCCAACGCCCAGTATGTAGGCCAGCAGGACGAAATGAGCGGTGTGTCTTTCATTCCCGTGTTTTTTGAAAAAGATGCCGCTCAGCAGTGCCTGCCGAGGATCCTGCCGGCTCCGAACTCCTCATGCGAGGTACAGGCGGTGCGTTTCGGCGAGCTCGCGACAGATGCTGCGGCGAACGGATTTATGATCTTCATGCTGAACCCGGACGGCAGCATCATCCATAGAATCCAGCCCTCCGCGAAATAAAGTGGCTCTGTGTTGAAGTTCTGTCGGCATCGTACTAAGATCAGAAGTTAAGCATGATGAAGTCGTAAAAATCACTCGCATAGACGGCTTTATACGTAGAACAAGCTCAGGGCGCGATTCTCACGGCGTCAGACATGTAGGCCGTGCGCGGAAGCGACCGCGAGATGCAGCGCAACGCCTGGATGGGCGTTTTTGCGAAGCCGTCAGACGAATCTTGTACCTCACAGAGCGATGAGCGGCATCGAGACCTTCGACATCCAGAAATGTTTGACCGCTTCGGTCATCGAGACCTTCAGCACCATGCTTTCCCTGGAGGTGAAACCTCTCCCGGAGGAGCCAGTGTCCGGGTCCGGGGTTCACCGCATGGTCGGCACCCTCAATTTCGCGGGAAAGGTCGCCGGCATCTTTAACATCCAGGTTACGGTCGATTTTGGGCGCATCATGGCGGCGGGAATGCTCGGGATGGAACCCGGCGAGGTCGAACCCGGCACCGATGTGAGAGACCTGGTCGCTGAAATCACAAATATCGTCGGAGGCAATCTGAAGTCAGCCCTCAACGATGCGGGCCACCCCTGCGTGCTCTCCACTCCTTCGATCACCTACGGAACCGATTTCACCCTGAAGTCCCTGAAAATGGATCGCTTCGAGCGTTTCGCGTTCGGCAAGGACGAACATGTCCTGATCGTCGAAGCCGGATTGAAGGCAGAAGAAGGCGCGGATACCGGCATCGATTTCAGCACCCCGGACGCGATGAGCCGCATGCCGAACGTGGATCTCGAGAAACTCAACGCGCTCGACTACAAGGACCGGATCGCCGGCTCGGTGATGGATGTATTCGAGACCATGTTCTCGGTGAGGCTTGAAGCGGCCGAGACCGTTTCCGCCGCGAGCCTCACCGGCGTACGCAACGTGTCATCGGTGTGTTTCGCCGGGGATGCAGCCGGAATCGTCAGCATCCATGTTGGGACAGACCTGTGCCGCCGAATGGCCGCCAACATGCTCGGCATGAAACCCGAGGAGATCGAAGGCGGAGATGAAATCGACGACATGCTGGCCGAGCTCAGCAACATCGTAGGCGGCAACCTGAAATCCGCCCTGACCGATACCGGTTTGCGCTGCGCCCTGTCGACGCCGTCCTGCACCACCGGTTCGAATTTCATGATTGAGCCTCTCAACCTCGAGCGTTACGAGCGTTTCGCGTTCCAGACGGAAGACCACATCGTGTTTGTCGAGATGGGGGTTAAAATCTCCGAGCTGGCCAAGGCTGCAACCCTGACCGGAAAGGACATCCACTACCGGGTGAAGGATTCCGTGGCAGGCAGGGACCGGACGCTGGCCGCGGCTTCGGACGCCGGACCCACCGCGGCTCGCCGCGAAGGACCCGAGCAAGAAGTCAGCCGGCCCGAGGCGCCGGCGTTGGCGGCTCAGGGGCCGCTGCCCCAGCCGGAAGCGGCCGCGATCGAGCCTGCTTCCAGCCCGGAGGATTTTGGTCTGGACATCCTGCTGGACATCCCGGTGGAGCTCACGGTGGAGTTGGGGAGAACGAAGATACAGATCAACGAACTGCTGAGGCTACAGCCGGGATCGGCCGTCAAGCTGGCCAAGCTCGAAGGCGAACCGGTAGACATCCTGGCCAACGATGTCCTCATCGCCCGAGGGGAGGTCGTGGTCCGCAACGAGAAGTACGGCATTCGGATTACCGAGATCACCAGCCGCGCAGAGCGGCTCAAGGGGCTCGGATAGAAATCCGCAGCGGGGTGTTGAAAAACAAGTATCAGGCCGTCAGCTCAGGCGCGCGGCGTTTTGGAAAGCGCAGCATAT
>JBLMXM010000373.1:0-11363 GCA_050257775.1 Hyphomicrobiales bacterium
CGACAACTTCTGGCAGCAGCGCGGCTTCGGCGTCCAACGCGGTGACCTCTGGCCGCGGCTTTATTACCCGTATGCCGTGCCGCCCTATCTCACCATCGAACCCTCGGTCGGTTGGCGCCAAACGGTCTGGGACCAGTACAAAACCGAAGCCGTCGACCCGTGGTCGGACGACAGCTACTTCCATCGTGAATTGTACGACACACGTGTGGTCACGAGCACGGATTTCTATAAAATTTACGACGTCGACGGCGAGAGCGTTCAAAAAATCAAGCACCGGCTGTACCCGGAGCTCATTCACACGTACGTCCCGCCGGCGGAGCAGGACAACCTTCCGAACATCGACTCCCGCGACCGAATCCAGAACCGCGACCGGATCAGCTACTCCCTGACCAACTTCCTGACTTCCAAGTCGCTGAAAGCGCCGACGAAGAAGGCAGAACCAATCAGCGAGGATGAAGGGTACAGCCGGGTGACCTCTCCCGAAAGTCAAATGCCGACCGCTTCCGGTGATGCGGAGTATGTGTACCTGGATTTCTTCCGGCTGAAAGTCGGCCAATATTACGACTTCGCCATACACGATGAGCCGTGGGGGCCCCTTTTGAGCAAACTCACCCTGATTCCCGCGGAAAAAATCAAGTTCGATATAGAGGCCGCCTACAACACCTACACGAACCTCATGGACCGCTACAACGCCTCCCTGATGCTCGGGGCCAAGAAGCAAGACCATTTGTTTATCAGCTACCGGTACGACCGCGACACGACTAAAGATGAAAAAACGGATGAGTATGATTACGGCCAGATCATCGAGCCGGAAAAAACGGCCCAGCGGCAGCAGATCAATTCCCTCTATACCCATGCGCGCTTGAGTTTAACCGAAAGTTTCGCGCTGGTGGGTTCTTATGAGCGTGACTTTGTCAGCGACAACGCCCCGTCCTACGGGATCGGCTTTATCTACCAAAGTCAGTGCTGGACCCTGGAGACGGTGTTCGGGTACGAGGATCAAAACCTCGGCGTCAGCATGCGACTGACGCTCAACGGCATCGGGAATATTGGCTTCTAACGCGACGAAAGACCCGTGATATGGAAGATCGACGCCTGCAGCGGCTCTGGTACGTTCTGCACACCAAAAGCCGCCACGAGAGTGTGGTGAGCGAAGGGTTAGCGAAAAAATCCATGGAGGTGTTTCTGCCGAAAGTCAAGGTGCGTAGTGCCCGGCGGGACCGCAAAGCCATGATCCACATTCCGCTGTTTCCGGGCTACCTCTTTATCAAGACCGATCTGCACCCGCACACCCACCTCGACATCGTGAAAACCGCCGGCGTGGTGCGGCTGATCGGCACCCACCAGGGCCCGGTGCCGGTGGGTGATGAAACCGTGGCCTCGTTGAAAATCATGGTGGCCGCGGAGCTGCCGATCCTCACCGGCCACCGTCTGCAGCAGGGGGACCGTGTGCTCGTGGTGAACGGCCCGTTTGCCGGTGTGGCGGGGACCTTCGTCCGGTATCGAGGCCAGGGCCGGGTGGTCGTCAACATCGAGGCCCTGGGGCAATCTGCCGGCGTGGATGTTCAGGAAGAGGACGTCGAGATCCTGCCGCCGATCCTTGCATAACTGACGGCTTCGTAAGAAGCCCAATCTCGGCGGTGCGCTTCATCTCGCTGTCGCTGCGGCGTACTCTATGTACGGCTCGCGCCGCGAGACGCGCGCGCCTTGTGCTTGACCTTCTTACCAAATCGTCTGAACGGACGGCATTTGGTTATTTCACCATAAGTCCTTGACATATAATCAAGATTTGGAATATAAATAAGAATAACCACGCGATGTTCAGGCCGCCGCAAAGGAGGATGTATGAACAAATTGGAGTTGATCTCCGCGTTGAAGACGGAAGCGAACATTTCCAAGGCCGAAGCCGCCCGAGTCGTGCAGATTTTTTTCGATCACATGGCGGATGCAATGGCACGCGGCGAGCGCGTGGAGATTCGAGGCTTGTGCAGCTTTTTCGTGAAGGAATACAGGAGCTACACCGGTCGGAATCCAAAAACCGGTGAAAAAGTGACCATCAAACCCAAGAAACTTCCGTTCTTTAAGTCCGGAAAAGAACTTAAGGAACGTGTAGATTACTAATTTCGTGCCAGGATTCGACGCGATCATCGATCAAGAGCGACCCATCCGGCTACTTACCTCCTTTCTGACCCACGGGACTATCCCCCACGCCCTCCTGTTTACCGGGATCGAAGGCGTCGGCAAACGAACAGCAGCCATTGCCTTTGCCATGGCCTGTAATTGCATTGGAGGTCTCCCGGGGGGCCGGACGGGTGAAGGGATGCATGGGACAGCCGCCCAGTCCTGCGGGGAGTGCTCCGCCTGCCGGAAAATAGCGACGGATCGCCACCCGGATGTCCTAAAGGTGGTGCCGGCCGGCCTTCAGATCAGGATCGACCAAGTCCGAGACCTGTGCCAGTCTCTGACCATGAGGCCCTATGAGGCCAGGATCCGGATCGCGCTCATCGCCGATGCCCATCGGATGAACCCGGCAGCCGGCAATGCGCTTCTGAAGATGCTGGAGGAGCCGCCGGAGCGGACGGTATTGATTCTGACCGCGCCGCAAACAGCCGACTTGCTGCCCACCATCGTCTCCCGCTGCCGGCACATCCGATTCAAGCCGATTGCCCGGAACCACCTGGCAGCCATTCTGGCCAGAGCGTACGGCTTCCCGGCTGAAGAGGCAGCTCTTACGGCGGCCATGGCCAGCGGCAGCGTCACACGGGCGCTGGCGATGCAGCGTCGCCACTGGGTCCAGAGACGGAACTGGTTCATGTCCGAGCTGGCCGCGTTAGCACATCGGCCGGTGACGTCACTGCTGGCGCTGGCGGAAAAGTTGGCTCAAGCCAAGGAGGACATCCCGGATTACCTCGAGTTGTTGGCCTCCTGGGTCCGGGATATGGTGGTTGCGCGCTACGACCCGGACCGGATCATTCATCAAGACTTGCGGGCCGAGATTGTCACAGCCGGCCGGGGGGTGCCCGAGGGCTTTTTCACCCGGGCAACGACGGGCCTGGCGGAGACCCAGCGACGATTTCAGTCCAACGCCAACCCGAGGCTCAGCCTGGAGAGACTCCTGATCACGATGGCTGAACATATGCGACCGGCAGCTTGAAGAGTCCAAAGGGAATCCGAATACACAGCTGCGGACCCTTCCGGGCCCATGTGCCGCTCAATCACATCGGTCAATTTGAGTGTTACGTCAAAAGGATATTATGGTAAAGATTCTTGGTGTTCGATTCAAACCGGCCGGCAAGATTTATGATTTTGACGGCGGAGCATTTGTGCTCTCTCCTGGCGACCAGGTGATTGTGGAAACCGAGCAGGGGCTGAGCTTCGGCACGGTGGCGACCCCTGCCCGGATGGTGGACGACCCACCTCCTGAAAAACCGTTCAAGAAGATCTATCGCCTGGCCACGCCCAAGGACCTCGAACAGCTCGAAAAAAAGGCGGCGGATGAACGTGCGGCGCATGCCTTCTGCCGGAAGTGCATCAAGGAGCTCGGCCTGGAGATGAATTTGTTCGCGGTTGAAAAATCCTTCGACGGCAGCCGGTGCACGTTCTTTTTTACCGCCGATGGCCGCGTCGATTTCCGCCAGCTTCTGAAAATGCTGGTGAAGGAACTGGGGGTCCGCATCGAAATGCGGCAGGTGGGCATCCGCAACCAGGCCAAGATGTGCGGCGGCATCGGCCGGTGCGGCCGCGAGCAGTGCTGCTCCTCCTATCTGGAAAAATTCGAACCGGTGTCGATCCGTATGGCCAAGGAGCAGAGCTTGTCGCTGAACCCGACGAAGATATCGGGCCAGTGCGGCCGGCTCATGTGCTGTCTCGTCTACGAGTACGACACCTACATGGAGCTCAAGAAGGCCCTGCCCAAGATCGGCTCGATGGTGAAAACCCCCAGCGGCACCGGCAAGGTCGTTCGTCACAACGCCGTCGGCAATAGCCTGACGGTGCGCCTCGAGGACGGGACCGAGATCGAAACGCCCGTCGAGAACATTCACATGCAGCCCGGTCAGCCTCAAGGTGGTCCGATGATCGGTTGACGTCGGTGATTGACGCAACCGGGCCAGACGAAATGCCGGGTGCGTTTCACTGGAACCTTTGAACCCTTTGATGTGGGAAAAGGACATGGCCTTTTACATCACCACGCCGATTTATTACGTGAACGCCCGCCCGCACCTCGGGCACGCCTACACCACAATCGTCGCCGACGTGGTCAGCCGCTTCCACACCATGCGCTCCGAGGAGGTCTTCTTTCTGACCGGAACCGATGAGCACGGGGACAAGGTGGTCCGAGCGGCCCAGAAGGAGGGCATGACGCCCCGGCTCTACGTCGATCGCATCAGCCGGCTGTTCCGCGACCTGTGGCCGGACCTGGACGTCCGGCCCAGCCACTTCATCCGCACAACGGACGCGGAGCACATGGCCGTCGTGTCCCGGGTGCTCCAGAAGATTTACGACGCCGGCGATATTTACTTCAGCGAGTACGAGGGACTTTACTGCTTCGGCTGCGAGCGCTTCTACACCGAGCGGGAACTCATGGACGGCAAGTGCCCGGATCATCAGGTCGTACCCGAGGTCATCCGGGAGTCCAACTACTTCTTCCGCATGAGCCGCTATCAGCAATGGCTGATCGACCACATCACGGCTAACCCGGCGTTCATTCGGCCGGAGCGCTATCGCAACGAGGTGCTGGCGTTTTTACGGGAGCCTCTCGGCGATCTGTGCATTTCCCGTCCGAAATCCCGGCTGACCTGGGGCATTACCTTGCCCTTCGACGACCAGTACGTCACCTACGTCTGGTTCGATGCTCTGCTCAACTATGTGTCCGCCCTGGGCTACCCGGACGGCGAGCGTTACCGCACCTTCTGGCCGGTGGCCCAGCACATCGTCGCCAAGGACATCCTCAAGCCCCACGGCATCTACTGGCCCTGCATGTTGAAGGCCGCGGGCATCCCGGTGTACCGGCACCTCAATGTGCACGGGTACTGGAACGTCGAGCAGAGCAAAATGTCCAAAAGCCTCGGCAACGTGATCGAACCGCTGCAGATGAAGGACAAGTACGGACTCGATGCCTTCCGTTTTTTTCTCATCCGCGAGATGACCTTCGGGCTTGACTCCAACTTCAGCGAGGCTGCGCTGGTGCAGCGGATCAACTCCGACCTCGCCAACGACCTCGGGAATCTGTTTTCCCGAGTGATCTCCATGGCTCATAAGTATTTCCACGGTATCGTACCCGCAGTCGAGCCCGAGATGGCTCGTCAGTACGGCCTGGGCCTCGGCCCCGACGCCCAGCGCACCATCGTCGAGTACGACCGTGCCATGGGGGCGTTCGAGCTGCACAAGGCGCTGGCCGTCGTCTGGGAGTTCATCAGCCAGATGAACAAAGCCATCGATGTCTGCGCCCCCTGGACGCTGGCTCAGAAAAAGGCCACCGCCAAACAGCTCGAGGCTGTCATGAGCAGCCTGCTTAAGGGCCTTCGGCTGATTTCCGGGCTGCTTTACCCGGTGATGCCGGGGACCGCAGCACGCATGCAGAAGCACCTGGGGCTGGATCCCGATGCCCAGTTCTATTTACTGGAAGAGCTAAAATTGTGGAAACCCATACCTCCGGGCACTCGACTTCCGAAATCCGTGATGCTCTTTCCGCGCATCGAAACCGCCTCGGGCGAGCCGGCGCCGGAAGCGGTTGCCGTACCGGATGCGCCTGACATCAAGCCTGAGATCGGGATCGACGACTTTCGCAGGGTCGATCTGAGGGTGGCCACCGTGCTGCGCGCCGAACCCGTTCCGAAGGCCAAGAAACTTCTCAAGCTGGAGATCGACATGGGCGAGCGCCGGACCATCGTGGCTGGCATCGCGGAACACTACATGCCCGAGGACCTGACCGGCCGGCAGGTGATCGTGGTCGCCAACCTCAAGCCGGCCAAGCTCATGGGGGTCCTGTCCCAGGGCATGTTGCTCGCCGCCGGCGAAAGTACCGGCCCGGTCCTGGTCCAGCCCGACAAACCGGTCACGCCGGGGACTGCTCTGCGGTAAATTTGGATGTCCGAGTGCCGGCCTGGGCATAATTTCTGCATTACGCTCGCTGGATTCGCCCGATCGTGTTGTTCCGAGCGTGTGGGCCAGCCAACAGGCTGCACGGGGCAATGGGGTGGGCCGCCCGAACAGGTTGATTGGAAATCCGAAATTCCAGTAACGCCTGCCGTCGCCTTTTATGGCGGGCAGGTCCGAACCTGAAACACATCTGCAACCCAATCTGAGGATACCATGACCACCATTCAGCGGTACCTGTGCCAAAGCCTCCGGTCTGTCTTCCGAACGTGCCTTAACGGGCTGCGCGGCTGGATCGCCACTCCGGTTTACTTCGGCCGCTGCCTGTCCCGCGTGCCGACCGGGTCCCTGGTCTTGTTTCCCTTGGACCACACGCGGTTGAGTTGCGGGATCGCCGGAATCGTGGCCTTCAAGCGTCGCCCGTCGTCGCGGCCCGGGCCTTCGGTTGCCCAGATCGCGGCGCTGGCGGATCAGGTGGGTGCCCGGGGATTTGAGGCGTGCGTCGGAGCGGATGGGCAGCTGTCCGGGGACTATTTAGGCGGAGCGGAGGACATCGAGGCGCTCTGGCAATCCGTACAGGAGTTGAAGCGCCAGGAGCCGTTCGCCGCCATCTATGCCGATGACGCATTTCAGTCCAAAATCGCGACGGTTGCCTCCGTTCTCTCTGATCACTCCGAGACGGAAGGCCGACGGTTTGACGAGCACATGGGCCGCCTCAGCGCCGGGGATGCAGACCGGATGTCCCAGCAAATCGAAAAGCTTCGCGATATCGGCTGGTGTCTGCGCGCGGAGATTCTGAGCAACATCGCCAAGGTGCGGGAGTTGGTCACGGGTGGAGGGGAAGGGGACTCAGTCTCGCTTCCGGTCCTCCAGGTGTTCCGCAACCTGAATGCCGTTCTGAACAGCATCGACCGTATGGAAGTGCGCGGCCGGGACTCGGCCGGCATTTCACTGCTGTTCGTCCTGGCTGCCGCGGACTACGAACGGTTTATCACCGCAATGGGGCGTAACGGCCATCAGGCGGAGTTCTCCGGCCGCGGCGAAACGGAGCCGCTCTTGAACCGGAGCATCTGCGTCCACCGCAGCGCGGAGTCCGTCGCCGTTGCCTTCACTTACAAGGTGGCCGTTGAAATCGGCAGCCTTGGGGACAACATCCGGTTCCTGCGCCGCGAGATCGCCTCCGATAAGATCCTGCACGCCATCGCCCGATTCCCGGCGGAGTTCCACACGGTCAATGCTCACACCCGTTGGGCGTCGGTAGGCGCCATCACCGAGGCGAACTGCCATCCGGTGGACAACCGCGTGATCAACGGCGCCTCAGGCGAGATCGGCATCATCCACACGTGTCTTAACGGCGATATCGACAATTTCCAGGAGCTCAAGGAGGCCTTTGAACGCGACGGCCGGCGCATCCACGCAGAGGTCACTACCGACACCAAGATCATTCCGCTGCGGATCGAACATTACCTTCGGCAGGGCTTCGCGGTCGAAGAGGCCTTGCGGCGGGCGGTCAGCGACTTCAAGGGCTCGCACGCCATTGCCATGCACACCGATTTGGCTCCGGGAAAACTGTTTCTGGCTCAAAAGGGCAGCGGCCAGGCGATCTTCATCGGTATCGCGCCCGAGCACTACATGCCAACCTCCGAGGTCTACGGCTTCATTGAAGAAACTCACGCCTACCTCAAGCTTGACGGCGAATCGGTCGTCGAGGGCCGCAACGGCAAGACCCAGGGCCAGATTTTCATTCTGGACCAGCGCTCCGAAGGCGGGATAGAGGGCCTCAAGGCCATGTACTACGATGGCACGCCGCTGGCGCTGAGCGCCACGAACCTCAAGCGCACAGCCCTCACCTCGCGTGACATCGACCGACAGGACTACCCGCACTATTTCCTCAAGGAAATCTCGGAATCCCCGGCGTCGGTGGCCAAAACCCTTCAAAACCGCTGGAAAATCAAGACCGACGGCAGCCGGCAGTTGACCGTCTCACTGGACGAGCGGGTGCTCCCGGAGGCCATCAACGTAGCCTTGCGCGACGGCGCGATTCGCCGCATCTATTTCATCGGCCAGGGCACAGCCGGGGTCGCGGCCCTGGCGTGCGCCAACATTCTCGGCTTCTACCTCAACGATCCGACGGTTCAAGTTCAGGCCCTCAAGGCCTCCGAGTTCAGCGGCTTTGCTCTGAGCGAGGAAGCCGAACGGAACGCCATGGCGGATGCCCTGGTCGTCGCCATCAGCCAGTCCGGCACTACCACCGATACCAACCGGTCGGTGGACATGGTGCGCCAGCGCGGAGCGCGCACCTTGGCCATCGTCAACCGCCGGGACTCGGACCTCACCTTCAAGGTGGACGGCGTGATGTACACCAGCAGCGGCCGCGATATCGAGATGTCGGTGGCATCCACCAAGGCCTTTTACGCCCAGATCATCGCCGGCGCCTTGCTGGGACTGCACATCGCGCAGTTGAAGGGACGCCGGGATGCGGACTTCGTATCCGCCGAAATCGAGCGGCTACTCGCGATGCCCGGGCACATGCGTCGGATTCTGGGGATGGCCGAGCGCATCCGGACCTCGGCTCAGCGGCTGGCCGTGGCCAAGACCTATTGGGCGGCGGTGGGCAGCGGGCCGAACAAGGCTTCGGCCGACGAAATCCGCATCAAGCTGAGCGAGCTCTGCTACAAGACCATTTCATCGGATTTCGTCGAGGACAAAAAGCATATCGACCTGTCCTCCGAGCCGCTGATCATCGTTTGTGCGGCGGGCACCCGTTCCACCGTCATCGGCGACATCATCAAGGACACTGCCATTTTCAAAGCCCACAAGGCGACACCGGTGGTGATCTGCGACGACGGCGAGGACCGTTTCGACCCCTATGCCGATGATGTCTTCCAGGTCCCGGTGGTCAGCGAACACCTATCCCCCATCCTGAACACCCTGGTAGGGCACCTGTGGGGCTATTTCGCCGCCCTGTCGATCCACGAGGGCTCCCGCTTTCTTTACCGTTTTCACGACGACCTCCAGCAGACCATCGGCGAGGCCGCTCGCAGCGGGGTCGATATCTTCGAGCTGGTGCTTGAGAAGCGCTTCCGTGAGAAAGTGGCGTCTTTTTATTCCGAGTTCCGGCAGCGGAGATCGCGCCGGCAGTTCCCGGCCACCGTGGGCTACGACGCGGCTTCGGACCTGACCCTGCTGCTGAAGTATCTGGCGGGCCGACTGCCCGTGACCGATTTCGAGCTCGACTTCGGTCTGAAAGGGACTGCCGTCAACATGGTCCAGACCCTGCTCCGCCGTCTCGGAGAGGCCGTCGGATTCCTGGCACGCCCCGTGGACGCCATCAAACACCAGGCCAAAACGGTCACGGTCGGCACCAGCCGCATCAGCGAACGCCTGGAAGGCATCGTGTTTGCAGCCCTGACCGCGGAAAACCTCTCCATCTCGCAGCTGACTCCCGCCAACCTGATCGTCCTGAAAAATGTGCAGGGGATCATCCGCGACATTGAAGGTTCCCTCCTGTATCGGATTGACGGCTTGAATCTCTTGGGCGAGCCGGATGAACAGACTACCATCGAGGTGCTGAACAAGCGCGGCAAAACCGCCTCCATCCCATCTCGGGTTGAAACCGACAGGACCCTCAAGGGCAGCAAGCGCATCATCGTGCGCGAGGGCAACGTTTATATCGGCAAGGGCCGCAAGGACGACCGCAGCATACTGGTGATTCCCTTGCTCTGCTCGTCGCCGTCCAAGGCCGGCAGCGTCGAACACCTGCTGCTGCTGCACATCACCTTCAAGGACAGCGTCCCCCTGAACCAGAAAATTCGGGCGCTCGGAGGAAAATACGAGCACATCAAGAACATCGTCCAGGAAAACAGCGTCAGCTGGGACGACGCTCTTCTGGAATCGGTTCCCATCGACGAGCTCTTCGGCCGCTCGGCCGAGAAGGTCGGCGAGTTCATCGTCGCTGAAATGAAAAAACGGTGAACGTCCATCCGCGTGCAACGCACGCGGTGGTAACGAAGTGGTATTCCAGCCCTCGTTCTAAAAAGGCCGCGTGCAATGCCCGCGGCCCTTATAGCTGTGCACATTTTGTAAAATAATCCAATCAACGGTATACTAAAAGGTAACGGTATGCGCGTATTGTTTCATTTCGGATTTCCGGTTGAGGTTGTTGTTTCGGCCGAATTGTTGATCTTGCCGATATGGACATGGGGGCCTTAAAGAACCGTATGAAAATAGATACACCCGCTTTGCCCGTATCCTCAGTCATCGAACGCTTGAAGGAAATCTCATCCTGGGTCAGTTCGGTGCAGGATCCTGATCAACTCCTTGAGCTGATCATCGAGACCGCCACCCGCATGATGGACGCCAAGGCCAGTTCGCTGCTGCTGGTGGACCCTAAAACGCGCAAGCTGTATTTCAAGGTGGCCACGGGCGAAAAACGGACCGGCGTCAAGCGGTTCCATGTGGATATTGGCCAAGGAATCGCAGGCCATGTGGCCCAAACCGGCGAGCCGCTGCTGATCCCGGATGTAACTCGCGACCGGCGGTGGCACCGGCAGATCAGCGACTCCATCGGCTTCGACACCCGCTCCATAGCCTGCGCCCCCCTGAAGGTGAAGGGCGACATTATCGGCGTGCTGGAAATCATCGACAAGGCGGGCGGCGGTGCCATTCGCACCGAGGACATGAGCATGCTCGCGGTATTTGCGGAACTGGCGGCCATGGCCATTGCCAATGCCCGCCGCATAGAGCGCGATCGCAAGAGCCTCCGGGAGATGCAGGAAGAGTTGGAGCTAAAATACGAGATCGTCGGCGAAAGCCGGGCCATGCGCCAGGTGATCTCGGACGCACTCAAGGTGGCCAACGCCAAGACCAGCACCCTGATCGTGGGTGAAAGCGGCACCGGCAAGGAACTTATAGCCCGGCTGATCCATCGGGCAGGGTCGCGCAGGGACGCGCCCATGGTGGTTCTGAACTGCGCGGCGCTGCCCGAGTCCCTGCTGGAAGACGAACTCTTCGGCCATGAAAAGGGTGCGTTCACAGGCGCGGTCGGCCGCAAGATCGGGAAATTCGAGTTAGCGGACGGCGGCACCATTTTTCTGGATGAAATCGGCGAGATGAACCCCGCCATGCAGGCCAAGCTGCTGCGGATTCTGCAGGAGGGCGTTTTCTACCGGCTGGGAGGAAACGAGTCCATCCCCGTTGATGTCAGGGTCATCGCCGCCACCAACCGGGACATTGAGCAGGAAGTGGCCGAGGGCCGGTTCCGGGAG
>JBLMXM010000374.1:0-2521 GCA_050257775.1 Hyphomicrobiales bacterium
TGGTGCCACATCCTCTGGATGGCGGGCTTCCGGGAAACCGACCGGGTCTTCATCCCCTTCGGCTACAATGTCTATGTCGCCTTCTGGGAAGGCCATTTCGCCGCCGAAAAATTGGGCTGCATGGTCGTGCCCGGAGGCGCCTTGGATACCGTCGGGCGGATCAACAAGCTGCGGGAGGTCCAGGCGACCGCGCTCCTCAATACGCCCACCTACGGCCTGCACCTGGCGGAGGAGGCCGAAAAGATGGGGCTGGTCCCCAGAGACCTGGGGGTTCGCCGGATGCTGTGCGCCGGAGAACCTTTGCCGCAGGCTACCCGCAAACGGCTGGAAGAACTCTGGGGCGCCGAGGTCTACGACCATATCGGCGGAACGGAGCCGTGCGCGTGGGCGGCCATGTGCCGCGAACGGCAGGGCCTGCACATCATGGAGCCGTTCTTCCTGGTGGAAATTCTCGATCTGGAGACCGAGACCCGCGAGGTCGCCGAAGGCGAACTCGGCACGGCCGTGGTGACTCCCCTCGGGCGGCGGTCTTTTCCCATGATCCGCTTCAATACGAAGGATGTGGTGCGCAAGGCAAGCGCCGGCTGCGGCTGCGGGAGGACCTCGCTGAAGATCCAGGAAGTCGCCGGCCGCGCCGATCACCTGCGCAAGATTCGCGGGGTGCTCTTCACCCCCGTGGCGGTGGAGGAACTGCTCCGGGCGGAATTCCCGGAAATCACGGAATACGAAATCATCGTTCAAAAAAAAGGCGTGATGGACGAGATCTCCCTGCGCTTCGAGGCGCGGCCGGAGGTAGGGGACGCGGCGCTGCCGGGACTCATGAGCCGTTTGTCCGAGCGTTTGAAGGTCAAGACCAATCTGCGATTTCAGCTCCTGCCGGAACAGCCGTGCGTTCTGAAGCGCTACACCTTGAAGGCCAAGCGCTTCAAGGATCTCAGATGAGAATGAGAAATGGTTTGATAACCTCGTTTGACGCTCGGTGGCGGCGTTGCAGGCCTCTCGAAATGCTCACATACTGCCGTGTATGCTGCGCTTTCGAATCGGCCTGCGCCTTGCCCTTGGGCGTGATCCGAGGTTCTGAAACCACTTCAAGGGAAGGGTAGGATGGCAGCCGACAAACAAGCCGATCTCCGGAAGATGAAGTCCAGGATCGAGCAGCTGGAAAAAGCGGCCCTGGAATTGAACACGCTGGGCGGAGGGGTCCCGGTGGTCGAGAAAAACACCCGGACCATCCTGGCCGCCACCCGCCTGTTGAAATTCGGCATCTCGGACGTGGCCGAGATCGAAACCCAATCCAGGAGAACAGCGATGGGAGCAGTAAAAGAAGTGAAAACGGTCTGTCGCAGCTGCCACGGGGGGTGCGGCGTCATCGCCCACGTGCAGGACGGGAAAGTCATCAAAGTCGAAGGGAATCCGGACTCCCCGATAAGCCACGGCACCCTGTGCAGCAAGGGGCTCGCCATCACCCAGCTGGCCTATCACCCCGACCGCATCCTGCATCCCATGAAAAAGACGGACGGAGGCTGGCAGCGGATCAGCTGGGAGGAGGCACTGGACACCATTGCCGCGAAGTTCAAGGCCGTCATCCGGGACTACGGACCCGAGTCCATCGTAATCGGGCAGGGCACCGGCCGGGATTATGAAAGCCACCTGTACCGCTTTGCCAACCAGCTGGGGACGCCCAATGTGCTCACGGCCGGGCACATGTGCTATGTCTCGCGCGTCGCCTCAACGCTGGTCACCGTGGGGAATCTGCCGATCTGCGACTATGCCGGCGGGCCCAGATGCATCGTCATGTGGGGCTGCAACCCCCAGTGGACGAACCCGGACGAATACAAAGGCGCCAGTTTCTGGACGGCCTACCGCAAGGGCGCTAAGCTGATCTGCATAGATCCACGCCGGGGGTTCCTGGCGAAAAGGGCGGACCTGTGGCTGCAGCTGCGGCCCGGCACCGATGCCGCCCTGGCCATGGGTTTCCACAGCGTCATGATCGAAGAGGAACTGTACGACAAAGAATTCACCGAAAAGCACATCAACGGCTGGGATGCCTTCAAGGAGCGGGTGAAGGAGTATCCCCTGGATCGCGTTCAGGAGATTACCTGGGTGGACCGTGAGCTCATCCGGCGAGCGGCCCGAATGTATGCCACGACCAAGCCCGCCTGCATCCATTGGGGTGTTCCCACCGAGCAGAACAACAACTGCGCCGACTGCACCCGGATCATGACCGGCCTGATGGCGGCAACCGGCAACCTGGATGCTCCGGGCGGCAACGTGCTCTTCGTGAATCCGCCGACGCGGACGGTGGCCGAGTTTTCACGCCACAAGGACCTTACTCCCGAGCAGCGGGCCAAGCGCCTGGGCGGCGACCAGTTCAAGCTGGGGGCGCGGGTCGCGTTCATCAACCCCAAGAAAGCCTGGGACGCCATTCTCGAAGAAAAGCCCTATCCGCTCAAGGCAGGGCTGCTGTGCGGCAGCAACCCCGTCATCACCCGGGCCAATGCCAAGGAGGCCTACGCAGCGC
>JBLMXM010000375.1:0-3745 GCA_050257775.1 Hyphomicrobiales bacterium
AGCGCATCACCGTTGCTGGGCCGGTTAGAAAAGCGCGGAAGCGGGACGGGGCGCTTCCAATACAACCCCACACGAATCGGAACAGTAGCAGGGTCAAAATCGTCTCGCCGCTCCAGACGTGGTAAACCATCCAGTTCCCGCCGAGCGTTGCGGTCGTGAAAGAGAACACCACCAATGCGACCAGCAGCCAGTGAAACAAACGCGTGGGCAAGTCCCACACCGTGACAGTTCTTAGGCCGGGAAGGCTGTTCTCCTTCTTGTCCATAATGCTAAGTCCTTCTGAAAAGTTAACGGCGTGTGTCGCCTTCTCGCCCTATTGCAGATTAAAAGCCATTCGGCTGTTGAAAAAGTACCTGGTATGAGCGCCGAAGCCAAGCACTTTTTCCAAGAGCACGGCTTGTGCCAAGCCTTGGGAACCCTTGCTCAGGGTTGGTTACAAAAACTCTTGATTTTTACAAAAGAAGATGTAAACTAGTTATAATCATCAAATGGCCCTTGTGATACGGGGCCGGTTTCGATTAAGGGAAACCCAGTTCCGATGGTGGCACCCTTAGTATGAGACTATGAGAATTTTACGAAAGGAGGGTGCAAGGATGGCCAACGGAACTGTGAAGTGGTTCAACGACAAAAAAGGTTACGGTTTCATTCAGTCGGAAGATGGTCAGGATATTTTCGTCCACCACACCGGCATCAATGGAAGCGGCTTTAAAACCTTGAAAGACGGCGACAAAGTTACCTTTGACATCACGCAGGGCAAAAAAGGCCCCGCCGCCGTGAACGTCACGACAGTCAGCTAACCTGTCTGTTGGTGAACTCTTAAGGCATTTCTGCTGAGAAGGCAGGAATGCCTTTTTTTTGCCCTATCCGATCCAGCGATGAATATTCACTGCAGCCCGCTGCAGTCCATCCTCATCCGAAGACACCTCCCATCTTGGTTCCGGCCACCTTGTTGATGACGAAGAGGCAGGCCGCGCCTAAGACGATCAGGATCAGGCCCAGGGCCGCCGCCTCGTTCACCGACCCGCCGATGTAAAAGTTGAAGATGCCCACCGTCATCATCTCGTGCCCCGGCACCACGAGCAGGAGCGTGGCCGAGGCCTCCTGGAGCGCCAGGATGAAGGAGTAAAGGGAGCCTACCAGAACCCCCTTCCAGATCAGCGGCAGCGTGATGTCCTTGAAGGTCGTCGCCTTGGTTGCGCCGACACTCTCACCGGCTTCTTCGAAGGATTTGTGTACGATCTGCAGCGAGGCAAACGTCCCACGAACGGTGTACGGCAGGCGGCGTACCCCCAGGACGACCGGGATGACGATCCACATGCCGATAAAGGCCACATCGAAATAGGGGAGCGGCTCCCGGAACGCACGCATGTAGGCGATGCCGATGCCGGTACCGGGCAGGGCCAGGATCAGGGTGGTCATGGAGTCGAGGAACTCGCGGCCCGGCAGCTTGGTGCGTGCGCCCACCCAGGCGAGCGGCACCCCCACGACGATGCAGATCAACACGGAGATCCCTGCGTAAAGCAGGCTGTTGATGATGAACTTGGGCGTCTCGAAGGCCACGCGCTCGAAGTACTGCACGGTGTACTTCACAGGGAACGGCGTCAGGGCCCAGCCCTTGCCGAAGGAATCTAGCGCAATACCCAGGTAGGGGATGAAGGCCAGGAGGATGATCAGCCCCAGGAACAGCACCACGCCGACCTTGGCGGCGGGGCGCAGCGGCTTGCGCTCGATGACCGAATAGGACAGGGAACTGTAGTCCTTGATCGCCACGTATTTTTTGGCGACGATCAAAAAGAGGATCGCCAGGATCACCATGATGGCCGATATGACGATCCCCATCTTGAAGAGCCGGCGGTCGACGAACTGCACGATGTTGAGATAGGCCTGGGAGGCGAGCAGGTCGTCGACGCCCACCACGAGCGGAGTGGCGAAATCGGCAAAGGTCCAGATGAAGACCAGCAACGCGCCGGACACATAGCCCGGTGTCGTGAGCGGGAAGGTGATGTCCCAGAATTTTCTCAGCCCTCGCGAGCCCACGCTTTCCGCGGCCTCGTCCAGCGAAGGCGAGATCTTGCCCATGGCATCCACGATGCTCAGGGTCATGAGCGGAAACAGGTGCAGCGTTTCCACCAGGAGCACGCCCTGGACCCCGTACATGAAGTTGATCGGTTTTTCGAAACCGAGATAATCCATCAGAAGCGTGTTCACCGTGCCGGCCCGTCCAAGAATGAAGACAAACCCCATGACCCCGACCAGGGGCGGCATGATCATCGGCACAATGGACAAATACGAGAATAGCCCTCGCCCCGGAAATTCATAGCGCAGCAGCAGGAAGGCGAAGGTGATGCCGATGATGGAGGTCGTGATGACCGTTCCCACCCCCAGCAGCATGGAGTTCAGCAGGGACTTGAGGTAGTAGCGGTCCGTGAAAAAATCCTGGAAGTTGGAGAGGGTGAAGTCCCCCGCATCGGTCGTGAAGGCGTCGAAAAACAGGTGGAGCAATGGATAGATCAGAAAAAGGATCATGAAGGCCCAGATGGCCCCATAGCCGAGCCATCCACTGGCATGAATCCCGTTTTCCGCCTTGGCGCGAGCCGGGGCCGATAATGTGGCCGTGTGGGTGGTCATGAGGGCGCCTGTTCCGCGGGAATTCCCAATGAGGATGTCGCCGCGAAGCGGATGAAGACCTTCGTCCCCACCGGCAACAGCTGGTGGTCCCGGGGGTTCTGAATGTCCACCTTGAAGGTGATGCCGGCCACATCCACGTCGTAGCGGATGGTGTTGCCGATGTAGGAGGGAAAGCTCACGGTGCCGGTGATGCTGCTGAATCCGTCCGAGAGTGTCGGAGACAGGCTGAGTTCAGCGGTTTCGGGACGGATGCACACCATGCAGTCCACCCCGGGTTTGAGTCGGCCGTCCCCCGCGCAGGCGATGGGTCCGGCCACGCTGTCGACCACCAGGCGGGATCCGGAATCCATTGCCGTTTTCACCTTGCCGGGAATGAGGTTGTTGATGCCGATGAAGTCGGCCACAAACGGGTTGTAGGGCTTCTCATACAGCTCGTTGGGGCTCCCCAGTTGCTGCAGCCTGCCCTGGCTCAGCACGGCGATGCGATCCGAAAGGGTGAGCGCCTCTTCCTGGTCATGGGTGACATATATGGTGGTGATGCCGAGCTCCTTCTGGAGCTTGCGGATTTCGGCGCGCACCTGGATGCGGATCTTGGCATCCAGATTGGAGAGCGGCTCGTCCAGGAGCAGCACATCCGGGTTCAGCACCAGGGCGCGCGCCAGAGCCACCCGCTGCTGCTGGCCGCCGGAAAGCTCGCCCGGGTAGCGTTTTTCGAGGCCTTTCATGTTGACCAGCCCCAGCGCGCGGTCTACCTTTTCCCGGGTTTCGCCCGCTGAAAACTTCTTCAGCTTCAGGCCGTAGGCGATGTTGTCGAAAATCCGCATGTGCGGCCACAGGGCGTAGTTCTGAAACACCATCCCGATGTTGCGCTCATAGGGCGGCTTGCCCGTCATTTCCTTGTCGCCGAATAGGATGCGACCCTAGTCCGACCGGTGGAAGCCGCCGATCAGACGCAGAATGGTGGTCTTGCCGCAGCCCGAAGGGCCCAGCAGGGTGAACAGCTCGCCGTCCTGGATGTCCAGGGACACATGGCTCACCGCTTCAAGGGCGCCGAACCGCTTGACGATGTCCTCAAGTTGGATTCTCATCCGCACGCCGCTTTCAATGAGATGGATAT
>JBLMXM010000376.1:0-5527 GCA_050257775.1 Hyphomicrobiales bacterium
GTTTGAAGCGTTGACGTGTCAAGAGATGTTGCGCCCTTCATCATCCGAGGGAGCGGTTTTCTTGAGGCGCTTGTTGAGCGCCTGACGGGTAATGCCGAGCATCGTGGCGGCAATGGATTGATTCCCACCAGCCCGGTGCAGTGCCTCGTCGACCAGCAGTTGCTCCACCTGCCTGAGCGTCGGCAGTTGTTCCGGGAAAACGACCCGTGCCTCGGGTTCATTCCGCTTTTCAGCCGTGTCTCCCGCGAGGCCGGGCTGTTTTCTGAATATCTCCACCTTGAATGCTTCCATCGAAAGCTTGCCGGCCGTGTGAAGACTGACCGCGTTGTATACCATGGATTCCAGCTCCCGCACGTTGCCGGGAAAATGATAAGCCGCCAGCAGTTTGATAAGCTCATCCGGCGGTGTCGGCTTCTTCCTGCCCAGGCTGTCCGCCGCTTTTTCAAGGAAATGATCCAGCAGCACCGGCAAATCCTCCCGGCGCTGCGTAAGCGGCGGGATATGGACGTGGTGGCCGCAGAGACGGTAGTAGAGATCCTTGCGGAACCTTCCGGAGTTGCGGGCGGCCTCCAGGTCCTGGTTCGTCGCCACCACGACGCGGGCATCCGAGCGCTTGGCAACGTCCGAGCCCAGCGGCAGATACTCGCCGTCCTGCAGCAGCCGCAGGAGCTTGACCTGGGAGATGGCGCTGAGATCGCCGATTTCGTCCAGGAACAGCGTGCCGCTGCCGGCCCGCTCCACCAAACCGGCGCGGCCTTCCATGGCACCGGTGAAAGCGCCCTTCTTGTGCCCGAATAACGTGTCGGCGAAAACGTGGTCGTCCAGACCCGCGACATTGACCGGCACGAACTCGCCCTTGCGGTTGCTCAGTACGTGCACGGCCCGGGCCACGAGTTCCTTGCCCACGCCGGTTTCACCGGTGATCAGGACCGGCCGCGGGCTGGGGGCCACGGCCTCGACGTACTGGAAGATCGAGCGCATGGCCGGGCTGATGGTGACGAACTCCGCGAAAGCCTCGGGCCGGCTGAGACGGTCGCACAGCACGCGCGCCTTGAGCATCTGGTTTTCGCGGTGCAGCTCGCGCAGCTCGATCCCCCGTCTGACGCTGCTGATGAGCCGGCTTTTCTCGACCGGTTTTACAATGTAGTCGAAAGCACCCTGCTTCATGCACTTGACGGCGGTTTCCACGTCGTCTGCGCCCGTAATGATGATCACGGGAAGGTCGGGAAAGTCCGCCGTGATCTGCCGCAGCAATTCTTCACCTGTGACGTGGGGCATCCACAGGTCCAGCAGCATGATCTCGATCTCCTGCCGGCCGAGGACGGACATGACCTCGCGGCTGTCCTGGCAGCCGATGAAGTTGTTCATGCTCGCGGAACGAAGGGTCAGTTCAAAGCTGGTCAGTGCCTGGGCCTCGTCGTCGACCAGCAAGACGGGCAGAAGGGGGTAGGTGGTCTCACTCATGGGAATGATCCTTTTACGGGGTTAACTCGGTGCCGGCCGGCAGCACAATGGTGACGGTCGTCCCGGCACCGGGCTCCGAGGTGAAGCGCAAAGTGCCACGGTGCTCTTCGATAATCTTGGAGGAGATCGAAAGCCCTAACCCAAGGCCGCCGGAGTCCTGCTTGGTGGTGAAGAGAGGCTCGCGGATGCGCGGCAGGTCCTCGGGGTGGATGCCGGTGCCCTCGTCCCGGATGATGACGACAACGCCCCCTCCGGCGGTGTCCCGGCCGGTGGTGACGAAAAGGCCTTTCTTCTTGTCCGGTAGGGCCTGGCATGCGTTTTGGATCAGATTGATGATGACCTGCTCGAGGCGCTGAAAGCTGCCCTTGACCGGAGGCAGATCGTCTGCGTAGTTGACCGTAAAATGATCGGTGGCGTTTTTGATGACGTTGGAGATCAGCGAGACGGAAGACGTGACGACTGCGTTGACATCCACCGCCTGGGTCAGGTCGCCGCTATCGCCGCGCACGTAGTTCTTCAGATTGGCGACGATCTGCTTGATGCGCTCGGCGCCCTGGGAGACCCCGGACAGGAGTTTCGGCATTTGCTCCCGCATCTGGGAATAGGACATCCCGCCCATCAGAAAATCGCCGCTCTCGTTATAGTACGCTTCCAGGATCGGCAGGGCGCTCCGCCAGGCATCGCGGAGGATGGGGGCGTTCAGCATGATGAAGTTGTTGGGATTGTTGATCTCGTGCGCCACTCCGGACACCAGAACCCCCAGGGCCGCCATCTTGCCGGCCTGCATGAGCTGCTGCTGGTGCACCCTGGCTTGCTCCTCGACCCGCCGGCGGTCGGAGATGTCGCGCACGACCCCGCGGAACCCGACCGGGGCGCTCTTGGAATCCCGCATCAGGGCGACCGAGGCTTCCACCGTCCTGAGGGAGCCGTCCCGGGCGATGACCTCCCAGTCAAAGGCCTTGTACGGTTCCCTGGTGTTGTACACCCGGATGAAGGCATCGTAGACGCGTTTGGCTGACTCCGGGCTCATGTATTGGCGGTTGTTCATGCCCATCATCTCATCCCGGGTATACTTGAGAAGCCCGCAGAGGGAGTCGTTGAAGAAGGTCAGATTGCCGGAGAGGTCGACCTCGTAATAGCCTTCCTGAATACTGTTCAGGATGCTGCGGTATTTCTCTTCGCTTTCGCGCAGGGCCTCCTCGATCCGGATGCGATCGAGGACTTCTTGCTTGTAGGATTCAAGCGTGTCCCGCAGCTCGATGCCCTGGGTTTCAACGAGCGTGTACGCCTTGAACATCCGAAGGTACAGGATGAACGCCTGGGCGAAAATGAAAAGAAAAAGCCCCAGCGGCATCCAGAAGCCGGTGTTGACCAGCCGCTCCACATAGAGAATATCGTTAATCACCGCCAGACTCAGCAAAAGCATCCCGGCCAGAAACACGAGCGCTTCGGGCTGGTGGCGGGCCGGCTGCAACAGCATTTTCCAGGCGGTGTAGGCCATCAGGACCAGGGTGAAGCTTTCGTATGCCGGCAAGCTGTAGGAAAAAACCCGGACCGGGGTCAAAATGACCATCAGCGCAAAGATCAGGCCGACCAGCAGAATCAGGCGGAGCATCAGCCGGGGAAAAACCGCGAACAGCGACTGGATGAACAACGCAAAAACCGGGATGGCCAGATAGAACGACAGGTATTCGATCCGCACCATCAGCCCCCAATCGAGAGCCGGCACGATCTGGACCAGGTACCGTTCGTCCGTACTGAGTAGCCTAAGGGTGATCAGAAAGCAGAAAATGCCAAAGTAGAGCGTTGCCCGGAATTTTCGCCGGGCCAGGAAAAGCCCGAGGTGATAGACCGCCAAAATAAAAATGCCGCCGAACAGAAAGAAATCCAGTCCGCGCTCGCGCTCATGGAGTCGGGCCAGCTCATCCGCTTTGCCCAGCGTGATCATTTCCCACAGCCCGCCCCGCCGATGGTGGAAGTTGCTCACCTGGATGAGAAGGACCATGCGATCGGAGGCCGGAGTGAAGTCGATCAGCATGGGCTGCTGGCGGGGTTCGGTGGTTTGCATGTTTTCCCCGGCTGTTCCCACCGCGGCCATTTCATTTCCGTCGATGAACAGCCGGTAGGCGGTGGAAACCTCCGGGATCTTAAGGGCAAGATGCGCGCCGGAAGCGGGGAGGCGGATGGTCAGCCTGTAAGTGCCATAGCCATCGCCCGGCAGCTCGATCCCATCCAATCGATACCCATTCCAGAACCCGGGGACTTTGATGAAGCCTGACGACCCGGGGGGAGGGATCGCATCGAAATCGACGGGCCTCAGGTGTTGGTGCCAGTAAAATTCAAACTCGCCGACGAGATCCACCGATCCCCTGCGATCGAAATTCCAATCGCTAAGATCCAGTACTCCTCGGACAGCCTTGGGTTGGTCTTGCCTGATGAATTCACACCCGACGCCGCCTAAAACCGTCAGGCAGAGACAATACGGCAGGAGAAATTTTGCGATAGACCGCTGTTGCATACTAGCCGGCCCCATGTTGGTTGATCGCTTATCGATACAACAACCGGCTCCCGAGCCCGGGTGGCCGCGGGCAGGCAGGGGTCGGTGACGGAAATCGGGTTCAACGAGAGAGTATTGTGCAAGAGCCTGATAACATGAGTATTATAATGGCATAGCGCTGTCAAGCGGATGCCCGCGCAGAGCCGGAGTTGTATGTGCTGAATTGGATTGCCATAAGCGGACATTTCGATTATGGAGGATTCCCAGTTGCTAGGCAGACTCAACCCTCTCACATGCTCTCAACCCGATCCAAGGAAACTCTCATGCAGAAAACTACGATGTGCGTTCACAGCGGGACGCGGAAAGACAAGGCCTCGCGCGGGCTAAATACTCCGATCCATCCTTCCTCGTCTTTTGAATACCTGGATGCCCCGGAAAACATTTATCCGCGTTATTACAACACGCCCAATCAGAAGGCCGTGACCGATAAGCTCTGCGCCCTGGAAGGCGGCGAGGACGCCCTTTTGTTCAGCTCGGGCATGGCCGCCATCAGCTCAGTCTTGCTCGCATTTCTGAGCAGCGGCGATCACGCGGTTATCCAGAGAGACATCTACGGCGGCACCCACCATTTCATCACGGCCGACTTCGACCGCTTCCGGATTGAACACTCGTTTGTGTCGAACCGATCCGAGGACATTGCAGCGGCCGTCCGGCCCAACACCAAGCTGATCTATATCGAATCGCCTTCCAACCCCCTGCTGCGTATCACCGACATCGCAGCAGCCGCCCAGATCGGCCGGGACAGAAATATCGTCACCGCCATCGACAATACCTTCGCCAGCCCAGTCAACCAGAACCCTCTCGCCATGGGGATCGATGTCGTAGTCCACAGCGCCACCAAATACCTCGGCGGCCACAGCGACCTCTGCTGTGGAGTCGCGGTCGGGAAGGCGGCACCGCTACACAGGATCAGACAAGTCGCGGTCAACTTGGGCGGCAGCCTGAATGCCCTGACCTGCTACCTCCTGGAACGCAGTCTCAAAACTCTTTCCGTGCGTGTCGAGCGCCAGAACGCGAACGCCATGACCATCGCGGAATTCCTGGCGCGCCACCCGGCCGTTCGCCGGGTGAACTATCCCGGTCTGGAAACCCATCCGGGCTATGCCATCGCCCGCAAGCAGATGTGGGGGTTCGGAGGCATGCTGTCCTTCGAGGTGAGTGGAACAACGCTGAGCGCCGATCAGTTTCTGCGGCGCCTTAAACTCATTACCCCGGCCTTGAGCCTGGGGGGGGTAGAAACCATCATCTGTGCGCCGGCGGCCACCTCGCACGTCAAGCTGACGCCGGCGGAGCGGGCCGAGCTGGGGATTACGGACGGGCTGCTGCGCCTGTCGGTGGGGATCGAAGATTCCGACGACATTATCGCCGATCTGGCTCAGGCCTTGGCGCATTAGCGGGTGGGGCAGCGATACGATGGACGCCATCCGCGTCGCGGTTTACTCTCCGGGAACTTTCTACTATAGTATTTAGAAGCTATCTCAAAAATAGCAGATCACGCCCGAGGGC
>JBLMXM010000377.1:0-3767 GCA_050257775.1 Hyphomicrobiales bacterium
GGGGTCTGGGAGGGCTGCAACATCAAAACCAAGTCCCTGCGGCACGAGGTGATGCATTGTCCCTCACCCGAAGGCTACGACTACTTGAACGACGGCTATCACACCTCCGACGGCGACCTCGGAATCTATTACCGCCCCGAGGTGGGCAACATGTTCCTGATCGGCAGCGAAGATCCCAAGTGCGACCCTCAGGAATGGGTCGACCCGGATGAGTTCTATGCCGGCCGGGGCGGACCCAGACGCAACAATCAGCTGACCGAAGCGCAGTGGAAGGCGCAGTGCTACCGGCTGGGCCGGCGTATTCCCACGCTGCAGGTGCCCAACCAACCCAAGGGCGTTTGCGATCTTTACGACTGCTCCGACGACTGGATTCCTATTTACGACAAATCGGACCTGGGCGGTTTCTACATGGCCGTTGGCACCAGCGGCAACCAGTACAAAAACGCTCCGGTGGTAGGCCGCATGATGGCCGAGCTCATCGAAGCGTGTGAGAAGGGACTGAACCACGACAAAGAGCCCCTCCAGTACAAATTGCCGCACATCGGCCGCTTGATCAACACCGGCTTCTTCTCGCGCAAGCGCGAGATCAACCGCAGTTCCAGCTTCTCGGTCAACGGATGATTTCATCCGCTGGAGGCGGATGAAATCATATAGGGTTACTGATAACAAACGGGCCTGTGGTGCACAGGCCCGTTTGTTATGGTATGAGGTGGGACCAATCTCCTTGTAGGCTTTAAATATGGCACTCTTTAAAATCTATGTATGCGTCAAACATGTGCCGGACTCCGCAGCCGCCATCACTATCCTCGGCACGAAGCGCATCGACCCGAATGTCACCTACCTGATCAATCCGTATGACGAGCACGCCCTCACCGAGGCCGTCCGGATCAGGGAGCAACATACACCGGCCGAGGTGGTGGCGGTGTGCCTGGGCCCGGCTGCAGCCGAAAACACCCTGCGTTCTGCCATGGCCATGGGAGCAGATCGCAGCATTCTGGTGGTCACGCTGCAGGACCATGACAGCATCTTCACCGCCCGCGCCCTGAAAAGCGCTATCGCTCAGGACGGCGAACCGGGGCTCATTTTGACCGGCAAGGAAGCCATCGACACCGAGGGCATGCAGACCCTTTTTCGCCTGGCGACGAACTTCGGCCTGCCGGCGGCCACCAACGTGGTGAAGCTTCGGCTGCAGGAGGGTATGGCCTGGGTGGAATGCGAAAAAGAATCCGGGGCGGTGGACCTGATCCGCATGCGCCTGCCTTGCGTGATCGGAGCCGGCAAGGGGCTCAACGCCCCCAAATATCCCACCATCCCGGAGATCATGAAGTCGCGCAAGAAGGAGGTCAGGAAGGTCGACCTGGCAGCGCTGGACATCCCGGCGCCCGCCAGCCGGATGGAGATCGTCGAGCTCAAACCGGCGGTGGAAAACCGCTCACCCAAGGCCCTGACCGGCAGCCCGGCGGAAATTGCGCGTCAAATTGTGGTTATTCTCAAGGAAGAGGCCCGGGTGATTTGAATGGAAAAAGTCGCTTTGTTGATCGAGTTCAAGGCAGGGCAGGTAAAAAGGGCCAACTTCGGCATGGCCACCGTCGTGCGCCGCGCCGGGATGACGCCGTGCGCACTGGTGGTTAACGCGCGAGCCGCAGAGGCCCAGGCCGCCCTGGCTCCCTACGGCGTGCAGCAGATAATTGCCATCCAGGCCGGAGGGTCGGCCGGCGCCTGGAATCCCGACCGGTGGGCCGGGGCCGTCATCGAGGTCATGGACCGCTTCGGCATCACCCAGTTGCTCGGTCTGACCAGCTCCCAGGGGCGTGACCTGCTGCCGCGAATTGCCGCCCGGTTGGATGCCCCCCTGATCATGGATTGCATGGATGTAGATTTGGATCGCAAGCTGGCCAGGACCACGCAATATTCGGGCAAGACCCTCGCCACCTTCCAGATGAGCGGTCGCCACTTCATTTACGGCCTGCGGCCCAACGGGGTAGAGGGGCAAAAGGATCCGGCATCGGCGGAAATTCTCTTATTTGACTATGCCGCCGAAGATGATGAGGGCTTTGAGGTGCTCGAGACTCGGTCCGGCGGCGCAGAGGGCCAAAACCTGGCTGAAGCCGATGTGATCTTTTCCGGGGGTCGCGGCTTGAAAAGCGGAGAGAATTTCAAGCTGCTGTTCGACTGTGCCCGTCTGATTACCGGCGCGGCCGTGGGTGCCTCACGAGTGGCCGTGGACAAGGACTGGGTGCCCTACCGCATGCAGGTCGGCCAGACCGGCGTCAAGGTAAACCCCAAGGTATACCTCGCCTGCGGCCTCTCCGGCTCCATCCAGCACTTCGCCGGCATGAAGAGCTCAGGTATGATCATCGCCATTAACACCGACCCCAACGCGACCATCATGGCCAAGTGCGACTACTATGCCGTAGCCGACCTGTTCGATGTCCTGCCCGAGCTGCAGAGGCAGCTGGCCGTTGCGACGGCCAAGGCGCCATGACCATTTCGCCTCTCGAAAAACGCATCAAGCGCCACGTGGTCGGCAAACCGCATGATTTTTTTGCCGTCACCGCCCCCGGCTTCGAGGAATTGTGCCGGTCGGAGCTGGCAGCGCTGGGGCTGAACGGGCGCGCAGTGGTCGGCGGAGTGGAGTTCAACGGCCGCCTGCATGAGTGTTATCTGGCCAACCTCAGCCTGCGCACAGCCAGCCGCGTGCTGCTGCGCGCCCACTCCTTTCAGGCCGTTCATTTCAGCGAGCTGGAAAAACGGATCACCGCATTTGCTTGGGAGCTTTATCTGAAACCGGGGAGCCTCCAGAAGATCCATGTCACCACGCACCATTGCCGGCTCCACCACACCGACGCCATAGCTGAGCGAATCCGGAATGGGATCGAAAGACGGCTGAGTCCACTTGACGAAAGCGGACCGACGGCTGCCGTCCAGCAGGTGTTCGTGCGCGGCCGGCACGACCGATTCACCGTCTCGATCGACAGCAGCGGCGAGAATCTGTACCTTCGCGGCATCAAGACCCATCCGGGCATAGCGCCGCTGCGGGAGACTATCGCCGCCGCGGCCCTCATGCGCGGTGGGTTCACCGGCGCGCAAACCCTTCTGGACCCGATGTGCGGCACGGGTACATTTTCATTGGAAGCCGCACTGATCGCGAAGAACATTCCTCCGGGTTGGTTTCGCGAGTTTGCCTTCGCGAGCTGGCCGGGCTTCCGCTCTCAACGCTGGGATCATCTGCGGCGCAAGACGGCTGAACGGTTCAGCGCTCTAAGCATCCCCCGCATTTTCGCCTCGGACCTCGACCCCGAGGCCTGCGGCGCGCTCGAGAAAAGCCTCCGCACCCATGGGCTCTCCGATGCCGTGGCGGTGACTCGCCGCGATTTTTTCGAACTCGTGCCCCGGGATCTTACCGAGCGCCCCGGCGTGGTCGTCATCAACCCACCTTACGGCCGCCGCCTGGGGAGGGCCGCCGAAGGCCGCGAGTTGATTCGCGCGATCATCGCCCGGATCCAGGAACACTACCAGGGTTGGAAATTCATCCTGGTGGCCCCAGCCGGCCGCGATTGGCCGGCCACCGGTTCATCGCTCGAGGTCTATCCTGTTTTTCACGGGGGGTTGAGCGTGAATGTGATCGTGGGAAACGTGATCCCTTAAGGGCCGGGTGGGGGGCCAGGCTTTCCCGCGGCGAGTTTTAGACGCGAATTCCGGCTTTGGCAAAACGTACCCGGGCGGAGGCGCCTGCCTTATTTTCGTCACAAGGCCTTGATGCCGCT
>JBLMXM010000378.1:0-3874 GCA_050257775.1 Hyphomicrobiales bacterium
CGCGCGGGCAAGAAAATCCTGCAGGTGGACATCAACCCGCGCATCATCGGGAACAATTTCGAGATGGATGAGACCGTGGTGGGCGATGTGAGACTGGTGCTGGAAGATGTCCTGGCCGAGCTGGGGCAGGTCCGGCGCCGGCCTTCGGATAAATGGATCGAAACCTTGAACCGCGACCGCCTGCGCTTCTGGGAGCAGGCCGCGTCCGCGCTGACGAGCAGCGAAGTGCCGTTGTCGCCCCAGCGCGTGATCGGTTCCCTCAACCGGGTCATTCAGGAGCCCGCCATCGTGATCGCCGATGCCGGGACGGCCACCCCGTATGTGACCCGCTACCTCAGGCTCAACCACAGCCGCTCACGGTTCATCATCCCCCGGGCTTACGGCGGCCTCGGCTACGCCATCCCCGGTGTGCTGGGCGCCCGGCTGGCGCGTCCGGACGCCAGGCCCATCGGCCTCTTCGGGGATGGGAGCATGGGCATGTCCTGCGGGGAGTTGGAAACGCTGCGGCGCTACGAGGTGCCGGCGGTCCTGATTCATTTCAACAACGGTTCGTTCGGCTGGATCAAAACGCTCCAGAAGATCCACTCCGAGAGCCGGTATCTTTCCGTGGATTTCACCTCGCTCGACATGGCCCAGGTCGCCTCCGCCTTCGGCCTGCGCGCGTTCCGGGCGGAAACCCCGGATCAGCTGGAAGCGAGCCTGGCGGCGGCCTTTGCCGGCGCGGGTCCCAGCTTCATCGACGTTCTCAGCCGCCCGATCGAGCAAGAAATCCCGCCGGTCTACTCCTGGCTCAAAGACAGCGGCATCGACCCCCTGAGCCAGGATCACTGAGGACTACTGAAAAAAACACTCAAAGTGGCTTCAGAACCCCGGATCACGCCCGAGGGCAAGGCGCAGGCCGGTTCGAAAGCGCAGCATACACGAAAGTATGTGAGCATTTCGAAGCGGGCTGCAACGCCGCCATCGGGCGTCAGACGGGGTTATCAAGCCACTTCTAGACGCCTTGCGAGCGGATGATCAACAGCGGCCGGTCGATGCAGTGAAGCACGCCCGCAGCTACACTGCCGTAAAACACGCGGGCGGCGCCCGTGCGTCCGTGACTCGCCATGGCGATCAGATCCGCCTTTTCGGATTCCGCGGTCTCGCAGATGGCGTCGACAATACGACTGCTGGCCACGCGCGTATCCGCCTCGATCTTCTTCTCCTGAAATCTCTTCCGGATGTCGTTCAGATAGGCCCGCGCCTGCTCCATCTTGGCCGTGAAGGGTTCGCTGATCGGCACGTAGATGTCCGCGCTGCTCACCATGACGATCGGTTCGACCACCTGCAGCAGGATGACTTTGGAGCCGTACTTCAGGGCCATCTCCTCGACGTGGGGCAGTATTTTCTCTGCCCGGACGGAACCATCCAGGGGAACAAGGATCTTCCGATACATGCGCCACCTCCTATATCAGGCTGTTGAAAAACTGCGTCTGAGGCCGTGATCCGGCGTTGCGCGGCTCTGGCAAATGCTCACATAGTATAGAATATGCTGCGCTTTCCCAATCGACGCGCGCCTGGGCTGACGGCCTGATGCTTCTTTTTCAACAGCCTGCCATATAGTTTCAGGCCACCGCCGGCCTTTTTTGGACCCAGGGGCTCTCCCGTTCCAATTGGGCGGCCACCTGGAAGAGTGTGGCTTCGTCGCCGATGCGAGCCATGAAATGCACGCCGCAGGGCAGCCCCGCGCGGGTCCAGTGCAGGGGCATGGACATCGCCGGCTGCCCGGTGAAGTTGGCCAGCTGGGTGAACGGGGTCCGTGCCATCTGCTTCAGCGCGAGTTGCTCGACGATGCCGCTGCGCCGCAGCAGGCGGCCGAGCCTCAGCCGGTCGACCGCCTTCAGGGCAGCGATCTCGTATGCCTTGGGCCGGAGTTCGCCGATCCGGGCCGGCGGCTGCGCCGTGGTCGGGGTCATGTACAGATCATACGTGGCGTGGAAACGGCCCATCACCCGCCCGGCCAGGCCCCAGAGGCGCCGCGCCAAAGACAGTTCCGCGGCCGGCTCATACCGGCCGATCAGGCCGATGGTCCAAGTCGCGGTTTCCACGTCGCCCCGCCTTGCGCGTCTTCCCAGGACCCGGCCTAAATCCTCGAGATCCGCCGCCACCTCCGCGTAAAGCATGGTCAAATAGGACCGGGCCAGCGCCTGACCGTCAAGCTCCGGAGCAGCCTCCTCCACATCGTGGCCCAGCCGCTGAAGCAGGAGCGCCGTTTGCAGCACCGCCTTGAGGTTCTCCGGATGAACCGGGGTCCCGAAGGGAGATCGCGGGCTGAAGCCGATCCGCAACCGCTGCGGTTCCCGCCGTGTCTCTTCGAGGAAAGGTCTTACCGGCGGTGCAATCACAAACGGGGCCCCGGCATCCGCGCCCGAGATGGCATCCAGCATTGCGGCGCTGTCCCGCACCGTGCGCGTCAGGACGTGTTCAACCACGGCTCCCTGCCACAATTCTCCGAAATCGGGGCCGGTGGGGATCCGGCCCCGCGACGGCTTGAAGCCGAACAGCCCGCAGTAGGCGGCCGGAATCCGGATCGAGCCTCCGCCGTCACCGGCCCCCGCCAGGGGCACCATGCCGGCGGCCACGGCGGCGGCCGATCCTCCGCTCGAGCCGCCCGGGGTTCGTGAAAGGTCCCAGGGATTGCGCGTCGGCCCGAAAAGCTCCGGTTCGGTGTAGGCCACGAGCCCGAACTCGGGCGTGTTGGTCTTGCCCAGGATCACCAGCCCGGCCCGGCGATAGCGGGCCACCAGCTCGCTGTCATGGTCCGGGATCAAGTTCTTCAGAGCCTTGCAGCCGAAGGTGAGCGGCACCCCGGCATAGGCCGACAACAGATCTTTGAGCAGGAAAGGCACCCCACGGAACGGCCCATCGGGCAGCCCCTGTTTCACCGCATCGACAGCCTGGTCGAACATCCGGGTGACGACCGCGTTGATCGATGGGTTCAAGCGCTGGATGCCGGCAACGGCTGCCTCGCACACTTCGGCGGCCGACACCTGCCCGGTGCGGATCAAATCAGCCAGCCCGAGGCCGTCGTACTGGTCGTACTCCTTGAATTCGGACATGCACGCTTCCTGTCGTTTATTTCACCATTCGTAGTTCTCTTTTTCAATGACGGTCGCCACCCCCTGGCCGCCGCCGACACAGGCGTTGGCGCAGCCGTAGCGGCCGGCCTTCACGTTCAGAATGCGCGCCAGCGTGCCCACCAGCCGGATGCCGGTGGCGCCCAGGGCGTGCCCGATGGCCGTGGCCCCCCCCATCACGTTGACCCTTTCCGGATCGATGCCGAGCTCCCGGATGCAGTGGAGGGCGACCACGCAAAACGCCTCGTTGATTTCCCAGTAGTCGATCGCTGCGGCTTGGAGTGCGGCTTTTTCCAGCGCCATGCGGCTGGCCGGGACCGGCCCCGCGCCCATGACAGTGGGGTCCACCCCGGCGAACCCGATGGAGCGGACGGTGGCGAGCGGCGTGATTCCCTTCTTTTTTGCCGTTTCCCGGGACATGAGCACCATGGCGGCGGCGCCGGCATTCAGCGGGGACGCGTTTCCGGCGGTGATGACCCCGTCCTTCTTGAAAGCGGGCTTCAACTCGACCATGCCCTCGTAGGTGACGTCATCACGCACGGATTGATCCCGGTCCACCCGAAGGACGCTTCCGTCGGCCTGCGGGGCGTCGACTGGAAAGATCTCTCCATCGAAGAAGCCCGCGGCGCGGGCCTGGCAGGCGAGCCGATGCGAACGCACGCCCCAGCGGTCCATTTCCTCGCGGGAGACCCGGGTCTGGGAACGGAGTTTTTCGGCCGTCAACCCCATGGTCATTGAGGTCATCATGTCCCAATGCT
>JBLMXM010000379.1:0-2743 GCA_050257775.1 Hyphomicrobiales bacterium
TTTTTCAACAGCCTGTTAGATATTCGAGCTGAGCATTGAATTTCATTCATCCGACGAAATCCGGGCAATGCCCGTTAATCGGCCTAATTAAACTTCAGCCGCTGCCGATAAATCTTCAGAACCCAAATCCTCGAGGCATTTCGTCTTATGAAGAAAATTCTGTGCCGTATGCTTGTCGCCTTGATCCTGCTCGGCGGCGTTTTCTTGGGCTGCTCCGACAAAAAGGACCCTGCGAAAGAGAAGGGCGCCATCCGGCAGATGACCGACCAGGTCGCCCATGAAGCGGTCAACCAGATCCGCACCCCGATCGACAAGGCCCGTTCCGTAGCGAAACTGCAGGAAGGAAAAGACAGGGAAATGGATGACGCCCTGAAGAAGCAGTGAGTTTTTTAGGCCTCGGAGGGAAACAGGATTTGCAACACCTGCGATCCCGTGTCTACGGAGCTAAAAAACGCTCCAATTGGCCCCGGGTAGGCAGGGACGGCTGGGCGCCCATGACGGTGACGGCGAAAGCCGAGACATCTGTTGCGAGGCGAATGCAGTCCTCGATGGTCTGTCCTCGGGCAAGGGAAGACACAAACCCCGACACGAAGGCGTCCCCTGCCGCTGTGGTGTCGATCGCTTTCAACCGCCGGGCCGGGCGGGACGCTACCCCGCCGGCCGTGATCCATAAGCTGCCGCGTTCACCCAGGGTGATGATGAGCGCTTGGCCTTGGAACCGGGCATAACAGGTTTTCCCGGCTTCGATCAGATCCGCCGTATCGTAGAGATCCCTCTGCACCAGGCCGGAGAGTTCGATTTCATTGAGGATCACGTAGTCGGACAGCAGGCAGATGTCTGCGCTGCGCGGCTGGAACGGGGCCGGATTGTAGACGATTTTTGCCCCGGCCTGTCGAGCTCTGCGGCAGGCAGCCAGGTTGGTTTCATGCGGGATCTCATTCTGCAGGACCAGTGCGCCGGCCGCGTTGAATTGACGCTCGAATCGGTTCAAGTCCTCCGGCATCAGCCGGTGGTTGGCACCCGGGACGACGATAATGGTGTTGCTGCCATCCTCCGCAATCTGGATCAAAGCCAGCCCCGTGCTCGAACCCTTGTCCTCCATGATCCCGGCCGGGTCCACGCCGGCCTCCGCCAATTGACGCCGCATGACGGCCCCATCGTCGTCGGCTCCGACCTTGCCGATGTGAAAGACGGGGGTATCGAGGCGCGCCATACCCACCGCCTGGTTGGCCCCCTTGCCCCCGGGGAACCTCTGGAACGAGCGGCCGATAACGGTTTCGCCCTTGCCGGGCAGGCGTTCGGCGGTCACGACATAATCCATGTTGATCGAACCGACAACAACCACCAACGGTGTTGCAGCTGTCATGCTGATTTTCCTTGGCAGCGCCGCGGCTATGTGGTTTCGCGGATCATCAGTTCACCCGGTAAAATTATTTTGCGGGGCATGGCTCCCTCCGCACCGGTCAACCGCTCAATGATCAATCGGACGGCATGCGCACCGAGCTCCGCCGTCGGTTGGCGCACCGAGGTGAGCGCCGGCCGGATCAACGATGACAGGTAAAGGTCGTCGAAACCCACAAGGGCAACCTGGTCGGGGACCGTTCGGCCCGCTTGCTCCAGTTGCTTGAGGGCGCCCATGGCGATCATGTCGTTGCCTGCAAAGACGCCATCGAATGCCTGGCCCGAGTCCAACAGCTCGCGCATCATCCGGCGGCCTCCTTCCAGGGAATAAGGACCGTTGCGGACGAGTTCGGGCCTGAACAGTTTTCGTCTCTCCAATGCCTGCCGGCCGCCGGCAAGCCGTTCCCGGGCCGTCATCGTGACGGCCGGCCCCATCAGAAGAGCAATGCGCCTTCGTCCGGTTTCCATGAGGTGATTGACCGCCATGCCGGCGCAGGCCACGTTGTCCACGATGACCAGATCCCGCTGAAGCCCTTCCAGGCTGCGATCCACCATGACCAGCGGTATGCGGAGGTTGTTCAGCTCGATCATCTCTGCGGCGACGTATGTCGAATATTCCGAGGCCGCCAGAATCAGCCCATCCACGCCCTGGGCCATGAAATGGTGGATGTATTCCAGTTCCTGATTGGAGTGCGGTCCCACGTTTCCGAGGAAGATCGAATAGCCTTCGCTGGCTGCCCGTTCCGAGGCGCCCCTGACCATTTCCGGAAAAAAGGGGTTGGTTATGTCCGGGATGATGAAAGCTAAACTGTGGCTTCTACCACTGACCAAACCTTTGGCCAGTCGATTGGGTTTATAGTTGAGCGCTGCGATGGCCCGGCGGACGCGCTGCCGGATGGGGTCGGAGACCGTCGCGACGTTATTCAAAACGTTTGAGACCGTGCCGATGGAGACATGCGCTCTCAGCGCCACATCCTTGATGGTGGCCGTCGACATGAGCTTGTCGCGGAGTTTGCGCGAAGGTTTTTTTTTGATCGGGCCTGTTCTCATCTGCTGCATAAATAGAAGGTTACAGGCCCTGTGTCAAGAAATTTATGAAACGTTAAATGTTTATAACTAGCTGAAGAAAAAAATATATTGACAATAAAATAATGCTATCTTATGAAACGTTTCATCAAATCCAGTCCAACCGTTGCAACCAACCCCATCGTGTAAAGGAGGACACATGAAGCCAAAGCGCTTTCTTCTGAGCATCTGCGTACTGACCCTCCCCATAATCCTTATTTTTTCAGCGGCTGGCTACGCCCAGAATACCGTGCGCATTGGGCTGTTGCTTCCATTC
>JBLMXM010000380.1:0-3654 GCA_050257775.1 Hyphomicrobiales bacterium
GCCAGACGGCATGGCAATTCCTATATTTTCGGATCGTTGAGGCCGGGATATCGCCTGAACGCACAGCGGCCGGCCGTCATGCACAGACGGCTTTTTGATACACCGACCAAAGCGATTCGTATTTTGCTGTAAGGTCAAAGGTGTAGTTTGACAAGGCCCACATGTTGACAACGCCCTGGACCATGCCAAAAAGAAGCATGGCGGCGGCATCGATGTCTATGTCATTTCTGATAGCGTTTGAACCGGCGCCATCTGCGAAAAGGGTTCGCAGCCGATCAAAGTACTCGCTTAACTTGGCATAAACTTTCTTATTCAGCTTCTTGTCGCCGAAACTTATGATCTCAGCGATGATTTGGAATGGAATGCCTCTTCGCTGCTCGATCTCGGACAGGTGGCGTCTCAGAACGGCGTCAATCGCATCCAAGGTCTTGGTATTTTCCATTCCGCCATTGATAACCTCGTGAAGCATTTCGTCCATGATGGTGTTGATCAAGAAAGACAACACCTCATTCTTATTCTTAAAATGACGATAGATGGCCGCTTCTGAAAAACCGACCTCCCGTGCCATGGCTTTTAAGGTCAGGTGTTCACTGCCTTTCCGCATGATGATCTTGCGTGCTGCATCTATGATTTGTTTTTTTCTTATTATCGTACTTTTGCGTTTTTGATGACCCATCCCGATACCCCCCCAATCGGCAGGTTCATATCAACAGCGGTGGAAAGGTCCGGCCCGGACCCCATAAAGGGCAGATTCCGCTTAAACCACCACCGTCGGTTTCCATTCGCCGCTCAGCAGGGACAGGATTAGAGTGAGATATGCGCGCAGATGGCGTGTCAACAAGAAGTTTTCACGGACGAACTCTCTTGCGATATTCGACATCTGCATTCTCCTATCCCCGTGGTGCAGGAGAAACCGAATTCGATGGGCGGCGCCCTCCGGCGTGCTCACCAGAAAACCCGTATAGTGGTCGATGACTTGCAGGCGGATTCCGCCGGCATCTCCGCCGATCACCGGTTTGCCCTTCCATAGTCCTTCGGTCACGGTCAGCCCGAACCCCTCCCGTGTTGATTTCTGGATGATGATGTCCGCAAGGCGCTGCAGAGCATTGATGGTTCGATGAGCATTGGCTGGCAATAAGTGCACGTGGATGTGCGGGTCTTTTTCCGATTCTTCCATTACTTCCGCTAACACCTCCGATCCTTCCGGGTCGTCGCTGGCCCCACCCCCCGCCAACACGAGCTGAATGGGCTTTACCCGAGTGACCAGCCGGTAGGCCTTGATGACTCCGAGAGGGTCCTTGAAACGATCAAAGCGGGAAATCTGCACCAGGGTAGGAAGCGCGGGATCAAGGCCGAAGCGGTCTCGAGCTTCGTCCAGTTCATCGTTGTCGAGATCGATGTTTTTTTCGCTGAGCGGGTCGATGCTCGGGGCGATGATGTACTGGGGATGCGGCAGTAACTGGGCGAATTGAGCCATGGAAAAGATGCTGGCATCATAGGCTTGGACAAAAGGCTGCAGGGATTTCCAAACCGGGCGGAAGGGGTGGCTGACATCGATATGAGCTCTCCAGATCCACCTGCCGCGCCGCTTGGGCAACCATTGCAGCAGGGCGGCAGGCTGCGGGTCATGAATCACCGCAACATCAGCTTCCTGAAGAAGAGGCCCCAATTTCTCGGCATTGTGTCGATTGACATCCAGATAAGTTTCCCAGTCTCTCTTGCGCAGGACGGATGGGGTTCCTTGGAGGCCGTTGTGAATAGACTTGGTAATCCCGAAAAACTCCTTGTTGCCTTCGATGACCAACCAGTCGGCATCGATACCCAGATCCTGCATCAAGGGGGTCATCCAGGCCAGAATTTCGGCCACCCCTCCTCCCTCGGCGGTTGAATTTACATGCAGGATTTTCTTGCCCTTCAACCGGTCCCCGAGCCGACGCAGCTGATCGATAACCGGGGTTCCGACTATTTTATCATATTCGTTGAGTACCAGCGGCATGGGACTTCAATCCTCAGGGTGACAAGCTGCAATTCTCAAATAACTCGATCAGCTGCAGTTTAAGCTCGGATAGAGTGCTGAAATAAAAGTCCAGCCCTCTCAAGGCCTCGACATACGGATGCCATGCCGGCCCGAAGGCAGCCAGCCATGCTGCAAAATCGTCCGAACCCACGGGAGGCCGCCGGCGAGCCTCCAATAAGTGGAAATAAATGCTGCCGTTTGACATTCGCCGTATCGCGGGCAGGAGCTGCTCCGGTTGGCGAATGCGCTCGCCCGTATCGAAGACAATGGTGGTTGCCTTCATGAAATGGAACTCATGCCCCGGCCGAGCCCAAGGCACCATGGCCAACTCGCTGAGGCGCTCATCGATGACGTCCAGCACCTCCACCCGCAAGTCTTCCATTGAACTGTGAGAATACGGATCGAGGATGCCCAGCCGCTCTGCAAGAACCTTGTCGCCGAGATGCTTGCTCGCCCAGACGGCGAAGTCATTGCGGTAATCGGGGTAGTCAAAGGAGGCCACCAGAGTGGTTTCGCAGAAATGATGGTACAAGACGTCGTGACTGCAGGCTGCAATTCGATCTCTCAGCTCCCGCAGGTTGAAAGCCGGCGGCATGCCGCTCATGAGGCTGAGAAGAACACAGTCTTTGATTTCGAACACGGACATTTCCTGCACCCTCATTGGCTTATTATAGTGTCATCCCCCGAAGCCCGCCAATACGCTGATCGTTTCTGCAAGTTCAGCTGGGCTCGAGACAACGCGGGACCCCGGCACGAGGGCTTTTTCGCCAACCACCATGACGACGCCTCCCTGGTTCAGCACCAGCTGCATGGCAACCGCATCGTTTTCGTCGTCTCCGGCGTAAAGCAGTCGGCCGGCAGCCGGGGTGTATTGAACCAGATCACAAAAGGCGCGGACCCCGAACGACTTGTCGACCTCCGGCAGCAGCTGAACCTCGAGCACCGCAGGGCCCCTGAAGACTGAAACCTTCCGCGCCTGCCGCCAGGCCTCGATGAGAGCGGAAAGTTTCTCCTGAGCCTGCTCCGTTGCCTTCCGGGTGTGGATGGCTACCGACCATTGTTTGTCCTCGATTTCGACTCCGGGCAGGAGGCCCCATTCCATAATTTCAGGAATGAGCGCTTCCCGGGCCTTTCGAACGGCATCCATCCGGCCGGCTTCCGGCGCCGGCAGGCGGCCGTCGGGCAGTCTCCATTCGAGACCGCTCCCGCCGCCCAGGTAAATGCCCGGGATATCTACTCGACCCGCCAGGTCTGCCAACTGTCGGCTGGAAATTACGGCACAGTGACAGCCTCGCTTGGCCGCCAGCCGATGAAGCATATCGCGGCAGGATGAATCCAGTCTTGCAGCTGTGCGATCGGCCACCAGCGGAGACAAGGTGCCGTCGAAATCAAACATCCACAGGGTTACGTTAGGAGGGATTCCAGCTTCAGGCATTTGTGCGCTTCCCTGAAGATTTGCGCCGCCCAGTCAAAGACGTTGTGCCGATCGACTTTGTCCCGCATGCGATCAATGCGCCGCCGGCGCTCGTCTTCCGGCAGCCGGTACGCTTCGTATAAGGCATCCGCCAGCTGATCGAGATCGAACGGATTGACCTGCAGGGCGCCGTCCAGCTCCCGTGCGCAGCCGGTGTACTTGG
>JBLMXM010000381.1:0-16623 GCA_050257775.1 Hyphomicrobiales bacterium
CGCTAATTCAACCGGACTACCAAAAATTCCTCTGTTATGGACCCCTGCCATGCCCAAAAGTACCGATGCGCGGCGGGAGGAGAAGACATTTTCCAGGTCCTGCGCAACCCCGGAACCCATCCCAAGACCCTGTCTTTCAATCCCTGCTAATGCTTGAAGGATCGCTGGCCGGTGAAGACCATGGCCACATCGGCCTCATTGCATGCCTCGATGGCCTGGTAGTCGTTTTCGGATCCCCCGGGTTGGATCACCGCGCGGATCCCCTCCCGAATACCCACGTCCACACCGTCGCGAAACGGAAAAAACGCGTCGCTCACCATGGCTGCGCCGATCAGCCCGCCCTTTTCCCTCGCCACGCGCGCATCGATCTCGGCCCTCAGGTCGGCATCCTTCATATCGTTGTAAGCGATCCCGTTCGCCTCGAAGCAATAGCGGTCGGCAAGCTTGCGGTAGGCCTTGTCGCGGGCGATCTCGGCCACCCCCACGCGGTCCTGCTCGCCGGTGCCGATGCCGATCGTCACCTGGTCCTTCACGTAGATCACGGAATTGGAGGTCACCCCGGCCTCGACAAACCAGCCGAAAAGCAGATCCTCGTATTCCTTTTCCGTGGGGGCCCGGTTGACGCGATAGGTTCCGCCCTTGTGCTCACAGGCGGCGATCGCCAGGTCCGCCCGGCTGCGCGTGACCGGGATGAATGACCACTGCACAATCTGCCCGCCGTCGATCAGGCTCTTGAACTCGACATACGGTTTGCCGACGTAGCTCTGCAAGCGCCCCATGTTGCCGATGCGCATGACCCGCAGGCTCTTTTTGCGACTGAAAACATCCATCACCCCTTCCTCGAAATCCGGCGCCACCACCACTTCGGCATACTGCTTGGCGATCGCCTCAGCGGTTTCCCGGTCCACGGGCCGGTTGCAGGCGATGCAACCGCCGAAGGCGGCGACTCGGTCCGCCCGGTTGGCCTTTAGGTAGGCATCCAGGAGGGTTTCAGACCGCGCCACCCCGCAGGGATTGTTGTGCTTCACGATCACCACGGTTGGCCGATCCGTGAAATATCGCAGTATGTTTAGCGAATTGTCGGCATCGGTGATGTTGGTCTTGCCGGGGTGCTTGCCCGACTGCAGCAGCTCCGCCGCCGAAGACAGATACTGCCCGGGCTGGATGTTTTCGACCCGCCCGAGAACGAGGTTGCCGTTGGCCAGTTTGTAGAGCGCGGCTTCCTGACCGGGATTTTCCCCGTAGCGCAGCCCCTTCTCGACGCCGTCGATGATCCAGCTGACCTTTTCATAGACAAGGGTCTGACGCTTCGACCCGTCCACGAAGCTGAGTTCCATGCGCAGGGGGAAATGATCGTCCATGATGGTGCGGTACATTTGCTTTAGGTCGGGGGACATGGGAGCCTCCTTGGTTGACGACGCTGTACGGGGGCCGATCTCGGCGTTGCGCTTCATCGCGTTGGCGCTGCGGCGTACGTTAAGTACGCCGGGCGCCACGAGACTCGTGCGCCTTGACATTGCCCCAATACAGCATCATCGAAGCAGATGAGATATCATCAGATCAACTTCATGCGAATCGATAGCACGATCGCACCTTGTCGATGGCGGCGCGGCCGAGGTAGTCGGCGATGGCGCGATCGTACTCGGCAGTGTGCGCAAAGGCCTTCTGGGCCAGGCGGAAGCGCAAGGCGAGCGGCATCCCCCCGCCGTTGGCATTGAGCTCCGAGAGGATCATGGGGTAGTCGCCCGGATCCACCACCGAAGCCACCCGGATAAAGTTCTTGGCTGATGCGCGGATCATGCAGGGACCGCCGATATCAATGTTGCCCCGCGCCTGCTCTACCGTGACACCACCCTTGGCGATAGTCTCCCGGAACGGGTACAGATTGACCACCACCATGTCGATGGGCACGCTCCGGGTGCGCTGCAGGTCGGCTTTATGCGCATCATTGTAGGTTTCCGTCAGCAGGCCCAGATAGATCCTGAAATCCAGGGTTTTGACCAGCCCGCCCTGGGTCTCGGGCTGGCCAGTGTAGTCCGACACCTGGGTGAGATGCCGCCCTGCCTCCTGGCCCAGGATTTTCTCCAGGTGGGAAAAGGTTCCCCCCGTCGAGAAGATGCGCAGGTCCGGGTTCCGATCCACGAGCTCCGGGACGAAGGTGTCAAGCCCGCGTTTGTCCGAAACGCTCACCAGGACATGCCGGATCTGGACGGCATCATCGATCCGTTCCACCACGTTGATGGTCATACCCGTCACCTCTTTCCGTCATATTCTTCGAGAAACCGGCTGAAGAATGCCTCCATATACACATGCCGTTCATCGGCCAGGCGCCGGCCTTCAGCGGTCAGGATCCGTTCCCTGATCCGGGACAGCTTGAGCCTGAACTCTCTATAGCCGGTGTCATCCTGCGAGTACGGCGTGGTATCCTCGGGATTCGCCTCCGGGTTGTGAAGCCGGGCGCCGACCTCCCCTGCAAAAAGAAACGTTCGAGCCACCCCCACGGCACCGATCGCATCCAGCTTGTCGGCGTCGAACAGGACCCTCGCTTCCGTGGTACCGGGCCTCTGGTTGCCGCGGAAACGGTGAGAGCGGATGCAGTGCAGGACGTTCATCTTCTGCTGTTCCGAAAGAGGCAAGCCGACCACCAGAGGACGCGCCATCGCCTCGCCCCTCTCGGCGTGGCAGACGGCGCCGCCGGAAGTATCCTGCTGCATTCGGCCGATGTCATGCAACAGCGCCGCCACTCTGAGCACATCCATGTCCGCCCCCTCCGCCTTCCCGATGCGCTCGCAGAGCCGAAACACCCTTAAGGTATGGTCCCAGGCGTGGCTGCCCCGAACTCCCTCGAAGTGCTTTTCGGCATACGTGCGGGCGGATGCCAACAGGGGAGCTTCCTGCCCTGAGTTCCTGGCCTGGGACAGGTGCTGCGCCAGACATCCGGAACCGGTTGGGGAGTTTTCAGGCGTCATGGTGCCATCGCTCTTGGCCATGCCAGATGTTTGAAAGGAGCCGGAGATGCCCAATGTGCGGAAAACTTCTATACCGACTTGCAGCCGAGGTTTCAACCCCAAAAACTTCTCTGGTTATCATCCAGAGGCTGTTTCTTGTAAACATATGTACATGGGAGCGGGAAATATTGAACATCATTTGTATATATGACTACAACGCAGCTCTTGTTAACCGGATTTCACAGGGGAGCTGCATGGAATTGCCCAGTTGCCTCACTGCAATCCTTGACTTCAGCACTCATGTGAATCTCTTTCCGCTAAACTTGGTACGGTATCCTGCCGATGACACTATAAGGGTGAATATGGCCTTGAAGAGATGATCCTTGCACACGCACCACAACGTGATGAATCGATCCTACATACCCGTCAGAAGTTCCCAAATCCGGTATTATCAACGGGTCCCACTTTATTTCGAAACAGCGCCTGAGGTCTTTCAGCTCTACAAACCGGCCGGAATGGAAATAGCGGAAATCCGCATCGATCAGGGAATGCATCCGCGCCTTTACATCCAGCACACCGATCGCATGGAGGCCATCCGAGAGGTCCACAAGGGGTTTAACCAAGACATCGCCCGCAGTATTGAAACCGGCGATGTCAGCACCGTCAAGACCACCCTGTGCAACCTGGTGGCCGAAACCCTCGCGGAACCCCGCGCTGGAACGCTTCAGGCCCTCCCCGAAACGATGGGCATCCTGGTCGGCGGCTATTCCCGGCAGCCAGGCATCCTGCGAACGTTTGCCACCATCTCCAACAAGGACTACACAACCGTCATCCACTCGGTGAACGTCATGGCCATCACCCTGAGTTTCTGTTTTTACTCGGGGCTATCGTTGCACGAAACGAAACGCCTCGGCCTGAGCGCTCTGCTGCACGACGTCGGCAAGTCGGAAATCCCCGCCGAAATCCTCGCCGCCCCGCGCCGGTTGACCCCGGAGGAATTCGAGGTGATGAAGTCCCATCCCTCCATCGGAGAAAGACTCATTCGCCAGATCAGCCAGCTGGGTGGAGACATCGCCCTGGGAGCCTTGGAACATCACGAAAAACTGGACGGCAGCGGTTATCCCCGTGGACTCCAGAAGATATCCTTCCATGGGCAGCTGATCGGAATCATCGACTGCTACGAGGCCCTCACCAACGAGGATCGTCCCTACCGCCGTGCCAAGGCTCCCCTGGACACCCTCAAACTCATCAAGCAAGACGTCGAAAACGGCAAGTTCGATCGCGGACTTTTTGAGAAATTCTGTTACAGTTTGATTTGACGATGCCGTGCGGCCGTCATATTTCAAACGCCTCAACTGAAAACCTTGCCTGCGTTGGTTGTAAGGTCCGCTCCAATCGGAGTATACTCCCGGGTGTCATGTCGACCCATTATAAATCCGGCAGGGGGCGTTCATGCGCTGGTCGATTTACCGCCGATTCCCGATCGCCATATTCCTCGCAATGACACTCTGCGGCTGCCAGAGCGCGAGCTATTACAGCCAGGCGGTGGTGGGGCAGGCACGGATCATGCTCGCGCAACGGCCGATTGCCGAATTGCTCGAAGAGCCGGGCACCTCTCAGGCTCTCCGGGAAAAGCTTTCCTATGTCCTGGCATTGCGGGAGTTTGCCCGAACGGAGCTGCTGCTTCCTGTAGGCGGCGCCTACCTGGACTACGTCGACCTCCATCGCAGCCGCGTGGTCTGGAACGTGTTTGCCGCCCCGGAGCTGTCCCTGGAGCCGAAGACCTGGTGCTATCCCCTGGTCGGCTGCGCGTCCTATCGCGGATACTTTGCTCCGCAAGAAGCCGAAAACTACTCGGCGGACCTGAGCCGTGAAGGTTATGATGTGTTCGTGGCCGGGGCCCTGGCCTATTCCACCCTGGGGTGGTTCGACGACCCGGTGCTGAGCACCTTCCTTCAGTTAGATGACACCCGGCTCAGCGCGTTGATCTTCCATGAACTGACCCATCGAATGCTCTATGTAGCCGGCGATACGTCGTTCAACGAGAGCCTGGCCACCACTGTAGAGGAGGAGGGCTTGCGCCGCTGGGCTGCCGCAAGCCAGACCCCCGGTCTGCTGGCCGAGTACGATCGCAGGCAGAGGCTCAATGACAGGTTCATCGCTCTGGTGTCGCACCGCAGGAACGAGCTGAGCGAGCTGTACGCCGGCGACTTCCCGGTGGCCCGGAAGCGGGCGGGAAAAACTGCGATATTCGGCGCCTTGCGGCGCGATTTCGAGGCAGAGAAGCTCAAGGTCCCCGAAATGGCAATGTACGACCACTGGTTCGCCTCAGGGCTGAACAATGCAGGCCTTGCATCCATCGCTGTCTATCATGACCTGGTTCCCGCTTTTAAGAGCATCCTGAGTAGCTCACATGGCGATTTGGCCGCATTTTATCAGGAATGCGGCAGGCTTTCCCGTCTGCCAATCGAGAAACGTCAGCAGCATCTGCGTCAGATGATGTCCATGCCGCCGTCCGGAGAATAAGAGCTGGCTCATAACGGAGCGATGGCTTATGTGTGGTTAAGAGCCCTGCTTTTGGCCTGCCCGGTTCGCCGTATTGACACCGGAATGCATGTTCTTTATAATTTTTTGAAAATGCGAGGAATTTTTCCGGGGGCGGCCGCCTGGACAGCAGGCTTTAGCCCCTTTCGGGATTTTCGCCGGCCGATCTTCATCAGCCCTCTCCGGCGGATCTAAGCTGCCCCTCCCCAGGGATGCGACCTCATGTATAACGACTATTTCGGATTCAGAGAAAAACCGTTCAAACTGGTACCGAATCCGCAATATCTTTTTCTCAGCAAGAGCCACGAAGAGGCGCTGGCGCATCTGAACTACGCCATCGGGCAGGGGGACGGCTTTGTTGAGATTACGGGAGAGGTCGGCACCGGAAAAACCACGCTCTGCCGCGCCTTCCTGGAGAATCTGGACGACACGACCGTTGCCGCGTATATATTCAACCCCAAAATGGGGCCGAAGCAGCTGATCAAGTCCATCACCGACGAGTTCGGCATCCAGTACAACGCCGAAGACACCAAGGACCTCATCGACAAGCTCAATCGCTTTCTCATTCAGAAAAAGACGGAACGCAAAAAAGTCATTGTCCTGATCGACGAGGCCCAGAACCTAAAAAAGACGGTGCTCGAGCAACTGCGGCTGCTTTCGAACCTTGAAACCCACAAGGAAAAGCTGCTCCAGATCATTCTGGTGGGCCAACCCGAGCTGGCGGAAATGTTGGACTCCCACGACCTCCGCCAGATCGGCCAGCGTATATCGCTGCGCTACCAGATCACTCCTCTGAGCCTGAAGGAAACCCAGGAATACATTCAGTATCGGCTCAACATCGCCTCCCAGAAACGCGCCCCGCTGTTCGATCCAGCCGCCATTCGCCGCATCTATGCCTATTCACACGGAATCCCGCGGGTGATCAATATCGCCTGCGACCGGGCCTTGCTTACCGCCTTCAGCATGAACCGACCCAAAGTGACCGGACGGATCGCCAAGGCCGCATTGTCAGAGATGGCCCACCGCGGACACGTGCGTCGATCATCCCTCATGGACGGGCGGTTGGCGCTGGCCCTTTTCATCCTGATCTGCGGGCTGGCGGCAGCGCTTCTCTACCACGAGGCATTAAGCCAGGCTATGAGTTCATGGTTCAATCTCCGGCCGGCCGCAACCGGCCCCGCAGTTCAACCGACCGAAGCAGCGGGTTCACCGGAGACAGAACCTCCCCCACCCCCGGCCGCTTCCGCCAACCCGCCGGCACCAACCCCATCGGTGGAGGCAAAAGCCCCTGCGCCGGCAACGGAACCAGCCGCCGCCCCGCGTGGTGGTTTGCGCTTGGCCGACCATATCCGCCGAACGGACGCGCGCGCCTCGCGCCAAGGAGCCTTGAGGGAAGTCCTGGCGGCCTGGGGGGCGGCGCTGGAGTCAAAACCCTATCTTGAAGCGGTCGACGATGACCCGACCTTTTTCAATCTCTCCGCCAAGTCTGCCGGTTTTTTCGTCCAACGCATCGATGGGGATCTGGAGATCCTGCGCCGATTGAACATGCCGGCGGTTTTGGAGTTGCGTTCCGGTGGTAAACAGGCTTCCGCCTACCTGGCCCTGACTGGAGTGGTCGGCGGGAAGTTGTTGCTGAAGGCAGGCGCCGGTTATCCCGTCATCGAAACCGATGCCGGCGAGATCAGCCAGAACTGGAGTGGGGTGGCATACATCCCGTGGAAAAATTTCCTTTCACTCTCGGGGACCATCCCCGGAAATGCTCCGGCAGATTCCGTGTTGGCCTTGAAAATGCTCCTGCGGGATCTCGGCCACACCGGCATTCCCCTGACCAAGGACTATGACAGCATCACCCAGAAAACGGTTGAACAGATCCAGGCGAAGTATGGCCTGCCCAAAGACGGCGTTGTGGGCAATTTGACCAAGATCATTCTTTACCGCGAAGGGAAACACTTCGACATTCCTCGGCTCACTCCGAATTGAGCCATTAAGGACGGGACTATTGAGTTCAATTTTGAAGGCTCTCAAGAAAATCGAAACATCCGGGGTCTCCGAGGACACCCGGGGTTATGCCGCGCCGTATAAGGCGCAGGCCACTCTGCCATCGCGGCGTGCGGCAAAATGGTATACCCGCCGGAGAACCCTGTTGGTTCTGACGACGGTGCTTCTAACCGCCGGTGCGGCCGCTTATTTCGGATGGTCGAGCAGCAAGCCGGCCCCCCCGGCCGCCGGTGCTGCACGGGAGATACGCTCCCCATTGCCGGCCAGCCAGACTTCGCCAGCGCCGTTGAATTCCCCGCGGACGGCAAGCCCGGATCCGGCGGCACCCCCCATCCCTTCTGCCCGTTCAACCGAAAAAGGCGCCGGGCCGGCTACCGCCGGTGCCCAAGCCAGGATGAGCCCTCCGGTTCAGGCACCACCCCCCTCCAGCCGCATTCGTCCCAGGGATAGCGGCGGTACGGGGGCCCCCGAAACGCGGTCTGCGGCGGCCCAGCGGAGCGCGTCTAGCGCGGTCCCAGCAGGGACGTCCCGCTCGCCCTCCAGCCGCTCCGCAGCAGACAGCCTGGACCGGCTGGAGGAATCCAAACTAAAAGTAATGGCGATCGCCTGGTTCGACGATCCTGCGCGGCGCTTGGCCGTGGTCAATGGCCATATCGTCAGGGAAGGCGAATCCGTCGAAGGCTACAACGTCACCCAGATCCGCAAGGACGATATCATCGTCAACGACGGCAGCCGGACTTGGAGAGTAGAGCTCAACCTAAAAACCCAACCCTGAGCGGTTCCACGTCGCCCACCCATGGCGGGTGGTAAGACGACGGTTGACCTCCTGGTAAAGGTTCTTGCTCTTGCGCTGCCTTCAGCGGCCTTCTGGTGCACATTCCATCTGCGTCGACCTGCCCGTCCTCAGCCACCCTCTTGACTCGGGCTACCCCAGAATCTGGCCGCAGAACTTATGCCTTTTCACTCAAAGAAACTGATGCGTAACTGAGAGGCATCGGCGGAGCGATTCACCGTGGAACCCGGCTGTCGATGGTTCGAACACGTTAACCCCATTGCCCGCATGGCTTGGTGTGAAGCTTTTCATTTTCCATACCGGATCTCGGGACAGCTGCGCGTGAAGATGGAGGAAGGCTGTGGTCCTCGTCGACTGGCATGGAGGTGGGGCTTACAGGAAGGTTGACCTGCTCGATCGGTCCAAGTCTGCGACCACCCGCTTTACCGGCGGTCGTTGACTTCATTTGGTCACGGCAACGACTTCTATCTCCACACGCGCTCCCCTCGCCAGGCCGTTTACTCCCATGGCGCTGCGCGCGGGCAGATGCGTTGGGAAATAGGTGACATACACCTCATTCATTTCGCCCCACTCATTCATGTCCGCCAACATGACCGTGGCCTTGACGACATGCTCCAGAGAAGAGCCGTAGCGCTCCAGGGTCGCTTTGATGTTTTCCATGGTCTGGCGGGTTTCGGCGGCAATACCGCCGGCCACCACGTTCCCCGAGTTATCCGTCCCCAACTTCCCGGACAGGTAAAGCATGCGTCCCACGCGCACAGCCTCGGAAAACGGCAAGCCTTTCAGACTCTCAGAGGTGTAATATCCAACATCCGTATCGGGTTTTGTCGTCATGTCATGCCTCCTCGGCGTTTGACCGTTGAACTCCCCTTATGTTATCGGAACCGTATTCCGACCAATGCCATAACCGCATAGCGGATTTCACGGGAGAACGATGCCATGAACACCCCGTTAGCCGACTATGCCGTCGTCGTCGATCTCCCCGTAGTCTGGGGCGAGATGGATGCCTACGGCCATGTGAACAACATCGTCTATTTTCGCTATTTCGAAACCGCCCGCATGGCATATTTCGAAAGGCTGAAGTACCCCGATTTCCTCAGCCGCAATCCTCTGGGCCCCATCTTGGCCTCGACGTCCTGCCGCTTCCGCGCCCCCCTGGGCTTCCCCGACCGGGTTTCCGTCGGGGCGCGCGTAGCCCGAGTGGATGAAGACCGCTTCGTCATGTTCTACGCGGTTTACAGCCACAAGCTTCAGAAGATTGCCGCCGAAGGAGAAGGAACCATCGTCTGCTTCGACTACCGGGAAAATCGCAAAGCCCCGCTGCCGAAGATGCTGAAAGAAAAGATTTCAGAGTTGGAAAATTCGATCGGTTCGACAACCGTTTAAGACGCCAAGCATCCCCTTCCGTATCGAAGCACCTGCCGGCACGGCACACGGTCACCTCCCCAAAGCTTTTTGGAGGTCAACCTGGTGCAAGCGCGCATGCTCAGGCGCCCAGCGGATGAATCGCTCAAGCCGGCCGTGTCCGTGAAAGGCATGCTCCGCTTCCCGGTCCAGGTCCTCCTCTTTCATCGTTCGCACGATTTCGACCGTATCCGCCCGCACGGCCCGGAATGCTTCGATCAGCTCATCCAATCCAATGCCTTTTAATTTGGCGGGCTGCGTCCGGTTGAAGCGCTCGACGTCGAAATCCGGCGGTGACCCCCGGCCGCCGGATAGGATGTCTTTGAACAGCCAGTGCATGGATCGTTCGATGGTTATGAAATGGGCCAAGACTTCCCGCACCGTCCACTGGGCCCCATCCTCGTAAACCCTGACGTTAAGCTCAGCGGGACCGAGCTCCTTGAAAAATGCGATGGACTCCTGCAGGCCTCTTTCGAGTTCACGGATAAGTTGTACGCGCCGATCCGCCATAACGTCCCCTTCTGCGAAAAAAGTCCAGCAGCCGACCGTCGATCGCGGCAAGCCCCAGGCTGATCAGTGCCATGCCGGCAATATGTTTGACCTCCAGACGCTCGCCGAGAAAGGCAGCACCGAGCAGGATGGCGCTGACGGGAATAAGGAAGGTCACCAGCATGATGTTCGTCGCCCCCGCCGAGCCGAGCACACGAAAAAAAATGATATAGGCAAACGCCGTCGAAATTAACGCGAGCCCTAGGATCGCTCCCCAGATTTCGGGCGCCGGCACCGGAAGGTTCCAGGGCCGGTCCGCCAGAATCGCCAGAGGGATCAGCATGACGGTCGAGGCGCTCACCTGGCCGGTGGCGGTGATCAACGGAGAAATCCCCATGCGCCGGAACCGGCGACCGAACACGCCTGCAATGGAATAACAGGTCGCAGCGCCCAGAACCGCAAGCTGAGCCACAACGTTCGCTCCCAGGCCCTTCAAGGCATCCGGACCGATAACCAGCACAACACCCGATAGACCGATCAGGACCCCGGCCAGACGATTGGCCGTCATCTTTTCGTCGGCAGTCAGCAGGTGGGCAGCGATCACGGCAAAGAGCGGAGTGGTGGCATTGAGGATAGAGGCCAGGCTGCTGGCGATGCGGGTCTGCCCCCAGACGATCAAGCAGAACGGCAGCAAGTTGTTGAGAAATCCCATGGCGAAGAAAGCGGTCCAGGCCTGCCGGTGAGAGGGCATGCGCTGACCCGCTGCAAAAACGATCAGGTTGAGGGCTATTGCCGCGATTCCCACCCGCAGGGCCACGATCGTAAACGGCGGCAGCCCCTTGACGGCAACCCCGATGAAGAAAAAGGATCCGCCCCAGATGATCGATAACACGACAATCAGTCCCCAGTCGCCCCAAGCCATGGTCCGGTTGATTTGGTCGGTGGTTTCCATGGCCACACTCTAGGCACTCTGCAGGGTTTAAACAACCCGATTCTTGCGGTCATGCGATTGCTTGACCCCATAAACAAGGCTTGACCCGCATGCGCTTATTAGCTAATATTTCTGGATTAATTATTCTATTGGGAACAGCCCTCCGAACCTTTGTATTCCCGTGGCCACGAGAAGGAACACTTCAGGGCAGGCAATGATCGGTTCCCTTAACATTGTTCGCACGGAGCCAACAGCCACCCGTGAGACAGGCAGCTTGCATTCTCGGCCATCGGCCGAAAGCGCAACCGCACGTCAGGGCTTCGAACGTTGCACGTGCAACCGCGTGCCGAGCAGGCGGTCTGCATGGCAAGAAATGAAGGGCAGTGTCGCCATTTAACCTCGAAACACCAATTCGACGCAGTCTTGCGCTGGTCGCAGTTTGGCTGATCATTGTCAACATCTTCGCCCTCATGGCGTTCAACCGTCTCAATATTGCCCCCGACACCGCCTTCGAATGGATGAGTTCCGGGAGCGTCACGCCAGCTCAGACAAGCTGGAACATCATCGATCTGCACAATCGCTGGGATTCCTACTGGTACCTCGACATCGCCAAAAACGGTTATTACCTCCGCGGTGAGACCGACATCTCCAACGTCGTTTTCTTCCCGCTCTACCCCTTGCTGGTGCACTGGCTGGGATTGGCTACCGGCGGGAACCTCGTCCTATCCGGCTGGATCATCAGCAGCGTTTTTCTCGCGCTGGCGGCCTGCATGCTGGCGCGGCTGACCCAGGAGTTTCACCCGGACATCGACCCGCAGATGACCGTCGTGTTCCTGCTCGTCTATCCGATGGCGTTTTACCTGAACGCCGTCTATTCCGAGTCGCTGTTTCTGTTCCTGTCCCTGGCGGCGGTCTACTGTGCGCTCAAGCGCAATTTTCCTGCGGCATGCGTCTGGGCTGCTCTGGCATCGGCCACTCGCCTAGCGGGTGTGTTCCTGGCCGTGCTCGTGCTGGTGGAATTTGTGCAGGCCAACGGTTGGCGCTCTTTATTCACGCGGCGGGTCTGGCCCCTTGCCGTGGCACCTTTGGGCGCGCTCGCCTTCTTTGCCTATCACTGGATCGAGTTCGGCGATTTTTTTCTCTACCTCAAGGCGCAAACTCATTACGGGCGAACCTTCATCCTGCGGTCCAGCGACTTTGCGATCCACAATAACCCCGATCTGGTAAACACCTTGTTCGATGTATTCTATGGCAGCGCGGCGATTCTGCTGGGGGTCGTCGCCCTCTGGCGACTTAGGCTCTCCTATGGCTTGTACATGCTGGTCTCTTTGGGTATCGCGGTGGCCAGCGGAACCATTCTGGGGCTTGCCCGGTACGCCTTGGTGCTTTTTCCGATCCACCTGATCGGGGCAGGCATCCGCTCAACCGTCGGCCGCAGCGCGTGGCTTTTGGGTTCCACTCTGCTGCTGGCATTGAATATCATTTGTTTCGTCAACCACTACTGGGCCGATTGATTCGTCTCAGGGCAGCGGCCTGAAACAACCATTGAAATTTAGACCGGCGTATGAGCCAGACGTCTGAACTCGAAGCTGTGCTTCAGGAAACAAGAGTAGAGACCACCCTGATCCTCAGCGTGGTTGTCCCCGCCTTCAACGAAGCGGAGAACATTCCTCTTCTTTATCGGCAGGTGGCCGAGGTGCTGGAGACCTTGGCCCCGGGGCAATGGGATTTGATCTTCAGCGACGACGGCAGCCGGGATGCCACCTGGGCGGCGATCAGCCGCTTGGCCGCCGAGGATCCCAGGGTCAAAGGAGTGCGGTTGTCCCGGAATTTCGGCCACCAATACGCCCTGCTGGCCGGCCTTGAGATGGCCGGCGGGCAGGCCGTGATCATGATGGACTGCGACCTGCAGCACCCGGTGGAAATGCTCCCCGTGCTGGTCGAGAAGTGGCGGGCAGGCTATAAAGTGGTGAAGACCCTGCGCCAGGACCCGATCGAACTCGGGCGCTTCAAGCGCTGGACTTCGGCCACCTTCTACCGGCTGTTTTCTTTTCTCAGCGGCGTTGAACTCCAGCCCGGCCTGGCGGATTTCCGCCTACTCGATCGCATGGCACTGAATGAACTGCTGCGGTTCAAAGAGGAAGGTCTTTTTCTGCGCGGCCTGACCGAATGGATCGGCTTTCCGTCCTGCGCCATCCCATACCACCCGGGCCAGCGCGTGCACGGACACTCGCAGTACAGCCTGAAGAAGATGATCAAGCTGGCCTGGCGGGGGGTGAGTTCCTTTTCGATAATGCCGCTGCGCATCGGCATCCTGATCGGGCTGGTCGGCAGCCTGCTGTCGGCGCTGGGTATCTTATATGCCTTTTTCGGCAGGTTCTTCGGTAAAGGGGTGGTTCCCGGCTGGGCCTCAACCCTGATGGTCATCTCGCTGCTGTTTTTCCTGTTGTTTATCTATCTGGGCGTTCTGGGGGAATACATCGGACGAATGGTCATTGAAGTTCGACGCCGGCCGCGCTTCATTATCAGCGACACCAGGGGTTTCGGCAGGCAACACCCGCTTCCTCATGACTGACCGCTACCCGACCCCTGTCCCGGGCGTCTTCCTCCCCGGGCGTCGCCAGCGTACTCGCCTGGTCGTCAATGCAGACGATTTCGGAATATCCGAACGTATCAACGAAGGGATCCTCCAAGCCCATCGCGAGGGCGTCGTCGCGTCAACTTCTCTGATGGCCGTGGGCTGCGCCTTCGAACAGGCCGTCCGCTTGTGCCGCGCGGCCCCCTCGCTGGACGTGGGCGTGCACCTGACCCTGGTGGCCGGACGACCGTTGCGGGGGAATGTTTTTTCCCTTGTCGAAAACGATGGGCGTTTTCCCGCCGACCACGCTGCACTCGTGCGACGCTGGGCACGGGGCAGAATCCGGCGGGCGGATGTTCAGGCGGAGTGGTCCGCGCAGATCGAGCGAGTTCTGGACCAGGGCATCCGAGTGACGCATCTGGACAGCCACCAGCACGTGCACGCTCTGCCGGGCCTTGCTGATCTGGCCCTGGATCTCGCCGGCCGTTACCGGATCCCCTTCGTGCGCGCGCCGGTCGAGCCTCTGCGGATGGACCGGCCGCTGGACCTTCACGGCATCAACCGCATGTTCGGTTCAGCGTTCTTGCGGGTTTCCTGGACGTTGGCGCGCCTGGCAGGTGCGGGCAGATCCGAACGCCGGCCGCTGAGCTTCTTAGGGTTTTATGACGGGGGCAGGCTCGATCGGGAGCACCTGCGGCGGCTTCTCGCCGGCCTTCGTCCGGGCCGGGCGTATGAGCTCATGTGCCATCCCGGCTTCGCGCCGGAAGAGCCGGATGTGAAAAGCTGGCAATACAGCCATGAAGACGAACTGCAGGCTCTTACCGACCCCTCGATCCGATCCGAAATCGCTGCGCGCGAAATTCAGCTCTGCAGCTTTAAAGATCTGATGGCTTCGTAAATGGCCTATTTCGGCGTTGCGCATCCCCGCCGGTGGCGCGATCGCCGCTGCGGCGCAGGAAGCTACGCCTCCCTCCACGAGGCTTGCGCATCTTACACTTGGCCTCTTCACAATGCCATCGATTCGGATGGCGTCTGGCGAGCTCTTCGAGACGTGACGGCGTCACATCCTTGAAGCGATGAAGAGATAGTGGCTGATCCAGTTGGCGGACTGCAGGGATCGCTCTTCGGTGACGGAAAAGCCGGCGTCGGCTATGGCCCGGCGGTAGGATTCCGGTGCCTCAAAATGCGGTCGGTCCCCCTTGGTGATCCCGAACACGGTTACCGAGAGCATTTCCTGGGCCATGATCGCCCAGTATTTCCAACGCGGCCGATCGACGACCTCTTTGACGATTAATGTTCCTCCCGGCCGGAGCGCCTGGAAACAGCCGCTAAGAATATCGGCCCACATCGTCCGTCTGACGGTGTACAACACGTCGAAGATGGACACGGCATCGAACTCGGCACCGGCGAACGCGCTTAAGGATGCTGTGGAGAATTCGACGCCGGGAAGCGCCGTTCTTCGCGCCGCCTCGATCTTGGCGGCATCGTGGTCGATGCCGCACAACCGCAGTCCCCGCCGGAGGGGGTCTCGGGATAGTAGGTTGATGAGCAGGCCGTGGCCGCAGCCGACATCCAGGACAGCCCCCGCTTTCGGGAACCGGTCGATGAGCGGCCCGAACGGACACGTCAGGGCGCGCACCGTGACGTGGATCCGCGTCGACACCGGTGTATCGCTGTAAGCCTTCCAGGCCGTCCACGCGCTATTCATCACGTTCGAACATCACCCAGTATTGTGCGCCGACGGGAAATCGAGCTGCCATGCTCTCCATGGCCGACACCAGCTTGAGCTGCTGCCACCGGGGCGGAAAGAGATTTACATACGCGTGTCGAACATGACGGAATGAATTAGCTTCGAAAAGGCGTTTCGCTTCGCCGAAAGTCAACAACCGGGCGCCCTTGTCAAAGGGGCACAGGTTGACGAGCAGGCGGGCGGCCGGATTGAAGGGATTGTGCTCCCAGATGGCAAGCCTGGCCTTCGGTTTCATCCATCTTCGAAGGGTCTGCGCTGTCGCACTCCTCTCGGCGGGAGCGATGTGATGGAAGACGCAGCAGCCGATGATCAAATCAAAGCGGATGTCGCGGGGTAGGTCATTCCATTCGTTGGCAAAGCAAACACGCTCGCCCCCGGTAAGCCGTTTCGCCTCCTTAAGGGATTCCACCGACGTGTCGAAGCCGAAAAGCCTCAGCCGGCCTTGGTCCACGAGAGGTCGTAGGGAGGCGGATTCCACCAGTGACTTGAAGAGCCGGCCATTACCGCACCCGAAATCCAGGTAACAAAACTCGTCTCCCACGTATCCATCCCAGATCCATCGGGTGATGTTTACGGCCCTCTGGTTGATGAACTCGTGGCTATGAACGCCAGGGGGCAAGCAGCGCTCGTGAATTTTATCGTAATCGCCCGCCACCTGGTCGAAAACGTTTCTTTCCATAGGGGATACGGAGTATTCTATAATGAAGCCGCAGTCAACACCGCCTCTTGATCGGGACCTGAGGTACCTGTGTCTTCAAAAAAGAATGCGTTATACCAACGACAGGATCGCTTCCGCAAAGTCGCGCGGGGCTTCCTGAGGCAGATTATGGCCCACATCTGGGATCACGCGGCGCTCATAGGCCGCCGTGAAGAAATCAGCATGATACGCCGAGCCGCCTGAAGGGGCCACGCCATCGGCCCCGCCGTCCAGAGCGACGGTGGGCACGCCAATCATGGGCTGCTGGGTCAGGCGCTGCTCGGTTTTTTCCGTGGCTGGGTCGCCGGGCGCCAAGGCAAAGCGATGCCGGTAAGAATGGATGACGACCGGGACGAAATCCGGGTTATCAAAGGAGGCGGCCGTCTGAAGGTAGGTCTGATCATCGAAGTTCCAGTTTGGTGACCACAGCCGCCACAGCAGTTTGCAGAAATCGTGACGATTTTGTGCAAGGCCCGCGCGGCCCCGCTCGG
>JBLMXM010000382.1:0-9017 GCA_050257775.1 Hyphomicrobiales bacterium
CGGTGGCAATCAGAAAAAAAATTGAAAAAGGAAACGGTATTTATTGACGGATGCACGCATTAAGCTCTATAAAAAATCAGCTTGATTGGAGGTTCGGTTGTGCAGCGGTTGTGCAGCGAGAATTTCTCCAAAAATTTATGCATGATTACAGATACTTACAATCTTTTAACCGGTTCGAATCCGGGGGCCGCCTCCAGAGTGACAGGAAAGGGCCTGCGGGCAAATTCATGCTGGCAAGCTCTTCACATTTGAGGACATTATGAAGATCGCGATTATTGGGACAGGCGGGTTGGGCGGATATTATGGCGGCCTGCTGGCCAAAGCTGGCCACGAGGTAAGTTTCCTCGCCCGCGGAGCGCACTTAGAGGCGCTGAGGGAAAAGGGATTACAAGTCAAGAGCATCCACGGCGATTTCAACGTGGTTCCCGTGTCGGCGACAGATCGTCCGGAGGAGATCGGGCCCGCTGAACTCGTGCTGGTCTGCGTGAAAACGCCTGCCCTCGACGCAGCCGCCCGATCCGCGCTGCCAATAGTGGGACGGGACACTGTCGTGATGGGGCTGCAGAACGGCATCGATGCCGCCGAGCGGCTGGGTGCGGTCATGGGCATGGAGAACGTGCTGGGGGCCGTCACTTATATCGCGGCCAACATTGAGGCCCCGGGCGTCATTCGGCAGGTTTCGACCTTCCGGCGGATCGTTCTGGGCGAACTGGACGGCCGCATCACCTCCCGTGTGCATCGTACGGTCGCGGAACTGCAGCGCACGGGCATAACGGTCGAGCCCACCGACAACATCCGCAAGGTGTTGTGGACCAAGTTCGTTTTTATCGCCGGCTTCAGTGGCGTGGGGGCCCTGACGCGGCTGGAGGCAGGCGACTACCGCGCCGTGCCCGAGACGCGGTCGCTGATGACAGGCCTCATGCGGGAAGTCGAAGCCCTGGCGCGGGCCGCCGGTATTGGTTTGGACCGCGATGTGGTCGACCAGGCGCTTGCCATCATTGACAGTGCCGCACCGGCCTTGAAGCCTTCCATGCAGCGCGACATGGAAGGTGGACGCCCTTCGGAGCTGGAGTCCATGGTCGGCGTGGTCACTCGCAAGGGGCGCGAGCTGGGGGTTCCCACTCCGACGGCGGACATGGTCTACGGGGCACTGCTGCCGGTGGAGTTGAAGGCGCAGCGGAGTACGCAGTGACCCCGGCGAAATGGCCCGGTGTCTTCGTTTTTCTTTGAAGGCAAGAACAGGGATGAAATGAACCCTGCCTGGAGCGCTGTGGATTTTAGGCCGGTCAGGTCGACCGGCTTAAAAAACCTGCCTGTGCCGGTAGGTATGGCTCCTTGGCAGAACAAGTTCTTCTTTAGCCATCTCAACGATACCCGATTTCTTCCGATAACGGCGTTCGTCCTTTCACGAAGATTCCACTGGCACGGCCGACTTCCCGGCTGTCTTGATCGTAGAGCACGGACTCGGCGATGAACTGGGTTCGGCCGCGGCTCACGACTTTTCCGACCGCCTTCAAGACTCCTTCCGTCACCGGCCGAACCAGGTAGGTGGTAAGGCTGGCCGTCAAGACGAAGACGTCCGCGACTAACGAGTTCACCGCGAAAAAGGCGGCGTTGTCGAGTGCGAGAAAATAGAGGGCGCCGTGCAGCGCGCCTGCCGCGTGAAAGAATTCCTGCCGGACAGGCAGGGTGATTTCGGCTTCGCCCTTTTTCACCTTAACTCGCGCACCGGTCAGCTTTACAATCGGAGCCGAGTGCATCATATTTTCAAGTTTCTTAAAATGCGTTGGATCCGGCATGGCGAGATACTCCTTCGGGGCTATGGGTCAACCATCGCGCGGCAGGCCCGGTTGCTTCTTTCGCAGTGCTACGCTACCATACCACAACAACGCCTGAGTGGACCATTACTACAGCTCAGCGCGGCGGTGAGGCTGGAGCCGCTGCAAGCTTGTTTTTTTCTTGCCTCTCCGATTGACTGCTGTACACGCGTTCGCACGCCTACCATTCGAAGCCCTGACGATACGGCTTGCGCAGCTGAGCAGGGCTTCCTATATTAGTTCATTTTCAATCGGAGCAGTAGGCTTCCGGCAAGCTTTACTGGGCCATTCACGTTGACCCGATTGATCATCGGAAAGGGAGGTCTCAATGAAAAAGAGGACAATCGCCTCGATAATGGTCTTGGCGGTGGCCTTGGCATTCAGCGGCTGCGGGTACAACACCATGCAGCAGCAGGAAGAAGCCGTCTTTAAGTCCTGGGGGGATGTGGAAGCGACGCTGCAGCGGCGCGCGGACCTGATTCCCAACCTGGTTGAAACAGTTAAAGGATACGCCAGCCACGAGCGTGAGACCCTCGAAGCGGTGATCAACGCTCGTGCCAGGGCCACCGCCGTCAAGGTGTCGGTCGATGATCTGAGCGATCCGACGGCCCTGGAAAAGCTCCAGCAGGCCCAGGGGCAGCTTTCCTCGGCCTTGTCCCGGCTTCTGGTTGTGGCCGAGCAGTACCCGGATCTCAAAGCCAACGAAAACTTCAAGGACCTGCAGAACCAACTCGAAGGAACAGAGAACCGGATCAACGTGGCCCGCCAGCGTTACAACCAGGCGGCCGAAGCCTTCAACAGCTCGATCCGCAGCTTTCCCAATAGCCTCACCAACAGCCTGCTGCTGCATCTGAAGCGCAAGGAATACATCAAGGCCGACGAGGCGGCCAAGGCGGCGCCCAAGGTGAAGTTCTGAGAAGCTGTTTTTATAAACCCCGGCTGACGCCTGGGGGCGGCGTTGCCAGTCTCTCGAAACGCTCACATACTATCGTGTATGCCGCGCTTTCGAATCGACCTGCGCCTGGCCCGCAGGCGTGATCCGAGGTTTTGAAACGGCATGAGGCTATGCGATACATGTTCCCGAAATCTAGCATACCACGGCGGGTGCCCGCAGCAGTTGCGGCTGCGATGGGATTGGTATTGCTTCTGCTGCAGGCCGCAATGGCTCTGGATGTCCCGCCGCTGCGGGGGCGGGTGAACGATTATGCCGGGATGCTCTCGCCTGGGGTAGTGCGGCAGCTGGATCTCATATTGAAGGATTTTGAACAGAGGGATTCTACCCAGATTGTGGTTCTCACCGTACCGTCTCTCGAGGGGGATGCGCTGGAGGACTTTTCCATCCGGGTGGCCGAGCAGTGGAAGATCGGGCACAAGGGCCTGGATAACGGCGCCATTCTGCTTATTTCTCAAACCGACCGCAAAGTGCGCATCGAGGTGGGTTATGGGCTTGAGGGGAGGTTGACCGATCTGGTGGCTGGGCGCATCATCCGTGAAACCATCCTCCCGGAATTCCGGGCGGGCCGGTTCGATCAGGGGGTGATGAACGGCGTGCAGGCCATGATCGACGTGGCGAGAGGCGAGTTCAAGGCGAAATCCGGGAAAGGAACGGTCGAGCCTCAGGGGATGGATTTGGGCGGCATTTTCCCCTTTCTTCTGGTATTCGTTTTTGTGGTGTATTCCCTCGGGCGGGTGAGTCGGCCTTTGGGGACGGCAGCCGGCGGGTTTCTCATGCCGTTTCTCGGGCAGATGGCGTTCTCCCCCGGGTTGGCGGTGCTGGCTGCCCTGGTTGGCCTTGGCCTGATTGCGGGATTTGTCCTCTCGGTAATCGCCGGTCTGGCACCTGTAGGCGGAACTCGGACTTACGGCAGGCGGCCCGGGGGCGGATACGGTGGTTTTCCAGGAGGATTCTCAAGCGGCGGGGGCGGATTCTCGGGAGGCGGCGGGTTTTCAGGTGGCGGCGGCGGGTTCGGCGGCGGCGGAGCTTCAGGCAGTTGGTAGGTTGAGGTCAGAGAGTTGGGATGAAAGATTTGATGAAACGTTTCCTGTCCGAGGCGGATCGGAAGGCAATCGAAGCTTGCGTCCGGGAGGCCGAAAGCCGCACGCGGGGCGAAATCGTCGTAATGGTTGCCCCTGCAAGCCATCATTATCCTGTGGCGGGTCTGCTCGGCGCAACGGCCTTCGCCCTTCCCGTCGCCGTTGCACTCACCCCGTTGCTGGGAGGTTTATTCTGGGCCGGTCCCGCCAACCTGTGGGCATTCCTGGCCGCAATGATTCCCCTGTTCGTGGCCTTTCACGAGGTTGTCAAGCGCGTCCATATTTTGAAGCGATGCTTCGTTCACGCGAAAGAAATGGAGGACGAGGTCCGGGAGGCGGCCCACCACCAGTTTTACCGCAAAGGGCTGTACCGGACGGCCGAGGAAACCGGGGTTCTCATCTATATCTCCGTCTTTGAGCGCAGGGTCTGGGTGCTCGGCGATCGAGGCATCAATTCCATGATCCCCGAGGCACAGTGGCAGACCGTTGCCGAAGTGATTGTTCAGGCGATCCGGGAGGGCCGGCCGGCGGAAGGCATCTGTCGGGCCGTGGCCGAGGTCGGCCGAATGCTCCGGGAGAAATTCCCCGTCGGGCTCGATAACCCGGACGAGCTCAGGAATCTCATTATCGAAGACAAATCACCTTGAGTCAGACGCGGCTGCGCTTCTTGCGCTTGCGCACCGAAAACCCGAAATGCCCGATGTGGCGCCCCAGGGCGAAGTAATGGCCGTGGGCAAAGGCCATCAAGCCTGCTTTTTGAAGGTTGAGGCGCCCCTTGGAATCCACGAGGCTCGCGCTGACTTGAACGGCCACCACTTCTGCCAGGAACAGGGTGTGGGAGCCGAGCGGCAGGCTTTTCCTGACGCGGCATTCGATATTCAGCGGACACTCCCGGACGATCGGGCAACCCACTTTCAAGGCAGGGGCCGGAGTCAGGCCGGTGGCTGCGAATTTATCGGTATCCCGTCCTGACACGACCCCGCACCAATCGACTGCCCTGGCTTGATCCAGAGAAGGTACATTCACGACGAATTCGCCCGTGGTCTTGATGATGTCGTAGGAGTGGCGGTCCGGCCGGAGCGAGATCGATAGCATGGGCGGGTCCGAGCACACGCTGCCGATCCAGGCTATGGTGATCAGGTTCGGCTTCCAGCTTTTAGTTCCGCCGCAGCTGGCCAGCACCACAGGCACCGGCGAGAGCATGTTCCCCGGCTTCCAGGAGTGTTTCCCTGCTTTAAACTCCCGCGGGGCATGCCTTTCTCTCCCGGAAGGGACACCTTTCTGCCGATTCACTTTTTCAAGCTCCGCGACAGGGCGTCGATCCCGGCCTGAGCCACTGCCTCGTCTTGGTCGGAGTGTCCGGAGCTGCAGCCGACCCCGCCCACGATCTGCTGGTCGACGAAGATGGGCAGGCCTCCAGGAACGATCATGAAGCGTCCCTGATTGCTCACGTGGATACCGTAGGCCGGTCCGCCCGGCCGGCCGGTTTCCGCGTAAGAGCGCGTCGAGCGCCGGGCGGCTGCAGCCGTGAAAGCTTTGCCGATGGCGATATCAATGCTGGTGACGCGCGCGTTGTCCATGCGGTGGAACATGAGCAGATGGCCGCCGTCGTCTGTGATAGCGATGTCCATGTCGACGCCTATTTCACGCGACTTTTCTTCGGCGGCCGCCATGATGATGCGCGCATCATCCAGGGTCAGCTTGGGAACCATTTTCATTCGTGAATCCTCCTGCTTAGATATCCTTTAGCAACCGGTTACACCGTGATTCGGCAGCCGCCCGGCTCAACTCGCGCAAAGCCGCCGCGAGCTTGGCGGTTTCTTCGATAGGCAGGATAGGAGTCGCGGCGGAACCGCCGCCGGATTCCAAGGCTTCCGATACCCGTTGAAGAGTCAGAAGCCCGATATCCATCGCCGGCTGATAGCCGGGTTCATCCGCAGAGGCGCCGCGGGTCTCGGAAAGTATTCCCGTCGCCGTCAGGCCGGCCAGCAACTCCTTGACCCAGCGGACGGGCAAATTGATTCCAAGTGCCAGCTGGTGGGCGGTCATGGGCGGATCACCGGCGGCGAATCGCCGGATCACTTCATGGACGATGTTCAGGCCGATCAGCTTCTTTTCAGCCGCACTCGGAGCAGGGCAGCCTAAGGAGCGGCAGGAGTCGCTGCTATGCTGAACGGCCTCGCACAGCTCGGCGCCGAAGAGAACGATGGTCCAGCTGGCCTGAACCCATGCCAGAAAGAGTGGCAGGGCGGCAAAACTGCCGTAGATGGCGTTCTGCTTGGCGACTCCGACCTGCAGATCGATGTAAAACCACTGCACGAGCTGGTACATCAGGCCGCCGACAGCGGCGCCCGCCGCGGCTGCGCCGAACCGGACCCGGGTGTTCGGCAAGGCCATGTAGACCAGGGTGAAGAGGGCCCAGACCAGAATCAACGGGGTTAGCTTCAGGGTCTGCAGCACCAGCGGTCCGAGCATTCCGACAATCTCGAACCGCCCGGCGATGGCATCGAACTGGGTGCGAATGAACACGCTGGCGCTGCCGGCCACCAGCAGCAAGATCGGGGCAATCAGCAACACGGCCAGGTAATCGCTGAACCGTCGCCCCCAGGAACGTTGCCCGCGCACATCCCACATGGCATTCAAGGACGATTCGATCTGGCCCAGGACCTTGATGGCCGACCAGAACATCAACACCACACCGACTCCGGCGATCAATCCGCCTTTGGTGTTTTCCAGCATGTTCCGAGAGAACGCCAGGATGCGCTCGAGGGCCTGCTCCTGTCCGGCCATCTGTTCCATGAGCTCCTTTTCCAGGACCTTATCAAGCCCGAAGCCTTTGGCGATACCGAAGACGACCGCAAAGACAGGCACGATGGACAGTAGAGTGTAGAACGTCAGCGCGGAAGCGCGCAGCGAGCACTGGTCGGCGAAGAATTCAGTCACCGCTGCAGTCAGTATCCGTAGGGTCCGGACGGATGCCGCCCGCCATCGCGGCAGGTCCTCCAGCCGCTGCATCCATAACCCGGTCTGAAAATAATCCCGGATGGCCGCATAAATTCCGTGAACCCGCTTTTGGACTGCAGCCATGGCAGTCACCCTTGTTTGACGCGCATAAGGCGGTTGCGATTCCAGTCAGCCAACCGCATGCTTTGCATGCGGTTGGACTTCCGGCCTTTGGCCGTCCGTTTTCCCCTGATGGGGTTTGCCTTTATGACCCTCCGCGCCATCTCACCAGAAAAGCGTATAAAGCGCAAGTAGGAATCGGATGTTCTGCTGCTGTTCCTCTAAAGGGAAAGCCATCTTAGGCCGATATCCTCTAATGTGAAGCAGGTTCAGGCGCGGAGTGGTGATGGCTGAGCCGGCCTGTTCGACGGAGATGCCGTAGCATCTTGGAATGACATGCTCTCCAGAAAGGATCACCTTCCATGCAACTGTCCTTGTCTCAACGCATTATCGGTGTAGTGATTCTGTCGGTGTTCATCGGCAGCACTGCTGCGCTGATTTCTTCCGTTGTCCTCATGAGAGGGTTCAACGACTTGGCGCAGGAGGAAATCGGGCAGTTTTCAACAGCAGTTCAGGCCCAGATGGACAATCTGCGCGATAAGTGCGTCGAGACAGCCCGCCAGTTTGCCCAACGGCCGGACGTGATCGCAGCTGTCATCAAGGCCGACACCGCCTTCATTCAGAAGGTGGGCAAGGAGTTTCTCGCGGGCATCAATGTAAACGTGCTCACCGTAGCCAACGCGGAAGGTAAGGTGATTGCTCGCGGCCACTCGGACAAGACCGGTGACAGCGTCGTGAACCAGGTGAACGTGAAAAAAGCACTGACCGGGCAGCCGTCCGCAGGGGTGGAAGAGGGCACCGTGGTGAAGTTCTGCATGCGTGCAGGCCATCCGATCCGATTGGAAGGGAAAGTCGTCGGATCCGTCACTTCGGGAATCGACCTTTCCTCCGATACTCAATTTGTAGACCGGATCAAGGAAATTTTGGGTGTGGAGTGCACCATCTTCCATGGCGACACCCGGGTCTCCACCACGATCGTCAGGGAAGGCAAGCGCGCCATCGGCACCCGGATGGACAACCCCAAGGTCATCGAAACCGTTCTGCAGCAGGGCAGGATGTTCAAAAATATCAACCAGATCCTGGGGCGGGAGTACAATACGGCCTACTGGCCTCTGCGCGACCTGGAAGGTAGAATCGCCGGCATGCTCTTCATCGGCAGGGACCGGGACTCGGTGTTGAGCATCGAGGCCAAAATGCACGTCATTGTCGGACTGGTGGTGTTAGGTATCATGGCGCTCATGACCGTTGCAGCTTTTTTCATCGCCCGTTCGATTGCCGGCCCGATTCAAGGCCTCAGCCGCGGACTGGTAGAGTGCACCGGCCGGGTCGCCAATGTGTCGGCCCAAGTGTCCGATACGAGCAAGATACTTGCAGACGGTGCTTCGAAGCAGGCCGCGGCCATCGAGGAAACTTCTTCATCGCTCGAGGAGATGGCCGCCATGACCAAGAGTAACGCCGACAGCGCCGACCAGGCCGACGGCCTAATGAAGCAGGCGGGCCGTTTCGTGGGCCAAGCCAACGACTCCATGGCCCGGCTGAGCGCCTCCATGGAAGAGATCCGGAAAGCCAGCGAGGAGACCCAGAAAATCGTCAAGACCATTGATGAAATCGCGTTTCAGACTAATCTGCTCGCGCTGAATGCGGCTGTGGAGGCGGCCCGAGCGGGCGAGGCCGGTGCAGGGTTTGCCGTTGTGGCAGAAGAGGTTCGCAATCTGGCCCGGCGCGCCGCAGAGTCGGCAAAAAATACCGCAGGCCTCATCGAAGGTACGGTGAAAAAGGTCAAGGACGGATCCGGGCTGATGACCGGCACCCGCGAGGCCTTTGGCAATGTGGCCGATAGCGCAGGCAAAGTTGCGGAGCTGCTTGCGGAGATCGCTGCCGCGTCAAGAGAGCAGTCCCAGGGTATCGATCAGGTAAATTCGGCCATGGGCGACATGGACAAGGTGACTCAACAGAACGCGGCCAATGCCCAGGAATCTTCGTCGGCCGCCGTCGAACTTTCTTCCCAGGCCGACCAGATGAAGGTGATGGTGGAGGACTTGATCGAGTTGATCGGCGGCCGAACGCTGAAAACCCAGAAGCAGAAGGTGGAACGATCGAAAG
>JBLMXM010000383.1:0-15120 GCA_050257775.1 Hyphomicrobiales bacterium
GCACCAGTCCATCTCCGGCTTCGGCTGACCGGTCGGCCACCACCTGCGGCTTGTCGGCCGGGTCATACTGAATGAATATCACTCCCTGCCGGCGGGCCTCGGTGAAGAAGCGCTCGTTGAATCCGTACGTCATGATGTCCCGGTAAAGGACATATATGGATAGCTCCGGATTCTTCGCTTTGAGATGCAGGGCGTGTTTCATGGAAGCCGTGCAGCAGACGCGGCTGCAGTAGTTGCGCGGTTCCTCCCGGGAATCGACGCATTGGATCATCACCACGCAGTTCCAGGCACCCGGATCCAGGTCACCCCCGGCTAATTGGGTTTCCAGTACCTTCTGGGTGACGATGCGGCCCGATGTTCCGTAGCCGTAGGATTTCGTGGGGGCTTCCCGGCCCCCCGTGGCGAGAACCACGACCCCGTGTTCGATGGTTTCCACGGCAGCCTCGGCATTCTCGACGGCTGTGGTGAAGCGGCCCACCTGTCCCCAGGAGGAGGTGACCCGGCTGGCGCAAAGCACCCGGATATGGGGGTGCTTCTCCACCTGCTGCACGGTCTCCGCTAGCAGGAGCTGCGGATCGGCGCCGCCGGCGGTCGTCCGGAGCCATCGCAGGTTCCCGCCCAAGGCTTCGTCTTTCTCGACCAGGACGACCGGAAAGCCGTGGTCCGCAATGGCCAGGGCCGCGGTCATCCCGGCGATGCCGCCGCCTACCACCAGTGCGCTGCGAACCACCGGTACGGCCGCAACGGGCTTGGGCTCCGTCTTCTTGATGCGGGCCAGGCCCATGTGCAGGGGTAAAAGGTCCAGGGTCAGGGGGGCACGGTTCGGGGGCGATTTTTCAGGCGCGCTAAAATGCCAAATCTGGGTCGCGTCTATCAGGGCCGGATCCAGGTCGCAACGCCGGCCCAGTTCGCGGAGTTTGGCCACGAAAAGGTAAGGATGGCAGGCCCCGATGAGCACGCGGTTCGCTTGCCTCTCGGCCAGGCGCGCTTCCAGTTGGTCCCACCCGGCCGCGGTGCATAGCCCGTCTACAAACAGGACCTGATCGACCCCCGGGTCCTGAGCCAGGCGGGCTTTCAGCGCCTCGGGATCGATCCCGCCAGCCAGACGGTCCTGGCAGGCGCACACGGCGATGAACACTTTCGGCGGTTGGCGACTCACATCCCGGTAGGCATGTTCCGGCCCCTGTTCGAGCGCCAGTCCCCCGCCGGAGGCATGAATCACGCGCGAAGCCTCCAGGGCCGCGGCAGAGGCGTGGATGACCGATTCGCCGATCTCCTTGAGGCCGGAACAAGACCCCCCCACCGCGATGCCCTTGGTGGCGGTGCGGCTGGCGTGAAAAGCCTCGGTTTCGATGAACCCCCAGGAATTCAACCCGATCCCCGCCAGTTCGGCCAGGTTGGATGTCCCCGCCGAGGGCCTCTGGCCCACCGCCAAAACCAGCAGGTCGAACGTTTCCAGACGCTCGGCCCCGTCGCGGGCGACGTAACGAACCATCGGCGACCCTGAATCCGGATCGGCGGTCACCGTATGAATCCGACCCCTCTCGAAGCGAACGCCGTACCGCGACTCGGCCTCGAGCCGGTAGCGCTCGAACGGCTTGCCGAAGGTCCGCATGTCCATGTAAAACACGGCCGCATCCAGGTTCCCGCCGGCTTTGTCCTTGGCCAGCACGGCTTCCTTGACGGCGAACATGCAGCACACCGAGGAACAGTAGTCGGCCTCCGCCTGCAAGTCGCGTGATCCCACGCATTGCAGCCAGCCGATCTTTGCAACGGGCCGGCCGTCATGGGGCCTCACCAGCCGGCCGCCGGTCGGTCCGGTGCCGCTTAAAAGCCGTTCGAATTCCAGGCTCGTCAGAACAAGAGGGTTGATCCCGTAACCGAAGGTGTTTTTGCCCTGGGCCGGATCAAAATAGCCCGTTCCGCCGCACAGGACGATGGAGCCGACCTCCAGCCGGTAATCACCGGCCGCCTGAAATGCTTCAGCGATCTTGACCACCATGGGGATCAGCACATCGGGATCGAAGGGCTTGACGAGATAGTCCAAGGCGCCGATCTTCATAGCCTCCACCGCGGTTTCCACCGTGGCGTAAGCCGTCATCATCAGTACGCTCAAATCCGGCTGGGCCGCCCTGGCGGCCTTGAGCAATTCGACGCCGTCCATGCCGGGCATCTTGATGTCGGTGAGCATCAGGTGGAAGGATTCGGCGGCCAGCATTTCCACGGCCCTGGGGCCCGACTCGGCCGCCTCGACCTGAAAACCTTCCTCGCTCAGCGTATCGCGCAGCGATTCCCGCACGATGAGTTCGTCGTCCACCACGAGAATGCGGAACCGGCCCCAGCGGCCGACGGCCAGATCGATGGCGCCGGTGGGGCAAACCTTTTGGCATTCGCCGCAGCGGTTGCAGGCTGATCCATCGATGACATAGGTGTTGGGGATGTTGTGGGGGACAGGCAGGTAAATGGCTTTGCGAACATCGAGGCCGGCGTTGAAGTCGTCGGGCGCTTGCACGGGGCAGACCGCCCGGCACAGGCCGCAACCGATGCAGCGCTGGGAATCCACGCCGGTGGGAGTCTTCCGGAGCATGACGGTGAAGCGCCCGGCCTGGCCCTCGATGGAGACGATCTGGGTCGCCAGCCGGAGATCGATGTTTTCGTGAAACAGCCCCTTGCGCAGACAGAACTGGGATGAGGCGTCGCGTTCCACCAGGGGCAGCATTTTGCACATCCCGCACCCATTGGTGGGAAACTGAAAATCGAGCTGGCTGAGGATGCCCCCGATGTGGGCCGCACGTTCGATCAGCGTGACGCGGTAGCCGGTCTCCGCAAGGTCCAGGGCGGCCCGGATGCCGCCGATGCCGGCCCCGACCACAAGCGCCTTTCCGATTTTACGATTCATGGTGGCTCCTTGTCATCTCAAGCCCCAAAGCCGCTCGATCGGATTCCGGGGCTTATTTCATTCCAACCACTTCGGGGAACTCGTTTTCCCGAAACTCGGAGAACGGCGGCTTTTCATCGAGACTGCGGCCCGGCGTATAGCCGAACTCCGTCTGGGTCCGGTGGGCCACGCTGCGAAACAGTTCCATCAATGGGATGTCGTTCGGGCACGCATTGGAACACTGGCCGCAGCCCACACAGGCCGTGCTCATATGGGCCATGCGCGTGAGGTGGTAAAAGAGCGTGTCGGTGGGCAGCTTGACGGCCCCCTTGCGCTTGGCCCACCGCAGGTATTGGGCCGGCTCGTGGTCGAACACGTCGGTGACAAAGACGCACTCGCGGCAGTAGCACACCGGGCAGGCTACGCGGCAGTTGTAACAGTTGACGCAGTTGGCCAGATAGGTGCTCAGCTTTTCCAGAGTATCGGTGGCTGCGCGGGTTTGTTGGAACATCGCCTCCCGGAAGGCGGCCCGCTCCGCCTGGAGCTTTTCCAGCGTTTTCTGCCGTGCGGCCGGTTCCTGCGTTTCGGCAAGTCCGAGCTTCGCCAGCAGGTTTTCGCCCTGGGCCGTGCGCGCCTGGGCCACAAGACCCTGGGTCGTGTCCACACCGTAGAGCCCGAGGGCGATATCGGCCCCGTCGGCCGTCGGTGATTCACAGGCCTTGCAGGCCGCAGTAAGATCGACGCCGTCCATCGCGGCTCCGGAGCCTGCCAGAACAGCATGGTAGAACCTCTGCGTAGAGGCGGCCGCATCATCCCCGACCCAGCGGAAAAAATCCCGGTTGCTGTAAGCGCCCAGGCAGTCGACGCCGATGATGACCAGGTCCTCGGTCCGGCCCTGCTTGAGTTTGACCAGCTCGACGAAGGCTCTGATTTCACATGGCCGCATCACCGCGGCCACCGTGCCTCCCGAGGCCCTGCGGGTCAGCCGGGAGACGACCCGGGCCGTATTGATCGCAAACGCCGGGGACAACGGGTCGGCTTCGTCCAGTTGCTGCGGATCCGTTATCAAGGTCGGCATGACCATGTTTTTCATGGGAAGCCGCCAGGGTACCAATACCGCGGTGATATCCTCCCGCTCCAGCACCGTTTTGAGAAAACTCCGCAAGGCCCCCAATAGGTCCTGGTCCTTGATCTCGATGCGTACCGTTTTGGCCATGAACTCCTCCCCCATCCGCAAAGCGATTGTCTTCAAATCACCATCTTCAGCCGGGCTGCACTGAGACCCAGCGCTTTGATCTGGGTGGTCATCTCCCGCATGGTCTCGGCGAATCGGATGCCGTCGCTCGCTCCGATCCACGTCAGGCGCAGACGCTCCGGCTGAATACCGAACTGGTCGAGGATCCCCTTGAGCATCTTGATGCGCCTCCGGGCCTTGAAATTTCCGTTGATGTAATGGCAGTCACCGGGATTGCACCCGCTGACCAAAACGCCGTCGGCACCTTCCAGAAACGATTTGATCACGTATTTGGGATCGACCATGCCCGTGCACATCACCCGGACGATCTTAATATTGGCGGGATAGGACAGGCGCGAGGTGCCGGCGAGATCGGCGGCCGTGTACGTGCACCAGTTGCAGAAAAAAGCCACAATGGTCGGTTCGAAATCGCTCATCGGCTCACTCCTTTCTAGCCCGCCAGCAGTCCATCGATTTCCGCAAAAATCTGCCGGTCGGTAAAATGCCGAACCTTGGCGGCCCCGCTGGGGCAATACGCGGAACAGCTTCCGCAACCTTTGCATATAGCCTCATTCACCTCGCTGACCCCTTTCAACGAATTGAATTCGATGGCCGTGTAAGCGCACAGACCGATGCACACCTGGCACCCGATGCAGATATCCGGGTCGATCGACGAGATCATCGGGGAAACGGACACTTTTCCGGAGCTGCTCAGGGCCAGGGCTTCAGCCGCGGCTCCTTTGGCCTGAGCCACGGTGTCCGGAATGTCCTTCGGGCCCTGGCAGGCGCCGGCTAAGAACACCCCGCTGGTGGCCGTCGACACCGGCTCCAACTTGGGGTGCTCCTCCAAGAAGAACCCGTCCGCCCCGATGGTGATTCCGAAGGTGCGGGCCACCTCGTTGGCCGTGGCCCTCGGTTCCATGGCAGTACACAGGATCACCATGTCGACGGCGACCTCCAACATAGCGGCCGAAAGGGTATCCTCGGCCTTGACGATCAGCCGACCGTCTTTTTCCTCGACTTTCGCCGCCTTGCCGCGCACCATGCGAACGCCCTCGCTCTGCACGCGTTTGAAAAATTCCTCGTAGCCTTTGCCGAAGCAGCGCATGTCGATGTAAAAATTGATCACCTCGGTGTGATGCCCGCACTTGTCCTTGAGCAGGTGGGCATACTTCAGTGCATACATGCAGCAGGTGCGCGAGCAGTACTCATGGTAGTTCTTGTCGCGGCTGCCGATGCAGTGAAGGATCGCGACCCGCTGGGGAGAATCGGTGAATTTGCGGCGGTCCCTGGGGTCGCGTTTCAGCAGCTTACCACCGGTCGGCCCGGTGGCGTTGGAGAGCCGTTCGAACTCCAGGTTGGTAAAGACATTGGCAAACGTGCCGTATCCGTATTGGCGCATCGGCGTCGGGTCCAGGGGGTCAAACCCGGTCGCCACGATGATGGACCCCACCTCGATCTGCTGCACTTCATCCGTCATGCAGTGGTCGATGGCCTTGGCCTCGCAGGCTTCCACGCACAACCCGCACTCACAACAGGTCCCGCAGGACAGGCAGCGGGCCGCTTCGCGGCGGGCCTCCGGTTCGGGCAAACCGAGCTCGATTTCGCGAAAATCACCCTTGCGCTCTCCCGGATCGGCTGCGGGCATCTTGGCCCGGGCCTGCCGGGGGGCGTTTTCCGGCACTGGCTCCCAGCGACTGCCCTTGGGCCTGGACGGCCGGTCGGCCTTTAGATCCAGCCCACGCATGAACCGGTCGATCGAGACCGCGGCCTCGCGTCCGGCGGCCACGCAGCGGATGGCGGCCGCCGGCCCGGACTGCACCTCGCCAGCGGCAAACAGCCCTGCCCGGGCGGTTTGGCAGGTCATCGAATCCACGAGCACAGTGCCGAGGGCGGTGAGTTTGACCCCCGGGGTGCCTTCGAAGACCTCCGGTGTCGGTCTTTGGCCCACAGCGGGAACCACCATGTCGCAGGCCAGGTCGTAAGCCGCCGGCGCCGCCGGGCTCTGGTTGGCGACGCTCGCTGCCTTTGGCGCTGCCGGCACCACCCTCTGGCAGCGCAGGCCCACCACCTTGCCGTTTTCGGCAAGCACGGCAACGGGCCTGGCCTCGGTCTCGATGCGGATGCCCTCGGCCCGGGCGGCCTGGAGGTCTTCTTCGGCGGCGGGCAGCGCATCTTTGCCCCGTCGGACGCGCTGGTAAAAAAGGGTGACCTCGGCGCCCGTTCGCAAGGCGGCCCGCGCGGCGTCCACGGCCCGGGCGGTTCCGCCGACCACGGCCACGCGCCTGCCGGCAGGAGCGGATCCCTCGAGGTTGATCTGCTTGAGAAAAGCTCCACCGGGGATGACGCCCTCGGTGTCTTCTCCGGGGATTTTCAGCGGCACGTCCGCATTCAGACCCGTGGCGACGAACACGGCCCGGTAGCCTTCGGCGAAGAGATCCTCCACGCGATGGTCCTTGCCGATGCGATGACCGGTGACCAATTCCACCCCGAGCTTCTGGATCATCGCGATGTCCTTATCCAAGGCATCGGCCGGCAGGCGATAGCCCGGGATGCCCGTCCGCAGCTTGCCGCCCGGAACCGGGAGGGCTTCGAACACGGTAACCGCATAGCCGTCACGGGATAGGAAATACGCGCAAGACAAGCCCGTGGGCCCTGCGCCGACCACGGCGATCTTCTCTTCCGGCGGCTTTGAGCCGTTCTTCAGGACCGCGATATCGTCCCAGTCGACCCGGTCGGCGACAAAGCGCTTGAGATGACGGATGGCCACGGGTTCGTCCATTTTGGCGCGGCGGCAAGCCTTTTCGCAAGGGGCCGGGCAGATGCGGCCGATGGACCGCGGCAGGGGGATCCGCTCCAGAATGATCCGCATGGCCTGCCGGTAGTTTCCCTCGCGGACCATGGTGACGTAGCCCTGGACATTGACCCCTGCCGGGCAGCTTTGCACGCAAGGCGCCCGGTCGGACTTGTCGATGGTGTAGGTAATGGGAACGGCCTGAGGAAAGGGCCGGTAGATCGCCTTGCGCAGGCGGGTTTGCACGTCCCATTCGTTCGGTTTTTCAACCGGACACACCTTGGCGCAAGCGTCGCAGCCGATGCAGGTGGACCTGACATGCCGGGCCTTCTTGCGTACCTTGACCGAGTAATTGCCGACGAACCCGTTGACCTCCTCCACCTCGGCGTACGTGAGCAGCTCGATGTTGGGGCTTTGGCCCACGGAAACCATCTTGGGCGTACCGATGCAGGCGGCACAGTCCAGGGTGGGAAAGGTCTTGTCGTATTGAAGCATGTGGCCGCCGACCGTAGGCTGGCGCTCGACCAGGTAGGCCTTGAAACCGGCCTTGGCGATATCCAGAGCCGCCTGCATGCCGGCAATGCCCCCGCCCACGATCAGGGTGTTCGTGCACACTGGAAACGTTGCCGGCGTCAGGTCGGTTTGATGGGCAACCCTCAAAATGCCCGCGCCGATCAGACGCTTGGCCTTTTCGGTGGCCTTGTCTTCACTCTCGGTGACCCAGGAGACATGCTCACGCACACAGACCATGTGAAAGGCCCGATAGGGATTGAGCCCTGCCCGCTGGCAGGCGGCCCGAAAGGTCTTTTCGTGCATTCGGGGAGAGCAGGACGCCACCACCACGCGGGTCAGCCGGTGAGCCCGGATGTCGTTTTCGATGAGCTCCTGCCCGGGGTCGGAACACATGAAAAGATAGTCCCGAGACACCAAGACGTTGGGCAATTGGGCCACATGGGCGGCCACCTCCTTGACCCTGACCCGGTAAGCGATATTGACTCCGCAGTGGCAGATGTAGAACCCGATGCGTTCAGGCATGATAGACCCCCTGATCAACATTGGCATCGACGCGCTTGAGACCATGGAGCTGATCGGCGACCCTCACCGACTTGGCCAGAAGCTCGGCGATGTCCATGACCGCAATCCGATCCCCGACTCCGAGCTTTTGGACCGCGGCGGCGAGCATGTGCATACAATAGGGACACGCCGTGGCAATCACCTGCGCACCGGCGGCGAGCGCTTCTTCGATGCGCCTTTGACCGAAGCGCCGGCTACCCGGGTCCGAGCGCCACCCATGGGCGCCGCCTCCTCCGCAGCACTGGCTGTCTTCTCGATTACTGGCCATTTCCACGGTCACCAGCCCCGGAATGCGCAACAGGACTCGTCGCGGCGCATCATAAATTCCGTTGTGACGCCCCAGGTAGCAGGGATCGTGGTAGGTCACGGTCAACGCCACGTTCAGGGTCGGGGTCAGTCGGCCCGCGGCCAGCAGTCGTTCGAGGAGTTCGGTGTAATGCTCGACGCCCACCTGCCGCAATCCGGCATAGGCATGTTTGAACGCGTTGAGGCAATGGGGCGAAGTGGTCAGGATCTTTTTCACGTTGGCCTGCGCCAACCGTTCGGAGTTGCGCTGAGCCAGTTCGGCGAAGACCGCGCCGGCCCCTGCCTGGCGGGCCTGGTCTCCGCAGCAGCTTTCGCGGCTGCCCAGGGTCCCGAACGGCACCCCGGCTTGGGCGAGCAGTTGAACGAGCGCCCGACCGCCTGAGCGTTGGCCGGGATCATAGGCCGTGGTGCAACAGGTGAACAGGCAGTACTCGTGATCCGGAGACAAGGCCGGAAGGTCTGATCCGTCCGCCCATTCCAGGCGTTTCTGGGGGTCGCCTTGCCAGGGATTGCCCTTTTCCCGGAGGCTGACCAGCGGCGCCTTTAAAAAAACCGGCGGTTTTCCGGAGCTGACGGCCAACCCCCGCACGGCCTTGATCACATCGATGATCCCAATGCCCCGAGGGCAACTCGGTGTGCAGGCGCCGCAGGTCAGGCAGTCCCACGCGGCCTGATCGACGGAGCGCTCGCTGCCGCTCTCCAGGGTGATCCGGCGCAGAACCCGACGGGGGCTGAAGGAGCCCTCTTGACTGGCTGGGCACAGACTGGTGCAGGTGCCGCATTGCAGGCAGCTCTGAAACAGCTCGCCGGCTTCGGCGGTTATCTGGGCCAACGCCACCGCGGTCCCCGGGGAGGCTTTCTGCCGAACGCGGGTTAAAAAGATCGCCAGCGGCCGGTAGAAAAGGTGCGACAGCTTTCCGAAAGGCAGCATGATGCAAAGCATGCCCACGGCAATGGACAGGTGGACTACATAGATGCCGTAGGTCATCAGCGGCCAGCCAGCCAGGCGAAACACATGAACTAGGATTCCGGAAAATGCCGTTGCAAACAGCAGCAGCAAAAAAAACCAGTCCGTAAAATCCGAGTACCGGTGCAACGTTTCTTTTTTTTGCCTTCGGCTGATCATCATGTCCGCCGAGATGATCATCAAGACGATGGTGGCGTAGTATCCGAAAATGCGCGTGGGGTGCCACATCGGGTGGACGACATCGGTCTGGAATGCACTCAGAAAAGCCACCACCAGGACTTCCATCGTCACGTAGCCGGAAAACAGAAGAAGATGGCGAACCCATCGGCCGCGCCGGTCCGTCCCGCAGGTGCGCCAGCGCATCTGGGTCAGGTAATGAAGGACAAAGGCCCAGGCCTGGGTGACGTAAAGCCACAGCGGCGGCTTCACGCCGGCCATGATCCCGCGGTGCATCCGAAACGCATTCGACAGGAGTAAGGCGCCGAGGGTGGAGAGCATGATCTTGTCGCCCAGCTTGACCCAAGCCACCGGCGCAAAGGTGTTGAGTTCGACCCGGTCGATGACGATGGGGCCGTGGCCTACACAAAACGCCAGGATGATCCCCAGCGCGACGACGGCAAAGGCCCCGACTTGCCAGATCGGCGAAACGTAAAACCGCCGGGCCAACCCGGTCCAGTCGTAGCGGGTGATCAGCCAGCGGCGGGCGGCCATCATCGTTTCGGCCGGTTCAGCCCCCCTGGGGCAATTTGTGTTGCATTCGCCGCAATAATAGCAAAGCCAGGGCTCGGGCGAGGCTAGGAGCTCGTCCTCCAACCCGAGTTGAAGATACCGGTAGATTTTCCGAGGGAAGGCATTGGCGCCGCTGGACAGGGGACACGCCGCGCTGCAGGCGGCACATTGCATGCACAACTCCATGTCCCGGGCGCCTAGGCGCGACAGTTCCTGGACCAGCTTCAAATTTAAGCCGCCTTTCGTCATGGCAGGTCATTTTCTCCGGGTGTCGTGCCGCCTGACCTGACCCTGGATCCGATCAGGATTGACGGACGGCATCTTCAAAACCGGTCCGGACGCTCGAGCGAGCCGCCTCCCAGTGGCGGGCTAGGCGGTCGGACCGGGCGTTGTCAAGGTTTGGACCCAGCCGATCAACTCATCCGCGTTCAAGGGCTTTTTCAAATAGGCCCCCGGAGCAGAAGGCTCCTCCTCCGGCAGGGTGCAATAGGATCGCTGGTATTCCAGAAACGTTTTCTTCCCCACGCTGGACACCATGATGACCGGAATGCCCCGCAACCGATCGTCCTGCTTGAGCGCCCGGTAAAGCAGAAGGCCGTCCTCGTTGGCCATCATCACATCCAGGATGATCACCGCCGGTTTTTCTTTCTTGGCTTTGCGCAGTCCCTCGTTGCGGTCGGCCGCCGGAATGGTGGCATACCCGCAGCCCCCCAACAAATTGCAGAGAAAGAAGCGCATGTCGGGTTCGTCATCGACGATCAGAATCTTGATGCGTCTTTTCATGTCCCATCTCGTGGCGACGGGGCGCCTGCTGTCGATCCCTGAGCAGAAAACGTACCAACCGGCTGGTCACCAGGTTTAATCAATAAATGCGGTGGATTATTGGTGGAATCGGCAGAGCGGGTTCGAGAGGTAGGAAAGACGACTGTTGCAGCAAATGCAACAAGGCTATGATTTTACTTATTGAAAATACGCATAATTATAGCATTATACCCGATAAATGCCACACGGTTGCAACACGACGTGCATCAGGGCTCGATCTGGTACTTCCTCATTTTGCGCCACAGGGTGCTGCGGTCCATTCCCAAGGCCCGGGCAGCCAGGGAGCGGTTGCCGTCGTGCCGCCGAAGCGCCGCTTGGATGCGCATGCGTTCAGGCGATCCGGACGCCTGGGCTTTCACGGCTCGGGTAACCGACGCCGGCGGCCGCTGCTGCAAGTATTCGGGGAGATGCTTGCGTCGCAAGGTGTTTTCCTGGCAGAGAATGAGCGAATGCTCCAGAATGTTTTCCAGCTCGCGGATGTTCCCGGGATAGGTGTAGTTCAAGAGCACCTGCATGGCGTTTTCCGATATCTCAGGAGGGGTCATATGTTTCCTCGAGCATAGACGGCGCAGGATGTGGCCGATCAGGAGCGGGATGTCCGCCTGGCGTTCCTTGAGGCTCGGCAGCTCGATGCGAAAGACATTGAGGCGGTAGAAGAGGTCTTCCCGGAACCGCTTGTGCGCGACCAGTCGCTCCAGGCGCTGATTGGAGGCCGAGATGACGCGCACATCCACCTGGGTGGTCTGCGAGGAACCCAAGCGGAAAAAGGCCTTCTCCTCGATCACACGCAGCAGCTTGGCCTGCAGCGCAAGCGGCAGATCGCCGATCTCATCCAAAAAAATCGTCCCGCCGTCGGCCGCCTGGAAGCGGCCGGCACGGTCTTGAACCGCACCGGTGAAGGCTCCCTTGACATAGCCGAACATTTCCGATTCGAGCAGGGTGTCCGGAATCGCGGCGCAATTTACCTTGACCAGCGGTTTTTCACTGCGCCGGCTGGCGGTGTGGATGACCTTGGCCAGAACGTCCTTGCCGGTCCCGGTGGGACCTTCGATCAACACGGTGGCGTCGGTCTTGGCCACGACCTGCACGTTTTCAAATATCCGCTGCATGGCAGGAGATTTTCCGACCATGTCATGAAAGGTGTAGCGGTCCTGGATCGCCTGGCTCAACTGGTGCACCAGGGTGAGGTCGCTGAAGGTGGCCAAGCCGCCCACAGCAATGCCTTTCTCATTGCGCAGCGGCAGAAACGTGATCCGTATGGGGACGGCGACTCCCTCGCGGGTGAGAATCCGGGTTTCGATGCCGCATTGCGGGCCGCCGCTCATGATAGTCTCCTTGAGCAGGTCGCAATTGCGGGTCTTTTCCCCGCGGAAGATGGCGGCGCAGGGCCGCCCTAAAATTTCCTGACGACCATAGCCGGATATTTTCTCGGCAGTGGTGTTGAAAAACGTGACCACCCCGCCTCGGTCCACGGTGAAGATGCCGACTTCGAGGTTGTCCAGGATGAGCTTCAGGCTGCGCTCCTCGTGGTGGATGCGATTCACGAGGTCGGCGATGGGCGCGTGGTCCTGAAGGATGGTCAGGCAGCCGGCCACCTGCCGAGATGCGTCGTAGACGGGCACAGCGATGCGAGTCACCAGGTAGCTTTCATCGCCTTCGCCCGGCAGCCGAAGGACAGGCTCCGGCTGTTTCGACTCCTGCGGCCCTCTGAAAGGGCAGGACACCAGACAGGGCACGCCGAGAAAAACCTCCCGGCAGTCTTTGCCGACGGCATCATTTCCCCGGACGCCGATCATGGCCTGGGCGCTCAGGTTCAGCGCCTCGATGCGCCGGTGGCGGCCCACGATGAAGGCGCCGATGTTGAGCTCATCCAGAATGGCCAACCAGTCCTGACAAGCTATGGTTTTCCCTGAGAAATCGGGAGATCGAAGCATGCCGTACGTCCTTGGCCCTCGAAGCCGACCCGCGGATCAGAATGCCCGCGGCACCGGCAGTGTGATCTCAAACAGGGCTCCGCCCCCCTCCGGGTTGCGGGCCTCGATTCTTCCGTGATGCCGTTCCACGATGCCGTAAACCGTAGACAAGCCCAGCCCCAAGCCGTGGCCCTCGCTCTTGGTGGTGAAAAACGGTTCAAATATATTGGACAAGTGCTCGGGGGGAATCCCCCGGCCGGTGTCCTTCACGCGGATGCACACCCATTGCGTCCGATCATCGGGCCGAACCTCCAAGGTGAGCGTGCCGCCTTCCGGCATGGCGTCGATGGCGTTGAAAATCAGGTTGATCACGCACTGCTGCAGTTGGTTGAAATCCCCGTCGACGGCCGGCAGGCCCGGTTGAACATTGGATTCCAGGCGGATATGGCTCAGCTCCAGCTTGTGCTGGCTCAACTGGAGGCTGCGGCGGATCAGCTCGGCCAAATCAACCGGCGCAAAGGCAGCGGGCGATCGGCGCGAAAAGCTGAGCAGGTTGGAGACGATCTGCGAACAACGGGCCGTCTCGGTTTCAGCGATCGTCACATACCGTGTAAACTTGTCCCGGCGTTCGTCCGTCAAGGGCCCCTGCTGCAGAAGCCGGGCCATCAACCGCAGGTAGTTCAGGATGCCCGACAGGGGGTTGTTGATCTCGTGGACGACGCTGGCCGCCAGCCGCCCCAGGGACATCATCTTGTCCTGGTGCAGGATACGCGCTTGGTCCGCCAGATCACGCTCCAGCCGCCGGACCTCCCGCAGGTCCCGGAAGAATCCCACCAGCCCGTTTTCCCGCCCGTCGTTCCTCAGGGTGACCGCGGACACCTGAACCGGAATTTCCCGGCCGGATTCGGCTCTCAAGAGAGTTTCGAAAAGAAAGAGCCTGTCTTTGCCTCCGAAGCGTTCGCTGCGAAGCTCCGAATGGAAGCGGGCGGCCTCGGGTGCCGAAAAAAAACGGGACAGGACCATTTGATTCAGAACCTGATCCCGGGGATAGCCGAGCAGCTGCTCCATGCTGCGGTTGTAAATCACCACGAGCTGCTGTTCGTCCACGCCCAGGATGCCGTCCATGGAGTTTTCGATCAGGTTCCGTTGAAAGGCAATGGTCTTGAGCAGCTGCTGGCTGGTCTCGGCCTTCTCCTTCTCGAGCAGGAGCGTGTAATCCTTCAGGCGGCGCCGGGAGGTGTACCGTTCCTGCGCGCGGTCGAGGGCTAGGAAGAGATTGTCGCTGCCGATCGGCTTGGGGATGAAATCCGAGGCATCCAGCTGCAGCGCGCGGATGGCGAGCTGCATCTCGCCGAAGGCCGTGGCCACGATGACTTCGGTGTCGGGGAATTGCTTCTTGAGGCGCTCGAGGACCTGCAGGCCATCCATGCCGGGCATGCGGATGTCGGTGATGACGATCTGTGGGGTGGCTTCAGCGCACAGCCGCAGTCCCGTCTCACCGTCGGCCGCCGCCCGCACCTCATAGCCGGCGTCCGCCAGCGCAACCGACATCACGTCGCGGATGTCTTCTTCATCGTCGATTAGGACGACATTCCATTTTTCTGACACGGCTGTTCGACCTCTGAATCCGGTGATATGAAACCAGCGTGTCCGAAGCGGAACAATCGAGTGCGAGCGAAGGAGGATGAATATATTGTTGGATACATATCACAATCCCGCAAAAATATAAACAATCGGCGACCTTCCACCCGGGGATTCGATCATTTCAGCGTCGCATTATTATGAAATTGTGTTCGAAGCTGAAGACTCGCGTGCGCCAGCTGGCCTCGCCCATACACGCGTGAAAAAGAAAAGCTTATATAAAGTATAGAGTATCACTTGACACTTTATATTATCCGGGGTATACTTTCTACTGAAATTAAAACCATGAAGACGCATCCCGCCAACTTAAATTCTCGCCCTTCGAAGCCTGGTCTGAGAATGAACGAACTCACGGCAGTGACTGGTGTTCCCAAGTCCACCATTCTTTTTTATCTCAGTCAGCAGCTACTGCCGGAACCGCTCAAGACCAGTCCGAACATGGCCTATTACGACCCGGTCTGCGTCGAACGCATCAAGCTTATCCAGCAGATGCAGGCGCGTCATCGCCTCAGCATTTCTGAAATCAGACGCTGCCTGGAAGACAAAGATCGGGGAAATGACCTCGGGGTTTATCTTCAACTCAATGAGGAGGTCTTCGGCCCCAGCGGTTCTAAACGGCTGCTCGACACCAAAGCCTTCCGCCGGGAAACCGGTTTGAGTGCAAGTCAACTGGAGGATCTTCAGCAGGCCCGCCTGCTCCTGCCGCTGGAAGAAGGGCGGTTCGATGTCGAAGACGTGCGCATGGGCCGAATGTACCTGGAG
>JBLMXM010000384.1:0-4954 GCA_050257775.1 Hyphomicrobiales bacterium
CCGCTGGATCAGCACCCCCAGGAAGCCCACCGCGATCATGGCCAGAACCATCGAAACCAGGATGCCCGCCCATTCGTCCCCGAATATCCCCGACAGAACGGACAGGATAGCGAAACCTACGAACGCGCCCACCATGTAAATGTCGCCGTGGGCGAAGTTGAGAAGCTTGATGATGCCATAGACCATGGAATAGCCGAGCGCCACCAGGGTGTAAAAGGAGCCTAAAATCAGTCCATTCACGATTTGCTGAATGGTAATGTCGAAGACGGTCATTGTCTCGCCCCCCTGGGTGCACGTGAAAGGCCCGCGCCAACCTCCGGCGCGGGCCCGCGTTTCAGACAACCGAATTTACTTCGCAAGGTTGAACTTGTTGTTCTTGACCACCAGGACCACGAAGTTGGACCGGGCGAGGAGGTTCTTGTCCGTGAAGCTGACCGGGCCCGAGATGCCCTTGAACTCTTTAGTGGCCTTGAGGGCGCTGGCTACCGCCTTCTTGTCGACGGAGCCCGCGCGCTTGATGGCATCGGCCAGCAGGTACATCCCGTCATACGAGAGAGCCGAATACGGGCCCGGGTTGACTTTGAATTTGGCCTTGTAGTCCTGGACGAACTTCTTGCCCTCGGTGAGGAATTCCGGCAAGGGGTTGGCCAAGGCGTAAACGCCGTCGGCCGCCTTGCCGGCGATCTCAATAAACTTGGCATCGGTTGTGCCGTCGCCGACCGCGATCTTCCCCTTGTAGCCGCCCGCCCGAAGCTGCTTGACGACCAGGGAGCCGTCGGCGTAGTACGCGGTCCAGAACACGAGTTCGGGGGCCTTCGATTTGATGCGGGTGACCAGAGCGGAATTATCTTGCTCACCCTTGTTTACGACCTCGAAGGCCACCACTTCGTTGCCCATCTCGGTCCAGCGTTTCTTGGTAAGGCTGGCCAGGTCCTCGGAGTAGCCGTCACCCTGGTGGATGATGGCGATTTTCTTCACGCCCTGTTTCTTGAAAAGGTCGACCGCCGTGTCGACCTGGTAGGTCCCGATGGCATTGATCAGGAAGGCGTTGCCCGGGTTGAGGTCGATGAACTTGGTGGAGTTGGCCGCCGGGATGACCATCGGCACACCGGCGTCCGCGTAGATTTTAAGGGTCGGCAGGGTGGCGCCGGAGCAGTATCCGCCCACGACCGCATCCACACCCGAGGCTACGAGCTTGCTGGCTGCGGCGGTTGCCATCTGGGGATCGCAGCCGTCGTCTGCGGTCACAGTAGTGAATTTCTGGCCGAGCACGCCACCTTTGGCGTTGATTTCATCCACTGCCATCTTGATGGCGTTTTCCATGTCCTTGCCCATGGTCGCTTCCGAGCCGGTTGTGGGAACCATGATGCCGACCTTGATTTCGGCGATCGACGGGCCGGCGGCGAGACCGAAAAGCAGAATAGTTGCTGCAAACAGCAATGCAATTTTTTTCATGTCCTTCCTCCTTCTGCGGTTGGTCGTTAGCCGGATCCATCTTGATTCCGGCTGTTCAGTGCTGGTTCATGGCGTGCCCGCCGTCTCGCTTCCCGGGTGAAACCTAAACGGGGTGCGGCAGGAGGCTATTACCACGATTTTCCAGCGGGCACATGTGCATATGAAATGCCGGATGAAAGCATCTGAGAGGGAATGCTCCTTCCCCTCCAAACGGGCAGCCCGAACAGGAGTGATGGGCGTAGCCAGTTCGAGGTAAGGATATAGACGTAAAATTTATAATGGATGGACCATTATCTGTCAAGACGCAAATCAATATGAAATTGCAGGTGCCCCGGCCGTCAGCGCAGCATGAAACCGTGTTTGAGCGGATCCGAAGGGTCGATTATGAATTCCTGGCGGCCGCAGATGTGGGCCGTTCCCTCGACTTCAGGAATGACGGCCGGGTAATTGCCGAAGGAGGTGGTCCCGACCACCCGGCCGCTGAAGCGGCTGCCGATGATGCTCTCAACCACGATCTGTTCATTCTGGCCGAGATCCCCCCGGGCGTGGTGGATGGCCAGCCGCCCGCTTACGCCCGTTCCGGTCGGGGAACGGTCCACTTCGCCTTCGGCGAAGATGCAGACGTTCCGGCTGTGGGCACCGGCGCCCTCGGGCGGGCCGATAAATATCGTCCCGTAAAGAAAACTCAAGTCCGGCTCGAAGGGATGAGGGATTTCCCGCTTCGCCATTACCGCACGCTTGATCGCCATGCCTTTTTCGATCAGCAACCGGAAATCGTCAGGTACACAGCGCACGCCGGCGTCTTCCGCGCTGACAAAGGCGTAAAAAGCTCCACCGAAGGCTATGTCGTAGCGCACCCGGCCGATGCCGGGCACTTCGGCCGTCTCGTCCAATGCCAAGACGAAGGACGGCACGTTGTGGAAATAGACGCTCTGGACCTCGTTGCCGCTCACCCGGGCATGCGCGGTGATGAGCCCGGCCGGGCTGTCGATGCGGACCGTGGTCTCGGGTGACTGCACCGGTATGAGCCCGGTTTCAAGCACCACCTTGGTGATGGCTATTATCCCATGGCCGCACATGGTGCTGTATCCCTCGTTGTGCATGAATAGAATGCCGATGTCCGCACCGGGGCTGACCGGCGGCGTCACGATGCAGCCGTACATGTCGGCATGACCGCGCGGCTCCCATATGAGCGCTGTTCGCAGACGGTCGCAGTGCTCCTTCACCCAGCGACGCCGCGCGAGGATGGATCCGCCGGAGAGCTCCGGGAACCCGCCGGTGATGACGCGGAAAGGCTCGCCACCGGTGTGCGCGTCAATAGCGGTGATGCGTGTCCAGCCTTTGGGCGGCTTCCACCGGCGCATGGGAGCGAGGCTCAGTTTTTTCTGTACCGGCGCTGTGCGCATATTCACCTCCCGGCAGAATAAGCCTCAGGCTATACTGTGAAGGGCCATGGGGTCAAGGGCCCCATGGCGACGAACAGATATCAAACCGATTGGCCGGACGGGCGATCTGTGCTAGAAATCGATCCGACGGCACGCGCGCCGGGACATGAGATACATTTTTCCATGACACCGCTTCCCATCGATGCTGTTTTGAATCATCTGAAATCGGCCTTGAACCGGGGTCTTGGGGCGGTTCTGCAGGCGCCGCCGGGAGCCGGCAAAACCACGCGGGTGCCGTTGGCGCTGCTGAGCGAACCCTGGCTGAACGGCCGTAAGATACTTATGCTCGAGCCTCGGCGCCTGGCGGCCCGGGCCGCTGCCGGGCGCATGGCCGACCTGCTGGGGGAACCGGTCGGCCGGACTGTGGGCTACCGCGTGCGCATGGACACGCGCGTCGGGCCGGCCACGCGCATCGAGGTGGTAACCGAGGGGGTTCTGACCCGTATGCTTCAGAGCGACCCGGGTTTAAGCGGCATCGGTTTGGTGATTTTCGATGAATTTCACGAGCGCCACCTGGAATCCGATCTGGGTCTGGCGATGTGTCTGGACCTTCAGGGCGTGCTGAACCCCGGCCTGCGGCTGCTGGTCATGTCCGCCACGTTGGAAGTGGCCCCGGTGGCCGATCTGCTCGGCGGAGTTCCGGCGATCGCCTGCCACGGGCGGGAGTATCCGGTGGACACCCGGTATGTCGGCTCCCGCCCGCAGGTCTCACCAGAGTCCGCGGTGGCGGATGCCGTCGTTGCCGCGGCCCGTGCCGAGGCAGGCAGTATCTTGGTTTTTTTACCGGGGGCGGCGGAGATCCGGCGGGTTCTGGCCGTACTGTCATCGTCCATCCGGAGAAGCGAGTGGCTGGTGGCTCCTCTCTTCGGCAATATGTCCAAGGAAGAGCAGGACCGGGCCATCGCTCCGGCGCCGGCCGGCCGCCGCAAGATCGTGCTCGCGACCAACATAGCCGAGACCAGCCTGACCATCGAGGGCATCCGCGTGGTAGTGGACGGCGGGCTCATGCGTGCGCCGCGGTTTGATGTCCGCAGCGGCATGACGCGGCTTACGACCTTGGCCGTGTCCAAGGCATCGGCGGATCAGCGCCGGGGCAGGGCCGGTCGGACGGGGCCCGGAGTCTGTTATCGGCTGTGGACCGAGGAGGCCCATGCCGCCTTGGCGGAACGCAACAGCCCGGAGGTCCTGCAGGCCGATCTCGCGCCTCTGGCCCTGGAACTTGCCATCTGGGGGGTCCAGGACCCGTCTCGACTCAAATGGCTCGACCTGCCGCCGGCCGCTGCATTCCAAACGGCCGGTGAGCTTTTGAAGGGCCTGGGGGCGTTGGATGAGCGCGGGCGCGTTACCGAGCAAGGCCGGCGCATGGCGGAACTGCCGCTGCCGCCGCGTCTATCCCACATGGTGCTCCGGGCAAAACGGCATCGGCTTGGGTCCATCGCTTGCGATCTGGCCGCCGCGCTGAGCGAGCGCGATTTTGTAAAGTTTCCGGCCGGCGGATACGATGCGGACCTGCGGCTGCGCCTGGAGATCCTGGGCGGCATGGCTCGAGGTGAACGCCTTGCAACAGGCCGATTCGAGGTCGACCGCTCCGCCGGCCGCCGTTGCCTCCGTGTGGCGGACGCCTTGCGCAGGCAGCTTGGAATCACCCCGCGCGAGCCGTCGCTCCGCAACGTCGGCCGAATCCTGGCCTGGGCCTACCCGGACCGGATCGGCCAGCGCCGCCCCGGCGGTCCCGGGCGATTCCTGTTGAGCAACGGACGTGGCGCTTTCTTCGCATCACCCGATGCCCTGGCATCCGCGGATTACATCGTCGCCGCCGACCTCGATGGCGAGCGCCGGGAGGCGCGGATATTCCTGGCCGCAGAATGTGACCTGTCGGCCATCTTCGAGGATTTCAGCGGATCGCTCCAAAAGGGCGAGATCATCTTCTGGGACCGGCGCCAGCAGGCGGTGATCGCGGAACGGAGAGTCACCCTGGGCGCGCTGACGCTCAAATCGGAGCCGATCGCGGAGGCTGACCCTCTGAAAACGTCGGCGGCGTTGATCCAGGGCAT
>JBLMXM010000385.1:0-2909 GCA_050257775.1 Hyphomicrobiales bacterium
GACCATCGTGCCAAGCACCGGTTGTTTCAGCCGGAGATCTACAGCCGGGTTCAGAAGGCGGTGGAAGATCTCAAACCGATCGCAAAGCGCAACAACGCAACGCTTGCGCAACTGGCGCTGGCCTGGGTGATTTCACACCCCAGCACCTGTGCCATCGCCGGCGCCCGCAACGCCGCCCAGGCCGCGGAGAACGCCCGGGCTGCGCACATCCAGCTATCGGAGGCTGACCGGTCCGCCATGGAGCTTATCAGCCGGTCGGTTACCGATCTTATGGATGACAACCCGGTGCAGTGGAATTTCTAGAAACTATCTCAAAAATGCATCTGGCACCCGATGGCGGCGTTGCAGACCTCTCGAAATGCTCACAACCTGCCGTGTATGCTGCGCTTTCGAATCGGCCTGCGCCTTGCCATCGAGCGTGATCTGCTATTTTTGAGATAGCTTCTAGTTTTTTATTTCTCTTTCGATTTAGCGGCCGCTGCGGCTTTAGCCTTTTCTTCTTCTTCCTTCTGAATCAGCGCCAAGGCAGCGGCGGCACCGGCCTGCCGAATGGCCTGATCGTTACTTTCACCCGCCGGCTGTTTTCCACTCTCATCGGAAGCCCGGGTCCTGACCTCCGGCGGCATGTAGACGGTCACGTTGCGGCTGGCGAACTCAATGCCGCTCGCCCGGAACTCCTCCTGGAGCATCCGGTAGACTTCCTTGCGGACCTTGAACTGCTCTCCGGGCAGGGTCTTGAATTTGACCCGCACGATCATCGAGGAGTCGTCGAACTCCTTCACGCCCTGGGACTTGAGATCGTCAAGCATGATCTTGTTGATGTCCTCGTCCTTGCGCAAGGCCTTGTTGATCTTCTTGATGACCTTGCGCACCTGCTCCAGGTCTGTGTCAAAGTGCACGCGGATGTCCAGCTTGGTGATGGTGTAGTCCCGGCTGAAGTTGGTAATCGATTTGAGGTTTCCGAAGGGGACGGTGTAGACCATGCCTCGGGGATGACGCAGCTTGATGGAGCGCAGAGAGATCTGCTCGACCATCCCCTTGACGCCGGTGGACTCTACGTAATCGCCCACCCGGAAAGAGTCGTCGATCAGGAAGAAGATCCCCGCGATAATGTCCCGCACGAGAGTCTGGGCGCCAAAACCGATGGCCAAGCCGACGACCCCGGCCCCGGCGATCAGCGGGCCGATGTTCACCCCGATCGACGAGAGGACGATCAGGGAGACGGTCACGAAGAGCACGGCCAGGATGAACTTGCGCAGGAGCACCAGGAGCGTGCCGGTGCGGGAGCCGACGGCGCCGCCTTCTTCATGGTCTTCGTCGGATGACGGCATCTCCTGCCGTATCCGGCTGTCGATGCGGGCCTTGACGAACTCCCAGACGATGAAGCCCAGCAGCAGGGTAACGGCGATGCTGAGCACATGCGTGGTAAATATCCACCCCCCCAATGCGACATCGACCCCCCACAGGTCCAGCACAATAAAGAACGTGCAGGCCACCAGCGCCACCCGAAACAGGCGTCGGATCATTGGCACGTAACTTCTGAAGCCGGACATGCTGGTCGGAGGCGGCACGTCAGCCACCTGCTCGCCGCTCAGATCGACTACCGCTGTCAGCTCACCGCTGGCCATTTTGAGAAGCCGCTGCCCCCACTGGTCCAGGCCGACTAAAATAGGAATCACGAAAAGGCTCAAAATCAGGTTGACAATCTTGGCATCACCCCCCAGCAGAACATCGGCCACCCAGTAAACCCCCATCCCTATGACGTAAAGGCTCGCCAGGTAGTGCCAATACCGGGATAGGACACGTCTCGTGCTGCCGGGCACGGCCTCGACCCCCTTCGGCAGGATGATCTCGGCCATTCGGTTCCGGCATTTCCAGATCAAGACAATGAGGACGGCGGTCACATAGGCGCCTCCCAGGCTGTAGAACAGCAAGTAGAGCTGCCGGCCCGCCCCCAGTTCTCCGAACACGGCACTCGCCCCGGCGATGACGCCTGCGCCGCCGGCGATGTAAAGGATCCAGCGGTAAAAAAAAGCCGCCTCCTCATCCTTCATCGGGAATAACCTCAAGGTGGGGGTATAGGGCGCGAAGATGATCCGGGCGGCAAAGGCGAACAGCAGCAGGTAATAACTGACAATCAGGTAAATCGAAACCAATTCATAGCCCGGGTCGCCCTTTTGAAAGAAGATCACGAACAAAACGAATGTGGCGGCGGCGAACACACCGATCCCCAGGGCCTCCAGCATCAAGCGGGACAGCACCCGCCCCAGGAAATCCAGCCGCCCCAATTTCACGGAGGTCAGCAACCGTTCGTGGATGTCACGCGTTGATTGGTAAAAAAGTTTTCTTAAAAGGAACCCCGCTACCAGAATTCCCGACAGCGCAAAGAATTCCAACATCAAGCGGCCGATGCCTTTTCCTCCGGTCAGCCTTCGCCAGGCCTCGCCCAGATCGTCGGATTCACCGTCGGCCGCGGTGAAGAAACCGGAAAGCTTCTGCAGCAGGGCCGAGGCGTTGTTAGCCAGCCGGTAAAAAAGGGCCCCTATCCCACCATCTCTTCCGCGAATACCTCCCTGATCCTCACCGGCCTTGGCCTTTGCGGCGATCTCCCGCTTGAGCACCTGAGTGAGCGTCTGCCGCGCCTGTTCGTCGGTCAATGAGCCCATATAGGCATCCACCTGCTCCGGTGTCTGAGGTAGCGCGGGAGAGGCCGCCTCCTCTGTTTTTGCCGAAGGCTTCTTCGCCTTGGGCATGGGAAATTTCTGCGCCCAGGCGGGCCCGCCGACGAAACAGAAGACCAGCAGCAGACACAAAACAATCCAAATCGATCGCTTGGTGCTGGGTTTCATATGCCCTCCCTGTCTAAAGATCATTCCATTTGCTCCCGGGTCGTGCGTATGCTCCGACGA
>JBLMXM010000386.1:0-9873 GCA_050257775.1 Hyphomicrobiales bacterium
GGTGAACGGCGAAGGCGGGACGGCTCGCCGAGTGCATCTGAATGACATCGAGATCGCCGGAAAGACCGGCACCTCGCAGGTCGTGGGGCGCAAGGACGGCGGTGACGATTACACGCCGCCGCATCTTCGGCCGCATGCCTGGTTCGTGTGCTATGCACCGTTCGACGCCCCGAAAATAGCGATTGCCGTGGTGGTGGAAAACGGCGAACACGGCTCGAGCGCCGCCGGCCCTATCGCCCGGGAAATGGTGAAGACATACCTGCGCAGGGCGATCAACGGCCAAAAGGTGGCTGGTGAAAACATCCAGGTGGTTATGGGGGGGCAGGGGTGAAGACAGGGGCCGAGGGGTAAAGTGAAAAGACCCTGGCTCACGACCCACGATCCCCGCGGGCATAAGAGCGGCAGATTCCCTGAACCTTGTTTACAACTCAACAGTTTTCGGACAACGGTCGACTGACCCTCGACCCCTTGAATCCTTGAACCCTTTCGTTGCCATGTTCGACCGACGATTGATCCACAACTTCGACTGGGGCATCCTGATCGTGGTCCTGCTGCTCGGTGGGATCGGGCTGGCGACTGTTTACAGCGCCGTGACGGCCGATCCGCCCCCGGCACCGCAAAAAATTCTGTTCTACAAACAGATCGTCTGGTTATCGCTGGGGGTCGTGGTCATGGTGGCCGCCTTTTCCTTCAACTATCGGGTGCTCGAGCGCTGGGCCCATCCGATCTACATTGCCTGTTTGTTGCTGCTGCTGGGAGTGATCGTTTTCGGCAAGCTGGCGGGGGGCTCCCGCCGTTGGCTGGTTCTCGGCCCGATTCACCTCCAGCCCTCTGAGCTGATCAAGATCGCCATTGCCCTGGTCCTGGCCAAGTATTACTCCAAGGATGCCACTACCCGCGGCTTTACCCTGCGGGAGTTGGTCCGGCCGATCCTCCTGACGGTTTTACCCTTCGGCCTGATTGTCATGCAGCCGGACCTCGGCACCGCTGGCCTGATAGCGCTCATTGCCTTGACGATGACCCTTTTCGTCAAGGTGGAGCGGCGGTCGCTGCTCCTTTTGGTCACCCCCGGTGCTGCCATGATTCCAGTGGTCTGGTCGCTGCTCAAGGATTACCAGAAACAGCGCATCCTGACGTTCTTGAACCCGGACCAGGATCCTTTGGGCGCGGGCTACCACATCATCCAGTCGAAAATCGCGATCGGCTCCGGCCTAATATTCGGCAAGGGGTATTTGCAGGGGACCCAGAACGCACTGTCTTTCCTCCCCGAGGAACACACCGACTTCATCTTCTCTGTTCTGGCTGAGGAATGGGGAGCCGTCGGCTCAATCCTTCTGCTTCTGATCTTTTTGGTGTTGATCCTGTGGGGGCTGAGCGTCGCCCATCGTTGCCGGGACCCGTTCGGGGCGCTGCTGGCCGTCGGCATCACGTCCCTGATCGCCTGGCAGGTGATCATCAACGTCGGCATGACCATGGGCTTGATGCCCGTGGTGGGGGTGCCTTTGCCGCTCATCAGCTACGGCGGCTCTTCGACACTCACGGTGGCCATCTGCATCGGCCTATTGATGAATGTGAGCATGCGCCGGTTTATGGTGGAATGAAGCGGGTGAGGCCGGCCATCCATTCCAAACACCTTACGTCCCATCCTAAACACCAAACTTCCTTAAAAAAGCCTTTGACAACCTCTCAGGGCGATGCTATAGACCGCGCATTTCCTTTCTACCCCAGCTGACAATCGGACCCGGCAGTCTTCCTAACCTGTGGAATGGAGGTTGATTCTATGGGACTTATTGGTGTGCGCTGGAGTGCGACGCGCGCGGCAGTGCTCGCAGCAGGGATCCTCATCCTCTGGACTGCCCATCCCGCGCTGGCCTCCGGTGAAGGGGGTGGCGTAACGGTCGTCCCGGACTGGTCGGTCACCATTCAAATCGTCAACTTTCTTTTTCTCATCTTCGTTTTAAATCTTCTCCTGTATCGCCCGATCCGCCGAATCATCAAGGAACGTCGAGACAAATTCAAAGGAATGGAACTTACCATCCAAAATGCCACTCAAGGCGTTCAGGAAAAGGAAGCTGCGTTTGCCAAGGCCATCAAGGATGCCCGCGCCAAGGGCCTGAAGGAAAAAGAGGGGCTGGTGCAACAGGCGGAGGCGGAGGAGCGCAAGCTGATCGAGTCGATCAACGCCAAGGCCCAGACCGAACTGGAGGAGATCCGGAAGAAGATCAAAGCCGACGCCGAGCGCGCCCGGCAGTCCCTGCAGCAGAACGTCGGCGGTTTCGCCAACGAGATAACGCGAAAAATCTTGGGGAGGGCGGTTTGATGAGGGTTAACCTGAAGCAACCCTGGATCCGCAACGGACTGGCCCCGGTGCTGGTCGCGATGGTCCTGACCGCTGGCGCTGGCGTGGCTTGGGCCGCCTCGGGGGGCGAGGCCGCTCACGGCGGCTTCACGTCCACGGACGCGTTCCGGATCATGAATTTCGTGGTGCTGGCCGCGGTTCTGTTTTTCCTCCTGCGCAAACCCATCCCCCGGGCGTTAAACAACCGCATTCGGGGGATCGAAGAGCAACTGAAGGACCTCGAGGCGAAAAAGAGCGAGGCTGAGGCACAGCTGACCGCCTGCAATCAGAAATTGAGTGCCCTGGAAAAGGAGGCCGAACGGATCGTGGCCGACTACGTCCGCCAGGGCCAGGAGGCCAGGGCGCGAATCCTCAAGGAGGCCGAATCGGCCTCCGAAAAGATACAGCTCCAGGCCCGCCGTAACATCGAGCACGAGTTCGAGCAGACCAAGGCCCAGCTGCAGCGCGAAATCTTTGAAAAGGCACTGGGGAAAGCCGAGGAGCAGCTCAGGCAGAACATCACGGCCCAGGATCAGAATAAACTGGTTGAGGAATACCTTCAGAAGGTGGTGGCGTCATGAAGAATTTGGCGATTGCCCGGCGCTATGCCAAAGCTTTGCTGCTGATCGGACAGCAGGACGGCCAGACCGAGCGTTATCGCAATGAGCTCCAGTCGGTCGCCGGGCTGGTGGCGGATGACCGCCGGTTGGACCAGGCCATCAACAATCCTCTGTATGAAAGCTCAGCCCGCAAACGAGTGCTGCACTCCCTTATCGCCAAGCTGAAGTTTTCCAAGGCCATGGAGTCCTTCCTGATCCTGCTTTTCGAGAAAGGCCGTTTCGGCTTTTTAGGACACATCAACGACTTCTATCAGAAGCTGGCGGATGAACTGAAGGGTGTGGCCCGGGCCACTGTGACGTCGGCGACCACGCTTTCGACCGACGCCGTCGAGCGCATTCGGGCGGCGTTGTCCAAGCGGACCGGAAAGGACATCATCCTTGAAGTGAGGCAGGATCCGCGCCTGATCGGCGGGGTGATCACGCAGATCGGAGATCTTGTGTTGGATGGCAGCATCCAGACGCAATTACTCAACATGCGAGAATCTCTAAAAAGGGGTGAGGGTGTCTAATGGAACTGAGAGCTGAGGAAATAAGCCAGATCATCAAAGAGCAGATCACGGATTACGAGAAAAAGGTGGAGTTGAGCGAAACCGGGGTCGTCCTATCCGTGGGCGACGGGATCGCGCGAGTCTACGGCCTGGAGAAGGTCATGGCCCTGGAGCTGGTGGAGTTCCACGGCGGGATCCTCGGGCTCGTGTTGAACCTGGAGCAGGACAACGTGGGTGTCGCCGTCATGGGCGAGGACATCCACATCAAGGAGGGCGACATCGTCAAGCGCACCGGCCGCATTGCCCAGGTCCCGGTCGGGGAAGCTGTTCTAGGGCGTGTCGTGACGGCCATGGGCGAGCCGCTGGACGGCAAGGGCCCCATTGACTCCAAGGATTCCCGGCGCGTGGAAATGGTGGCGCCGGGGGTTATCGCGCGCAAGAGCGTGCACGAGCCCTGCTACACCGGCCTGAAGGCCGTTGATGCCATGACCCCGGTCGGCCGAGGCCAGCGCGAGCTGATCATCGGCGACCGTCAGATCGGCAAGACCGCCATCGCCATCGATGCCATCCTGGCCCAGAAGGGCAGCGGCATTTACTGCATTTATGTGGCCTGCGGCCAGAAGAAGTCCACGGTCGCCCAGGTGGCCGCCATCCTCGAGAAGCATGGCGCCATGGAGTACACCACCATCATCGCCGCTTGCGCGAGCGACCCGGCCACCCTGCAGTTCATTGCTCCCTACAGTGGTTGCGCCATGGGCGAATACTTCCGCGACATCGGCAAGCATGCGCTGATCATTTACGACGACCTTTCCAAGCAGGCGGCGGCTTACCGCCAGGTATCCCTGCTGTTGCGCCGTCCGCCGGGCCGCGAAGCCTTCCCGGGCGACATCTTTTACAACCACTCCCGGCTGCTGGAGCGGGCGGCCAAGCTGAACGATGATCTCGGCGCCGGCTCCCTTACGGCGCTGCCGATCATCGAAACCCAGGCCGGCGACGTGTCGGCGTACATTCCCACGAACGTCATTTCCATCACCGACGGGCAGATCTACCTCGAACCGGCGCTGTTTTTCGCCGGGGTCCGTCCGGCCATCAACGTAGGTCTCTCCGTGTCCCGCGTAGGCGGCGCCGCCCAGGTCAAGGCCATGAAACAGGTGGCTGGCACGCTGCGCCTGGATCTGGCCCAATACCGCGAGCTCGAGGCCTTTGCCGCCTTCGGCAGCGACCTCGACAAGGCGACTCAGCGTCAGCTCACGCGCGGCGCCCGGTTGGTGGAGCTCCTGAAGCAGCCCCAGTATCAGCCGCTGCCCATGGAGAAGCAAGTCACCGTCCTCTATGCCGGAACGCGAGGCTTCCTGGACAAGTACCCGGTAAACGTCCTCGGCAAGTACGAGGCCGGACTGTACAAGTTCATCGAGGACCGGTTCCCCCAGGTGTTCGCGCAGCTGAAAGAGAAGAAGCAGATCGACCCCGATCTGGACAAGCTGATGGGCGATGCCCTCAAGGCCTACGACGAGGAGTTCAAAGACACCGTCAAGTAAGGGCGGAATGCGGTCGGCCGGAGGAGCTGTAAACCGGAAGGTGAGAGCGGAGCGGTATGGCAACCTTAAAAGACATCAAGAACAAGATCAAAGCCGTCAAGAAAACCAAGCAGATCACCAAGGCCATGAACATGGTGGCGGCCTCGAAGCTGCGTGGCTCTCAGGCCAGCATGGAGGCTTTCCGCCCCTATGCCCGGAAGTTCGCCGAGGTGCTCGGCAGCCTGGCCGAACGGGCGGGCGAAGGTGCGAGCCCTTTGCTCGTGCCCAAGGAGGACGTGCGCAAGATCCATATCGTGCTGTGCACCTCGGACCGGGGCCTGTGCGGCGGGTTCAACACCAACCTGATCGATAAGACCGACGCCTTCATAAAGGAGAAGGCCGCCAGCGGTACCGAATTCTCTCTCACCGCCTTCGGCCGCAAAGGCCGGAACTGGGCCCGCAAGAGCAAAGCCGTGCTGGGGGATGAGCACATCGGCGTCATGGGGACCACCATCAAGTTCAACGAAGCCACGGCGGCGGGACGCAAACTGGTGCAGGGCTACCTGGACGGAAGCTATGACGAGGTGTACATCGTTTACGCCGAGTTTTTCAGCATGGCCAAGCAGATTCCCGTGCTGAAAAAACTGCTCCCCATTCCGCCTATCGAGAAGGCGGAGGCCGAGGAAAAGGCGCAGGCGGGCTATCTGCCCGAGCATATCTGCGAGCCGTCAGCGGCCGAGCTGCTGGCCGAGATGCTGCCGCGCAACGTCTACGTTCAGATTTACAGCGCGCTTCTGGAAACATCGACTTCCGAGCACGCCGCCCGCATGATGGCCATGGACAATGCTACCAAGGCCTGCAACGACATGCTGGGCAACCTTACTCTGGTTTACAACAAGGCCCGGCAGGCGGCCATCACGGCCGAGCTCATGGATATCGTCGGCGGGGCCGAGGCGCTCAAGGGATAACAGCGGAAAACAGCGTACACCGCGTTTGGATAGGAGGAAGTTCAATGGGAGAGAACATCGGAAAAGTTGTGCAGGTCATGGGCCCAGTGGTCGATGTGGAATTTCCCCAGGGCAAGCTGCCGACGATCTACACGGCGCTCACCATCTCCAACCCGACCATCAGCAATGAGCCCGACAACCTGGTTATCGAAGTGGCCCAGCACCTGGGCGACAACGTTGTGCGCACCATCGCCATGGATGTCACCGACGGCTTGGTGCGCGGCATGCCGGTGAAGGACACCAACAACCCGATCCTGATGCCGGTCGGCAAGGCAGCGCTGGGCCGCGTGCTGAACGTGGTCGGCCGTCCGGTGGACGGGTTGGGGGCCGTGAGCCAGGAGAAGATGAGGCCGATCCACCGCGCAGCCCCCAAGTTCACCGAGCAGGACACCACCGTGCGCGTGCTCGAAACCGGGGTGAAGGTCATCGACCTGCTGGTTCCATTCCCCCGCGGCGGCAAGATGGGCATGTTCGGTGGGGCCGGGGTGGGCAAGACCGTCGTCATGATGGAGATGGTCCACAATATCGCCATGCAGCACGGCGGCATCTCCGTCTTCGCGGGCGTGGGCGAGCGCACCCGCGAAGGCAACGACCTGTACCATGAGATGAAGGCCTCCGGCGTGCTCCCCAAGGCGGCCCTGGTGTACGGGCAAATGACCGAGCCGCCCGGCGCGCGGGCAAGAGTGGCACTCTCGGGCCTGACCGAGGCCGAGTACTTCCGTGACGAGGAAGGTCAGGACGTGCTGATCTTCATCGACAACATCTTCCGTTTCACCCAGGCCGGCTCCGAAGTGTCCGCCCTCCTCGGCCGCATGCCCTCCGCGGTCGGCTATCAGCCCACCCTCGCCGTCGACCTCGGCGAGCTGCAGGAGCGCATCACCTCCACCGATAAGGGCTCGATTACCGCAGTGCAGTGCGTGTACGTTCCGGCCGATGACCTGACCGACCCGGCGCCGGCCACCACCTTCGCGCACCTGGACGGAACCGTCGTTTTGTCCCGGCAGATCGCCGAACTGGGCATCTATCCGGCGGTGGATCCGTTGGACTCCACCTCCCGGATTCTGGACGCCAGCTACATCGGTGAGGACCACTACCGCACGGCGCGCACCGTGCAGCAGATTCTGCAGAAGTATAAGGAGCTCCAGGACATCATTGCCATCCTCGGGATGGAGGAACTCTCCGACGAAGACAAGATCACTGTGGCCCGGGCGCGCAAGATCCAGCGGTTCCTCTCCCAGCCGTTCCACGTGGCCGAGACGTTTACCGGGAAGTCCGGTAAATATGTCAAGATCGAGGACACGATCCGCGGGTTCAAGGAGATCTGCGAAGGCAAGCACGACGACATTCCCGAGCAGGCCTTCTACATGAAGGGCGGCATCGAAGAGGTCGTGGCGGCCGCAAAAGAAATGGCATCCGCCGAATAAATCCGAGGGGACGCTATGGCTGGACCTATCAGACTGGAAATCGTCACGCCCGAGAAGATTGTCGTCAGCGAGGATGCCCAGATCGTGATGTCACCGGGAGTGCTGGGCGAGTTCGGCGTGCTGATCGGGCACACTCCCTTTCTCACGGCCCTCAAAGCCGGCGCCGTGCGGTACACCGATGCGCAGGGCACCGAACACCTGGTCTTCGTCAGCGGGGGATTCGCCGAAGCGTTGCCCGACCGGGTCACGGTTCTGGCCGAATCGGCCGAACGGCGCCGGGATATCGACATCGAACGGGCGCGCGCCGCGCTGGAACGGGCGCAGAAGCGGCTGGCCGAACAGCGGAGCAAAGAGGAGATCGATTTTGTGCGGGCACAAGCCGCCCTCCAGCGGGCGCTGATGCGGCTGCGGATCGCTGAGCACCAGCCGCAACATTGATGACGTTCCGCCGGTCGTTTGGCATTCCTACGAATTTTCCCCAGAGGGCAATCCCTAAAGGATTCGCCCTCTGGTTTTTTTGAGAACAGTTATCCAGAGGCAGGCATGGATCGGTGCATCGCAGTGGTTATTTTGGCCGCCGGGCTCGGCAAACGCATGAAGTCGCCGAAGGCCAAGGTGTTGCATGAGGTCTTGGGAAGGCCCATGGTGGAGTATGTCGTCGAGACCGCGCGCAAAATCGCCGGCAATGCTGTTGTCGTGGTGGTGGGTCACCAGGCGGATGAGGTGCGCCGCGCGATCTCCCGGGCGGTCGAGGCGATCTTCGTTCACCAGCATCAGCAACTGGGCACGGGGCACGCGGTGATGTGCGCCCTTCCCCAAATGCCGGCGGAATGCGGGCAGGTCCTGGTGCTGTGCGGAGATGTGCCGCTTGTCAGCGAAGCAACTTTGAACGATCTGATCGCCGATCACAAGGGGGCGCAACGCGACGCCACGCTTCTGGCCGTAGACGTGGACAATCCCTTTGGGTATGGCCGGGTTTTGCTCGATCATCACCAGCAGATTTGCGGAATCGTCGAGGAAGGTGATGCCACGGACGCCCAGCGGGCCATCAAGACCATCAATTCGGGTATTTATTGCCTTAAGCGCAGCTTTCTGGCGGAAGCCCTGCCGCAACTGAACCGCAGAAATGTCCAAGGCGAGTATTACCTGACGGACATCATCGGCATCGGCTACGACATGGGCCGCAACATCGGAGTCTGTCACGGCCATGACCCGCGGGAGATCTTGGGCATCAACACGCCCGATGACCTGGCCCGGGTGGAGGCAATATTGAAGGAGCGACAAATAAGTAACGAGTAACGAGCAACGAGTTGTGAGTTATGAGTAACAACCGCTCTTAAATTTTGGATAGGTATTTTAGGCATTATAGGCACTTTCTCTTTTGATATTTTCTTGACTTTTTGATATTTTACAGATTAAATACGTCAGCTTGCAGAGAGGCTCGAAGTCATTGGACAGTGATGCGTTGTTGGATCAATTCGCTGCAATCGAAAAAAAAGTTGAAAAACTCATCGAGATTTCCAAGTCCCTGCAGGCCGCCAATCTGGAGCTTCAGCACAAGATCAAGCAACTAGAGGAGGAACTTCACCTGAAGGATGAATCGGAGAAACGTCATGGCGAAGAAAAGGCGTTTATCCGATCCAAAATCGACAATTTGCTGGCCAAGCTTGAGGGAGTGACCCGTTGCTGATGTGAGAGCAGCGGGGAAACGGTTGGAGCGTGTTTTTTGGAAAACATGGTAACCATAGAGCTTTTCGGGCAACCTTACACGTTCAAGGCCGACACGGAGGTTGCCAAGGCCAATGAGGTTGCTGATCTGCTGGCGCGCGAAGTGAAGAAGGTTCAAGATCAGGCAACAGGCCCATCCACTCATATTCCCAATTTAACGATTTTAATTCTCGCTGCGCTTAATATTGCCAACCAAATCGTTCAGTTGACGAAAAACAGTGGCGATTTCGCCGATCGAATGGCAGAGCGATGCGAGGCGTTAAACCGTATGCTTGACGAGGGGTTGTTTCAATTACAGACCTTTCGTCATTATGGATGACCATCCGAAAAACCGACTCCTAGTCTCCCCTCCCCTATCTGGTCACCGGTTCCGCGGCCACGGAACATGGCAGGTCTGAAACGGACCGACCAGCGACCTTGATACTGGATTTCATTTCGAAGACCGACCATCTGTTCCGTGCGTGAACCCCGGGCGCGCGGCGAACTATTCTTCTTGCGAGCGGGCCTCACTGGCCCCTGGGAGACCTAACTATATGACTGAAGGCATTTTACTTGGAATCGTCGGCGTGATTGCCGGCTTTATCGTCGCATTTTGGGTGAAGGGCAGAATTGTATCACAGAAGGTGAAGGCGGCCGAGAAACAGGCGTCCCGAATCATCGAGGAGTCCGAACATAAGGCCGAGACCCTTCTCAAAGAAGCCGAAGTGGAGATGAAAGACGCGCTTTTCAAGATGAAAAGCGATTTCGACCA